>NZ_JBFTQG010000045.1:0-55973 GCF_056398885.1 Cupriavidus sp. 01T418
GGCCGTGCGTCGAGCATCGGGCTCTCTGGCCAGATAGTCCGGCGGCCTGTCGGCCAGCGCGTGCTGGCCGGACAGGGCCAGCCCGAACTGGGAGCGAGCACCCGGCTCGACTACGAACTGGAACTGGGAATCTTCATCGGTGTCGGCAATGAGCAGGGCACGCACATTCCGGTTGGCCGGGCGGAGGAGCATGTTTTCGGCCTCTGCATCCTGAACGACTGGTCGGCGCGGGACATCCAGGCGTGGGAATCGATTCCGCTCGGGCCGTTCCACGCGAAGAATTTCGCTACGACGATCTCCCCGTGGATCGTCACGATGGACGCGCTGGCACCGTTCCGCACGGGCTGGAGCCGGCCGCCGGCCGATCCGCAACCGCTGCCCTACCTGGCGTCGCCCTCGATGTTGGAGCAGGGCGCGATCGACATCCAGCTGGAAGTTGCGCTTGAGACGGCCGCCCTCCGGCGTGACGGCATCCCGCCGACACGCCTCTCACGCACGAGCTTCCGCCACCAGTACTGGACGGTCGGGCAGATGGTCGCGCACCACACCGTCGGCGGCTGCAACCTGCGCAGCGGCGACCTGCTGGGCAGCGGGACGATTTCCGGCCCGACGCCGGCGGAGGCGGGCGCGCTCATCGAACTCACCCGTGCGGGCCAATTGCCGGTGCACCTGGATACCGGCGAGACCCGCTCTTTTCTCGAAGACGGCGATGCGGTCGTGATGACGGGCTGGTGCGAGCGGCCCGGCTATGCGCGCATCGGTTTCGGCGAGAACCGTGGGCAAATCGTTCCCGCTGAACAGGCCTGAAGCAGACCAATGTGGGTAGAAGTATCAGGCGACCCCGGTGGAGACTCGGGGGGCGCCAGAATTAGGAGATATTGTGATGACCACGCGATTCAAGGCGGATGCGCCGGCCTACGATACCGACGCCGACGCCGCATTGCGCAAGGCGTATCGGACCTCGGAATGGCGCATCCTGCCGATCCTCTTCGGCTTGTGGATGCTGGCCTGGGTTGACCGGGCGAACGTGGCGTTTGCGAAGCTGCAGATGTCGCCGGACTTGGGCTTCAGCGAGACGGCGTACGGATTCGGCGCCGGCCTGTTCTTTCTTGGCTACGTGCTGCTGGGCGTGCCCAGCGCGATGGTCCAGCGCCGCGCCGGCGCCCGGCTGACCATCTCCGTGATCGCGCTCGGGTGGGGCGCGACCAGTGTTGCGATGATTTTTGTCAAGTCGGCCGGCATGTTCTATGCGCTGCGTTTCCTGCTGGGCGCCTTCGAGGCAGGCTTCTATCCCGGCGTCATCCTGTACCTGAACCAGTGGTATCCCACGCAACGCCGCACGCGCAACTTCAGCATCTTCCATTCGGCGGCGATCTGCTCGACGGTCGCGGTGGGGATGACCGGCGGCTTCGTGCTCGACCATATGAGCGGCTTACTCGGCGTGGCAGGGTGGCGGTGGATGTTCCTCGTGCAGGCCGTGCCGACAGTGGTGCTCGCCGGGGTCGCTTTCGTCGTCCTTCCAGATGGACCGGCGACGGCGCGATGGCTGTCGGAAGGGCAGCGCCGGCTGATCCTGGCAGATCTGGCGCGCGCTGCCAGCCAGGCGGTCTCGCCGGCTGGCAAACCGGTATCGCTGCTCGCCAACCCGATGACGTGGGTGCTCGCCGCCGTCTACTTCGGCATCCTGGCCGCCAACTCTGCGCTGAGCTTCTTCATACCGGCGATCCTCCACGAGGCGGGATTCGGCGGCTACAGCGCCATCGGCGGCGTGATCGCCGCGATCTGCCTCCTTGGCGCCATCGGCAATATCGCCTTCTCGAGTGCGGCCAGCCGCTATCGCGACAGCCGCCTCGCCTGCGCGATCGCATCGGTGGTCAGCGTGGCAAGTATCCTGGCGCTGCCGGCCGTCTGGCACAGCCAGCCAGGGACGTTCCTCACGCTGGTCCTTGCGCTTGCCGGCACCGGCGCGGGGATCGCGTTGTTCTGGCAGATTCCGGTGCGTTATATGGACGAGAAGACCGCCGAGCTGGGCGTGCCACTGATCAGCTCGCTGGCCAACGTCGCCGGCTTTTTGACACCATGGCTGATCGGCTATTTGCGCGACATGTCCGGCACCTATAGCGGCGGCTTTCTGACGGCAGCCGGCGCGCAGGGGCTTGCCGCGGTCCTCCTCATTATCGGTATCCCGCTTGCACTTCGGCGCCTGATCGCCGAGGTGCCAAGGTCGGAGCACGCCTGAACCACGATTACCCCAACGACAGGAGATTCCGCATGGGTGCATTGAATCATATCCGCGTGCTCGATCTGACACGCGTGCTGGCGGGGCCTTGGTGTGCCCAGACTCTCGCCGACTTCGGTGCCGACGTCATCAAGATCGAGCGCCCCGGCGCAGGAGACGATACGCGGCAATG
Organism: Cupriavidus sp. 01T418; assembly: GCF_056398885.1. Taxonomy (NCBI): domain Bacteria; kingdom Pseudomonadati; phylum Pseudomonadota; class Betaproteobacteria; order Burkholderiales; family Burkholderiaceae; genus Cupriavidus; species Cupriavidus sp. 01T418. The sequence goes on from NZ_JBFTQG010000045.1 coordinate 2,412, forward strand.
GGGCCCGCCGTACTTCAGGACACCGGACGGCACGGCAACGCGCGAGGCCTCTTACTACCTCGCGGCCAACCGGAACAAGCGCTCGGTGACGGTCGATATCGGCACGCCGGAAGGGCAACGCATCGTGCGCGAGCTGGCGGAGCAGAGCGACGTCGTGCTGGAGAATTATAAGGTTGGCCAGTTGAAGAAGTACGGACTCGACTACGCCTCGCTGAAGGCGATCAACCCGGCCCTGATCTACTGCTCGATCACCGGGTTCGGGCAGGACGGCCCGTATGCGTCGCGCGCGGGCTACGACTTCATCGTCCAGGGGCTGGGGGGCTTCATGAGCGTCACGGGCGAGCACGACAGCCAAGCGGGCGGCGGCCCGCAGAAGGCCGGCGTGGCGATTGCCGACCTGATGACGGGCATGTATGCGACCACGGCCGTGCTCGCTGCCTTGGCGCACCGCGACCGCACCGGCGAGGGCCAGTACATAGACATGGCGCTGCTCGATGTGCAGGTGGCGATGCTGGCAAACGTCGGCGCGAACTTCCTGACCAGCGGGACCGCCCCGAAGCGGTGGGGCAATGCGCACGCGAATATCGTGCCGTACCAGTCGTTCGAGGCGAGCGACGGCTGGATTATCGTGGCGGTCGGCAACGACGGCCAGTTCCGGAAGTTGGTCGAGATCTGCGGCCGAGCGGAGTTGGCGGATGACGAGCGGTTCGCTACCAATCCCGCACGGGTCCAGAACCGCGACACGCTGGTCCCTATCCTGGCCGACATGGTCCGCACGCGCGACAAGCACCAGTGGATCGCACTGCTGGAGGCGGCGGGCGTCCCCTGCGGTCCGATCAACGATCTTGCCGAAGTCTTCGAGAACGAGCAGGTTGTTGCCCGCGGCATGAAGGTCGAGGTGGACCACCCGCTCGGTGGTGCCGTCCGGCTGGTGCGCAACCCCATCCGGATGAGCGCCACGCCGCCCGAGGCGAAGTCGGCACCGCCCCTGCTGGGTCAACATACTGAACAGGTACTGAAATCCCTGCTCGGCTACGACGACGGCGCCATCGGGTGCCTGCGCGCGAGCTCTGTCATCTGATTTGCAATCTGATGGTCATCTGAAAACCGGAACACCATGACGAACTTCCTGCATTACGCACAGCGCGACCACGTCGTCACGCTGACCATGAACGAGCCTGAGCGGCGCAACCCGCTCACCGGCAATACGGCGGTGGACGAGTTCCTTGAAGCCATCGACCGGATCGAGGCCGACGCCAGCGTGCGCGCTGTCATCATCACCGGTGCCGGCACCGCTTTCTCGTCGGGCGGCAGCATCCAGGAGATGGAACGCCAGTCGTCGGGCGACGTCACCGGAATGGAGATCCGGCGCGACTACCGGCGCGGCATCCAGCGCCTGCCGCTGGCGCTGTTCAATCTCGAAGTGCCGGTGATTGCCGCTGTCAACGGCCACGCCATGGGTGCCGGGCTTGACCTGGCCTGCATGTGCGATATGCGCATCGCATCCGAGAACGCGCTCTTTGCCGAGAGCTTCGTTAAGCTGGGGATCATCCCGGGCGACGGTGGCGCGTGGTTGCTGCCGCGAATTATTGGCTTGTCGCGCGCGGCAGAAATGACATTCACAGCACGCGCCATCGATGCCCGCAAGGCGCTGGAGTGGAATCTGGTGTCACAGGTGGTGCCCGCCGACCAGTTGCTTGCCACCGCGAACGAACTGGCTGAGGCCGTGGCCGCCAACCCGCCGCACGCGGTGCGCATGGCCAAGCGCCTGCTGCGCGAGGGCATGCACACGCGGCTGGATACGTTGCTGGAGTTGTCGGCCGGCTTCCAGGCGATGTCGCACCAGACGGCGGACCATCGCGAAGCCGTGTCGGCGTTCCTGGAGAAGCGCAAGCCGACGTTCAGCGGCAATTGACTGACAGCCGACACGAGGAGAAGACCCTGCGCGATTGTTGTTGCTGCGCCCGCGGATGGCCTTGAAATGCGATCCGCCCTGCGAAAGGACAGGTTTGCCCGGATTCCGAGGGCGCGGTCTCAACGGGCGGGGCAGGCCTGGGATGCCGGGAGTATCGTATAGTCCAAGCTTTGCATACTCGCCCTCCACATGACCCCATTTCGAGGAAAGCTTCGCACGCGCCATCTGGAAGTCATCCTGTCGGTCGCGGAGTTTGGCAATCTTTCGAAGGCCGCGCAGCAGCTCCACATGACGCAATCCGGGCTTTCCCGATCTGTCGCAGAGATTGAGGAAATCGTTGGTGGCAGATTGTTCGAGCGTTCTGCCAAAGGGACGGTCACGACGCCTATGGGTGCAACCCTATGCCGTCACGCAGCTTTACTTCTGAGCGATCTTCACAAAGCCGAGGCAGACCTTGCTTCCATCGCCGCTGGGGGCGTGGGGAACATTTCCATAGGCTGCTTCTCCATGTTCGGACGCTGGCCCGTTGCCGAGGCGATCCTGCAGTTTAGGGAAGTTCACCCCCGCGTTGACATCACGGTAGAAGTGGGGCCGCACGAGACCTTGATAGAGAAGCTTGATTCCGGGGCAATCGACTTGTTAATCAGTCGTAGCCCCCCGAGTCTGAATGGGCAGACTTACCGAACAGTCGAACTTGTGCACGACGGAATAGTCCTGGCGTGCTCTCCGGAACATCCCCTGGCTTCAAAGGAGGTGGATCTCGCCGCATGCGTACAGTATCCGTGGATCTCTGCGCCGCCAGGAAGCGTCATGCGAGAACTCGTTGCCAACGAAATTCGCGAGGCGGGTCTCGAGCTGCCGAATATTGTGGGGGCGCTTTCGCTGGAACTCGGTAGGGAGCTCATGTTGAGCGGTAAATTTCTCTGGCATTTGCCCGAAAGCACGGCCAGGCACATGGCCGCTCGCAACGAAGTCATCTTGTTGCCGCTGGTCTTCAGGCTCAGTCCAGGGCCGCTTTCCGCAGTCTGGCGGCGAGACAAGACGAGCACCCGGCCAACTCGTGACTTTATTCTGTGTCTTCGGCGCGTCGTCGAAGCATCAACGAGCCACCAACGCCTTGGGTAGGTCCTCGTCGATTGACGGCTCAGTTCGACATCGGTAGCAGCTTGACTTTGGTGCGTGCCAATGCATTTGGCGTCATCGCACCACGCTAGGGTATGACCACTCCGCATGGAGTTTCTCAATACTGTCATGCCTTATACCTCATTTCCGCCACTAACATCGGTGCACCGGTAAGTCCTTGCGCATTGCAGCTCGGACTTTGACCTGTGTTTCAAAAAAGAGGTCGCCATGCCGCCAGGCCAGGCGCCCATCCGAAGCGATGATTTGGAGGAGATGTATGAGAAAGAGCAGTTCGTTGGCCAGCAGCAACCCCACGGCACTAGCGGTACGTCGGACTGGGTTGTTCGGCCTGGTCATCTTGCTGGGCGTGATCGGCGTTGTGGGAAGTACCGCCGCAGCACAGCCCGATGGATTGGCCATCAGCGGCCTGGTAACCGGCGGGGTGACGGGCACGTCGAATGTCAACGGGGGCGCCCGATATGGGCAGGATTCGGGCCCCTATCGTCCCAACTATTTTGCTTTCAATGGCTCAGAGACGCTATCCCCCGATATGTCCGCGTATTTTCGCCTTGCGGGCAGGTTCTTTGTGGACAACGGCCAGACCTTAGGGCAACTATTCAACACATACTCGATTGTTGGCCTGCGTGGAAAGTTGGGTGACCTCTCGCTCGGGAATACCCGGGACTTCATGTTCGACTACTTCACCGTTGGCGGCTTTAGCGGTGCATGGCACGGTGGCTTATGGGGTACCGGACAGGGCCCGTTCCAGAACTTCGGCGGCGTTTACGGGGGGATTCGAGGGGGGTCGTTTGACTACGACCGGTCAAATGGAGAATCGGCTGCCAATTCGGTCAAATATACCAATCAATTCGGGCCTCTGAAGCTAGGCGCAATGTACTCGTTCGGAGAGAGAGCAGGCTCCGTCCAGGGCGGGAGCACATACAGCCTCGGGTCCCTTTACGAAACCTCGCGGTTTGCCGCCACGGCCAATTACACCGATTTTCGAGACAACAGCACACCTGACAACAACACGCACATTCGGGCGTTAGGTCTGGGTGCGCGCTGGCTGATCAACGACTGGACCTTCGCTGGCTCCTACTCGCGGACTACCAATGCCAATACTGACGGTGCGATCGACACGTTCGGCGTTGGTTCGACAAAGTCATTTGGCGAACGGTACGGGGTCACTCTTCATTATCAGTACATGAAGGGCAACGGCCCGCTGTTTAACCGCTATGCGCATCAGGTTCTGTTGAGAGCCGAAACCTCGCTCTCTGCGAGAACGCGCATCTATTTGCAGGCGGCATATCAACGGGCTGGCGGTACTGCTGATGCCAAGGCATGGGTCAATGGCGCCGCCGGACCATCCTCCGGCAAGCAGCAAACGATAGCAGGGCTCTTCCTTGAGCATGCGTTTTAATCGGAATCCAGTGAGCTCTCAATGAAGAATCCCACAATGAACGCCGGTGCGGAGGATATCGTCAGTCTGATCGACTCAGCGCCTCCAAGCCTGCGCAGGAACGTCATCATTTCGATTTGCTTCGCTATTGTTGCAATTGAAGGGTTTGATGCCGCCATCATCGGCTTCATCGCGCCGCAGATTGCCGTTCACTTTGCGAGCAGCCCATCGAAAATATCTTCTGCCATCGCGGCAGGCATGTTCGGATTACTGCTCGGGTATTTGACTGCAGGAACGCTTGCGGACAAGAGGGGAAGGAAGCCTGTGCTCGTCATCGGCGCGACCTTGTTTGCCCTGACTTCAGTGGTCTGCGCATTCAGTACGTCGTTGACTCAGTTGATCGTCTGGCGGTTTCTGACGGGCGTGGGGATCGGGCTGGCGATGCCAGCCATTGGTGCGCTATTGGCGGAGCTACTGCCGGCACGCCGTCGCGCTTCGGCGCTTTCTGCCGTCTTTTGCGGCTTCCTTTTCGGTTCCGCACTTGCTGGCCTGCTTACAGGTCATCTCATCGATGTGATCGGTTGGGAAGGGCTGTTCCTGATAGGAGGCGCCGCGCCGCTTGTGCTGATTCCGGCGGTTATCTGGTTGGTGCCCGAGTCGCCAAGGTACCTGGCACAGCTTGGCGCTGCACCGGATGCAATCTTGCGGGCATTGGCGAAACTCGGCTTGTATCCACTGACGGACGTGCCGTTTCGCGCCTCGATTCCGGAGCCCGCGCGGCGCCAGGGTAGTGTGGTCTATCTGTTTAGCCCGCAATTCAGGACGACCACGCTGCTGCTCTGGGTCTTGATGTTCCTGATTCTCGGTAGCTTCTATGTGATCGCAAGCTGGCTGCCCACGTTGATTCGTGACGCGGGCGTCAGCGTTGCCATTGCATCAAGAACTGCGTCATTGTTTCAGTTTGGCGGCTTGGCGGGCGCCGTTACCGGCGTGTTCGCCATCCGACGCATGGCGCCGTTGAAGTTCGTCCTCATCGCGCTTGTCTTGGGCGCGGTGACACCCCAACTCATATCCATGCCCGCATCGACCACTCGCTACGCGATGACTGTCTTCTGTTCAGGGTTTCTTATTAGCGGGCCCATTGTGGTCCTGAATGCAGTTGCTGCAATGGTCTATCCGACGGAGGTTCGCTCGGTGGGAGCGGGATGGGCGAGCGGTATTGGAAGGATAGGGTCTTTGGTGGGGGCGGGGTCAATAGGGCTGCTGATGAAGTCGGGCTTTGCGCTAAGCCAACTCATCGCAATGGGAAGTGCGACTGTTCTCCTGTGTGCGGTCGTTGTAGCGGTACTTTCTCGCTCGTTGCGGGAATCAGGAGTGTGAAGAAATGAAGGTAGAGAACAATTCTGCAGTGGTGTCGTTGTCGTCTGGTGTCGCCAGAGGGGACGTGAACAAGGGGATCTGCGTCTTCCGTGGATTGCCATATGGAGAGCGGGCGAATCCGCGTGGCCGCCTGTCCGAAGTTGTTTCCCCGACGCCGTGGCCAGGTGAGCGCGATGCGACGCAGCTTGCCGCTGTTTTCCCACAAACGCCATCACGTCTGGCGGCCGTAATGGGGAACGGCATCGACCGCAATGCACAGTCCGAGGACGCCTTTGTCCTCAATGTATGGGCACCGCAGGAAGCCACGGCGCTCCCGGTCTTTGTCTTTATCCACGGTGGTGGATTCCTGTCGGGCGGCGGCTCGGCCTTCTGGTATGACGGCGAGCGCCTTTCGAGGGAAGGGCGGATTGTCGTTGTGACGGTCAACTATAGGCTGGGCGCGCTGGGGCACTTCACCTCCGGGAAGGACAGCGGCGGAAATCGCGCTGTCCATGATCTGATCCGGGCACTCGAGTGGGTGCAGGAGAATATCGGGCAGTTTGGTGGTGACGCGAGCAACGTGACGGTTGGCGGTCAATCCGCTGGCGCATGGTACGCGTGGCTGCTGGGTGTCAGTCCCGCGTCGAAGGGACTACTCCGCCGAAACGTCATGCTCAGTTTGCCGACCGTGCCTGCGCACCTGGTCGGAGAATCGATCCAGACAAGTCAGGAGTTTCTGGCGCTCGCGGGGGCTTCCGATCTGGACGGCATGAGCGTGGAGGAAATTCTTGTCACGCAAGACAAGCTGATGAGCGCTCGGGCTCGATTTGGGGATATCTCCGTGGGGTTTCGCCCCGTGGTCGAGGAAGGCCTCGTTCCTGACTGGCTCTTCGACTTTCCGCGTGCGGTGGAGGCAGCCCATGTGTCGTCGTCCATGCTGGGCTCCACGGCGGAGGAGAATACCGCCTTCATGTTTGCTGTGCCGGAGGTGGTCGGTGTGGACGACGGGCAAGTCAGGACATGGTTTGAGCAAAAACTTGGTGTGGCTGGGGAGAGGGCATACGCGAGCTTTGCCGCGGCGCGCCCCGGGCATAGCCCATACACTCAGCTCATCGACGCGAGTAGTTACAGCGTTTTTGGGGCTGGCGTAGGGCGAATTGCCATGGCCTGCAACGGTGCCGGAATACCTGTCTACCCATACAGGTTCAGTGTGTCCAGCCACGTGCACAACCTGATGAGTCCCCATTGCCTGGAGCTACCATTCCTGTTCGGGAATCGTGAGGCATGGTCGGATGCGCCGATGGTCGCTGACGTGGCCGACTCAGTCTTCGAGAGCGTCGGTGCGGATTTCCGCTCGGCGATATCCAGCTTTGCCACTACGTGTCAGCCTGTGTCGCCATCCTTGGGCATCTGGCAACAGTTTGATAGTGCCACGCCAGAGATCCATGACTTCAATGACGATGGCATTGCCAGGAAGACGTGGAAACCGTTGCTCGACGTCTTCTGACAATATCTCGGCAATGCCAGGCATTCTCCGCGTGGCCCAGTGGAGCGGCCAACCACCGGTCAGGGGCGGAGCGCAACATCAGACTACTGCGCGAGCAGTAACCGTTCGATGCATGCCCTGCGCTCTTCCTTCTGCGCCGCTGTGCCCTGGTGGGAAAGCAGGGACTCCGACAATTCATAACTGTATAGCGCGAACGCCCTCGCCCGCGCTTCGGGGATATCGAACCCGAGGGCGCTGAAGCACTGCGAGATATAGGACAGGCGCTTGGCGTCGACCTCATCGAGTACCTGGCGCACCCGCTCTTCCCGGCGGGCCCAGGCGCGGATGGCAAGTTCCGTTGATGCCGCTTCCTGGGCTGCGGTTCCCCGGAACGGCAAGGTGAGCAAATCCCGGACCAGCTCCCGGGGCGGCAACCCACGGCGCTCGAAGCGGTAGATGATCTGCTCGGTGGCTTCATCGCGCCATGCGGTCAACATGCGCTGCAGCAGGTCTTCACGGTCCTTGAAGTGCCAGTAGAAGCTGCCGCGCGTGACTTCCAGCTCCTTGGCCAGCACTTCGACGCGCACCGCGTCAACGCTGCGACTGACCAGGAGATTGCGGGCAGCCTTGATCCAGTCTTCTGGCGTAAGTTGGTTGCGAGGGGCTGCGGAACTGGTCCCCGGGCCTTTTGGCATAGTGCCTCCAATAAAGATGGAGAGGATTGTACTTCCCTCCATCAATACATATATGTATGGTAAGGAATCTGCCGCCTCTCGGGTAAACACCAGTAAGTTATCGAGAATTCTTGCTTGACCGGACCTGCTTCGCTTCCTACCATACACATACGTATGTGTATGGAGAAATTGAGATGAACCAATATGAGGGCGTCGGCCTGACCTTGACCGCTGCGGAGCACCAAACCAACTACTTCGACCAGGGCACCGGCAAGCCGCTGTTCCTGCTGCATGGATCGGGACCGGGCGTGTCCGGTTGGTCGAACTGGAAGGGTGTGATGGGCGAACTCGGCAAGCGCTTCCGCGTCATCGTCCCGGACATTGCGGGCTTTGGCTTCACCGAGTTCAAGGAAGGCACGAAGTACGACATCAAGCTGTGGGTGCGGCACCTGGTTGGCATCATGGATGCGCTGGATATCGAGAAGGCTTCGTTTGTCGGCAACTCCTTCGGCGGGGCACTTTCCGTCGGCCTGGCGGTGTTCGACCCCAAGCGCGTCGACCGCCTTGTGCTGCTCGGCGTGCCGGCAGGGGAGTTCGAGCAGACGCCGGGCCTGCGCTCCGCTTGGGAGTACGAGCCGTCGCCGGAGAATATGGAAAAGACGATGCGCCTGTTCCCCTATGACCAGTCGATCATTACCCCGGAAATGGTGCAGTCCCGCTACGAGGCCAGCGCTCGTCCCGGCGCGCAGGATGCGCTGCGCAAGCTGCTGCCCAAGCCGAATGCGCAAGGCCCGACCATCGTCAAGGGGTTTCCGGAAGCTGCCATCGCCAAGATCGAGGCGCGCACGCTGGTGTTGCACGGACGTGAAGACCGAGTGGTGCCGCCGGCATGCGGCCAGTTGCTGGCCCGCACGATTCCGCAGGCGGACCTGCACCTGTTCGGGCAATGTGGCCACTGGGTCCAGACCGAGCGGCGCGCCGATTTCCTGAACCTGGTTGGCAATTTCTGCGCATAAGCCCATGAGCCGCAACGTCCTCGAAAAGGTCCTTCACCAGCTGACGGTGGATCGCACGGCAAAGCAGCGCTTTCGCGAAGATGCCGACGCCTATCTGCGGCGCTTTGTCCTTAGCGAGGCGGAGCGGGCCATGCTGATGCAGTTTGATGTGCTTGGCCTGCAGCAGGCGGGCGTCAACCCGATGCTGACCATGGGCTTCTGGCAGGAGCTGTCCCCGGAGCGCGACATGCGCGCCTATATGAAGAAGCTGCGCCCGGTCGGATCGGCAGAGGCGTTGCACAGCGCCGCATTGAAGCGCTAGAAGCGGCAACAGGAACAGGAACAGGAACAAAGATGGGAAAGATCGTAGGTGGCTTCCTGGTGCCCCATGACCCGGTGATGTTCGTCGCGCCCGAGGCGCCGACACCCGCGGTGCGGGGCCGCATGTGGGGTGCCTTCAAGACTTGCGCGGCACGGCTGGCAGAACTGGCGCCGACCAGTGTGGTGATCGTGGGCGCGGACCATTACATGCTGTTTGGCACCGGTTGCCTGCCCAGCTACCTGATCGGCACGGGCGATGTCGACGGCCCGCTGGACGCCATGCCCGGCCTGAAGCGCGGGGTGATACCGAACAGTGAAGCGCTGGCATCGCATATCGCGAGCGAGGGCCAAGCCAACGGTTTCGACTGGGCCGTGGCGCGCGCGCTGACGGTGGACCATGCCATTGGCATTCCAAACCAGCTGATGGTGCAGCCGATGCGCGAAGCGGGCCACGCCGTCGGCACCATCCCGGTGTACCTCGCCGCAGGTGTCGATCCCTATATCCGGATATCGCGCGCCATCCAGGTTGGCCGGCAGATCCGCGATGCGGTTGGCGCGTACCCGGAGGATGAGCGTGTCGTGGTGATCGGCAGTGGTGGCATCAGCCACTGGGTCGGCACCGCCGAGATGGGCAAGGTCAACGAAACCTTTGACCGTGAGATCCTGGACTATGCCGAACGCAATGACCTGCAGGCGCTTGCCGCCCTCAGCGACGAATACATCCTGGCCAACGGCGGCAACGGCGGCATGGAGATCCGGAACTGGGCCTGCGCCATGGGCGCGCTGGAAGGCGCGCGCGGCGAGACCATTGCCTATGAAGCCGTCCCGGAATGGGTGACGGGCCTGGGATTTGTCCAGTTGCATCTGCAGTGACGCAGTGACCCAGTGACCCAGTGACCCAGTGACGCAGTGACCGGCGCGGAGCCGGCCAAGAAGGAATTACAGCAATGAGCAATAAAGTCTTCCTGATCCAGCGTGAAGCGCTGGCGCCGGGCCAGGTCTGCAAGATCGAGACATCGGGCTGCCCCCTGGCTGTCTACAACATCGACGGCGAATACTTCGCCACCAGCGATGTGTGCACCCATGCCACCGCCTCATTGTCCGAAGGCGAGATCGTCGACGGCGACCTTATCGCCTGCCCGGTCCACGACGGCCAGTTTCATATCCCCACCGGGCAGGCCGTCGGGTTCCCGTGCACAGTCGACCTGCGCACGTACAAGGTCATCGTCGAGGCTGACCAGATCTACGCCGATCTGGACGAAGAATCCGAAGCGGCGTCGTCAGCCATCTGAGAGAGTGAACATGACACACGAATGCAGCGGCAATTGCGCACGCTTGCGCAAGGACCCCACCAGCGCGCCCCTGCGCGACCTGGATCGCCTGTTGGATCTCAACGCCGGAAAGCTGTCACGCCGCGTCTACTGGGACCAGCGCATCTATGAGCAGGAACTGGAAAAGATCTTTGCGCGCAGCTGGCTCTTCCTCGCGCACGAATCACAGATTCCCAAGGCCGGCGATTATGTCACCACCTATATGGCGGAAGACAACGTGATCGTGGTGCGGCAGAAGGACGCCTCCATCCGCGCCTTCCTGAACACCTGCCCGCATCGCGGCAACAAGCTGAACTTCACCGACGCGGGGAACGCGCGCAGCTTTGTCTGCAACTACCACGGCTGGAGCTTCGGCATCGACGGCACCTTGCGGGGCATGGCGGGGCAGGAGTTGTTCGAGGCCAGCGGCATGGACCGCTTGGAGCACGGGCTGCACCCGGTTGCCAAGGTAGCGAGCTACAAGGGGTTGGTGTTCGGAAACATGGATCCGGACGCGCCTTCGCTGGAGGAATTTCTCGGTGACTTCCGCTATTACCTCGACGTGATGCTGGACATGGACGGCGAGGGCACGGAGTTTGTCGGTAGCTGCGTGAAGTCGGTGATCAACTGCAACTGGAAGGTGCCCGTCGAGAACTTCATCGGCGATATCTACCACGCGCTGTGGACGCATGATTCCGCCGCGCGCGCCATGCTGGGCGGCCCGGTGGCCGAGGTCTTCAGGGATCCGGATTCATACCACGTCAATTTCAATGGCCATGGCTGGGAGTTCAACCTGGATGTTGTCGGCAACGCCGCGACCCTGGGCGACAAGGAAATCCGCAAGTACCTCTACGGAATCCAGCCGCTCGTGGCGCAGCGGCTCGGCGAGTTCCGCTCCAGGATGATCGGTTCGATCTCTTCGGTGAGCGTATTCCCGAACCTTTCCTTCCTGCCCGGGCAGAACACCTTCCGCGTCTGGCATCCGCGCGGCCCGGGCAGGATCGAGCTGCACACCTGGACCATCGTCAACAAGAGCGCGCCGCAGGACATCAAGGATCGCTGGCTGAAGGGCACCATGTTGACGTTCTCGCCTTCCGGCGTGTTCGAGATGGACGATGGCGAGAACTTCGAGTTCTCCACCCGCACCAACGCCGGCTTCGTCACGCGGCAGCAAGACCTGTACATGGGCCTTGGCCTGGACTCCAGGCTGGAGGGCAGCGGGCTGCCGGGCAACGTCTACCGCAACCAGGTCAACGAAGCCAACCACCGGGCCTTCTACCAGCGCTGGCTGGACCTGATGCAGGCGCGCGCCTGGGATGAAGTCCCGGTGCGCGACAAGCCGGGCCTGCCTGAGAGCGCGTTCGTCAACGACAGCCTGAAGGAGGTCGCATGAGCGCACTCCTGAAACCGCAGCCGGTAACCCCAGCGCTGCAGGTGGTGGACCTTGGCACCGCCCATCGGGTCCAGCAATTCCTCTATCGCGAGGCCCGCCTGCTCGACAGCGAGGCGTGGAGTGACTGGCTGGCACTGATGACGGACGACGTCCATTACTGGATGCCGGCCATCGAAAACCGCCGCCGCGCGGACAAGCTGGGTGCCTACGGCGTGGGGCGTGGGGCGTATTTTGATGACAACCACTTCGACCTGGAACGGCGCGTGGCCCGCTTCAGGCAGCCCTCCGCCTGGGCCGAGGATCCCCCGACCCGCCACGTGCACGTGATCAGCAACATCGAAGCGTACGCGGGAGCGACGGATGGCGAACTCATCGTGCATTCCGTCTTCGTCAACTACCGGAGCCGGGGCGAGGCGGACAACGATCTGCTGCTTGGCCGGCGCGAGGACGTGCTGCGCGCCCATGGCGACGATTTCCGGATCGCCCGTCGCAAGATTGTCATCACGCAGTCCCTGCTGATGTCCAAGAACCTCAATACCTTCTTCTGATCATGGGCTGGCTCGATAACGATGTGGCATTGGTGACCGGCGCCAATTCAGGCATTGGCCTGGCGGTCACCCGCAGGTTCCTCGCAGAGGGCATGGCCGGCGTCGGCGTGCTGGTGCGCAACGCGCAGAGCGCGGACACCATGCGGGCCGAGTTTGGCGAGCGTGTGGCGATCACGGTGGGCGACGTGCGTTCGGAAGATGCCAATGCGCAGGCAGTGGAAGCCACCGTCAAGGCTTTCGGCAAGCTCGACACCCTGGTCGGCAATGCCGGCGTGTGGGATCACTTCGCCACGCTGCGCAAGCTGGAGCCGGGCGTGGTCAGCGCCACGTTCCGGGAGGTGTTCGACGTCAATGTCCTGGGCTACCTGCTAGCGGCCCATGCCGCCGCGCCCGCACTGCGCGAGAGTCGCGGCAGCATGATTTTCACGTTGTCGAATGCCAGCTTCTACGCTGGCGGCGGCGGTCCGGTCTACGTGGCTTCCAAGCATGCCTGCGTGGGCCTGATCCGGCAGCTTGCCTATGAACTCGCGCCGGAAATCCGTGTGAACGGCGTGGCGCCCGGTGGCACGGTGACGCCGCTGAAGGGCCCGGAATCCCTTGGCAAGCAGGAGACCAGGCTGTCGGAAATACCTGGCTTCCCGGACGCCGTGGCAAACGCCGTGCCGCTGGGCTTCATCGCCCAGCCGGAGGACCACACCGGGCACTACGTGCTGCTGGCCTCGCGCACCAATTCCCCGGCAACCACGGCCGCCATCCTGCAAAGCGACGGTGGCTGGGAAGTCCGCGGGCGGCCCGGCCGGCGCTAGCCGGGCATCCTCCAGCAGACAGGCAAGAATGGACAAGAGACAAGAACCCACACGATGAACGCCCCCAACGCATCACTCAATGCATCACTCAATGCATCACTCAACGCATCGCCCAGCCCTTCACACTCTGCTGTGCGCAATGTCTTCGCCAAAGCGCGCTTGCCGCTCATGGGCGCGCCCATGTTCCTGGTCTCCGGCCCGGACCTGGTGACCGCCAGCGTGAAGGCTGGCATCGTTGGCACCTACGCCGCCCCGAACGCGCGCAACCTTGCCGCGCTTGATGCGGCACTTGCCCAGATCGCGGCGGAGGCCGCCCATCACCCACAAGTACCATGGGCGCTGAACATGATCGTCCACAGCAGCTACGACCGATTCGAAGCGGAAATGGAACTGGTGGAACGGTATCGCCCGGGTATCGTCACCACGGCGCTGGGCAGCCCACGCCGCGTGCTGGAGCGCGTGCACGGCTACGGTGGACTGGTGATAGCGGATGTCATTTCACCGGCGCTGGCGCGCAAGGCGATCGACGCAGGCGTGGACGGCCTGGTGTTGGTTACCAGCGGCGCCGGTGGCCATACCGGCACCTATCATCCCTTCGCCTTCCTGGCGGAGGTCCGCCGTTTCTGGGACGGTCCGATCGGGCTGGCGGGTGCCATTTCCAGCGGCGCCGAGATCCGGGCGGCGCAGTTGCTGGGCGCGGATTTTGTTGTTGTCGGCACCCGCCTGATCGCAACGCGGGAGAGCATGGCGGCGCCCGCCTACCGCGACATGCTGGTGGCCAGCAGCATGGAAGACCTGGTGCAGTCCACCGCAGTCTCCGGCGTGATGGCGAACTGGCTCAGGCCGACCGTGGCGGCGGCGGGCTTTACCCCCGACAAGCTCAAAGAGGAAAGGAAGATTGATTTTTCCGGCGACATTGCCTCGGCGCCGAAAGCATGGCGGGACGTGTGGTCCGCGGGCCATGGTGTCGGTGCCATCGAAGCGGTCGGATCGGTGGAGGACGTGGTTGCGGCGCTTGCCGAGAGTTATGCCGCCTGCCTGGCCAAGGAGGCTGGGCAGCTCCTGCAATTGCTGCCGGGATATCGCTCGGTCCATGCCGCCGCCGCGGAGCGTCTCGCCGCCGCCTAGCCGGGCGGATACGCGGACAAAGACCAGCCAACAAGCATCACGAGGTAGACAACGATGAAAGACACCCCCATCCAGCAAGCAGCCGATGCGCTGTACCAGGCTCGCCGCGACCGCAGGCCCATCGCCAGGGTCTCCGAGACTTTCGGCATTGACGGCCTCGAAGCGGCCTATGCCGTCTCCGCCGCCAACACCGCACGCGCGCTGGACGAAGGCCGTGCCATCAGCGGCAAGAAGATCGGCCTGACGTCGAAAGCCGTGCAAGCACAGCTTGGCGTGGACCAGCCGGATTTTGGCGTGCTGTTCGCCGATATGGAGTTCCTGTCCGGAGCGGCGATTCCCGCGGGCTCGCTGATCCAGCCCAAGGCGGAAGGGGAGGTGGCCTTCGTCATCGGCCGCGGCCTCGACGACGACACCCTCACTTGGGGGCGTTTCCTTCGCGCCATCGAATTTGCATTGCCCGCCATCGAGATCGTCGACAGCGCGATCCAGGATTGGAAGATCACGCTGGTCGATACGGTGGCTGACAACGCGTCCTGTGGTCTCTACGTGCTCGGTACTGATCCGAAGCGCGTGACCGACCTGGCGCTGGCCGATTGCGCGATGCGCTTCGCGCGCAATGCAAAACCGGCTTCAGAGGGCAACGGTGCCGCGTGCCTGGGCCACCCGTTGCATGCCGCCTGGTGGCTGGCCCGTACCATGACGGCGATGGGCGAGCCGCTACGAGCCGGCGATGTCGTGCTCTCGGGCGCGCTCGGGCCCATGTTCAAGATCGGCCGTGGCGATGAACTGAATCTGGAAATCGAAGGGCTTGGGCAGGTGCGCTGCCACGTGGATTGACGCTAACGCCCGTCGAAAGAACGGGCAATCAGGAGACTGCAATGCAAATCAAATACGCTGCGATCGCGGCGGGGATAGCCGTGTCGGTACGGGTTGCCTCGGTGGTGGCCAAGTGACCCGCGTGCCCGCCCTCGTCTCCGACCGTCGTGCCGCTGAGTTCGATGTTGGCCTTCGGCTGGCAGAGCCCAGGATCCTGCGGACCGACCTGCCCGATGGCAGTTTCGTCCTGCACTCGTCGGTTCCGCTGGCGGCGTTCGATCGCTGTATTGGCGACTGGCTTGCTCGATGGGCGGCCAGGGAGCCATCCCGTGTCTTCCTGGCGGAGCGCAGGGAATCGGGCTGGCATACCGTCAGCTACGGTGAGGCGCATGCGACGGTCCGCAATATCGGCCAGGCGTTGCTGGATCTCGATATCGCTCCGGTAGATCCCGTGGTTGCGGTGTCGGACAACAGCTTGAACCTGGCGCTGCTGTCGTTGGCTGCCATGCACGCGGGACGCCGTATCGCCGTGGTGTCGTCGGCCTACTCCAGGATGCGCGGCGATGACGGCAAGCTGCACGCCATCCTCGCCAGCCTGCATCCCGGTCTTGTCTACGCGGAAGACGCCGCATTGTACGGAGCGGCGATACGGGGCGCAGGGCTCTCGTGTCCCGTGGTCTACACCCAGGGCGCGGCCGGCGGCGAGCTGCCGTTTTCCGCATTGTGCGCAGCCAACGCCGGGCCCGGCGTGGACGAGGCGTTCCGCAGCATCACGGGCGCCACCATTGCCCGCATTCTGCTGACGTCCGGTTCCACCGGAGCGCCCAAGCTGGTGCCGAACACGCACGAGATGCTTTGCGCCAACCAGCAGATGATCGTGCAGTGCTGGCCGTTCGTCGATGAAACGCGTCCCGTGGTGCTGGACTGGCTGCCGTGGAGCCATACCTTCGGCGGCAACCACAATTTCAACCTGGTGCTGCGCAACGGCGGTGCCCTTTACATCGACGACGGCCGCCCGGTTCCGGGCCTGATCGAGCGGACCATCGAGGGCATCCGCCAGGTTCGCCCGACGCTGTTCTTCAATGTGCCCAAGGGCTATGACGCGTTGCTGCCATACCTGGAGGCGGACGAAACCCTGGCCACGGCGCTGTTCGAACGGCTGGACATGCTGTTCTTCGCTGCCGCGGCGCTGCCGCAGAACACGGCGGACCGCTTGCGCGCGGTGGCGCGCGGCGTGCGGCGTCAATCGTTGTTTTTCACGACCGAGTGGGGCTCGACGGAAACCTCGCCGGTTGTGACAAGCGCGCATTTCCTGTCGCCGGACACGCGCAACATTGGCGTGCCAGTTCCCGGCGTGCAACTGAAGTTCGTTCCCTGCCAGGACAAACTCGAACTGCGGGTGCGCGGGCCGTCTATCTTCCCGGGCTATCTCGGAGACGAGGAGAAGACGCGTGCCGCGTTCGACGAGCAAGGCTTCTACCGCATGGGCGATGCGGGCCGGCTCGCGGATCCCGCCGACCCGAACAGCGGCGTCATCTTCGACGGCCGGGTCTCAGAAGACTTCAAGTTGACGACTGGGACCTGGGTATCGGTCGGGTCGCTGCGGGTGCGTGCGGTCTCGGCGATGGCGCCCTATGCGCTGGATATCGTCGTGACCGGGCACGATCGCGATGAGGTGGGCCTGCTGGTGTTTCCCAGCGCGAAACTGCGCACCCTTGCCAACGACCAGGACGGCACGCTATGTGGCAAGTCGCTGGGGCTCGTGCCGGAGGTGAGGCGGGCGCTCGGCGCGGTGCTGGCCGACCTCTGCAGGGGCGCCGGTTCGTCCCAGCGGCCGGCGCGCGCGGTGCTGCTGTCCGCTGCGCCAGCCATCGAACAGGGCGAAATCACCGACAAGGGTTACATCAACCAGCGCGCGGTATTGACACTGCGCGCCAACGATGTGGACCGCCTGTATTCGGACTGCGAGTCCGTGATCTATCCAAACAAAAACTCCCAGGGCTAACGGAAGCAATCATGACCCAAAAACTGAAGGCCGCGATCGTCGGCTCCGGCAATATCGGCACGGACCTGATGATCAAGATCCTGCGCCATGGCAAGCACCTCGAAATGGGCGTGATGGTCGGCATCGACCCCGCCTCGGACGGTCTTGCCCGAGCAGCCCGGCTGGGTGTGGCCACGTGCGCGACGGGCGTGGCGGGCCTGGTCGACATGCCGGCGTTCGCCGATATCGACATCGTCTTCGATGCCACTTCGGCCGGCGCCCATATCGAGAACGACAAGCTGCTGCGCACGCGCAAGCCGGGCATCCGTGTGGTCGACCTGACGCCGGCCGCCATCGGGCCGTATTGCGTACCGGTGGTGAACCTGGACGCCAATCTGGATGGGCGCAACGTCAATATGGTGACCTGCGGCGGGCAGGCCACCATTCCCATCGTCGCCGCCGTTGCCTCGGTGGCAAAGGTCCACTACGCGGAAATCGTCGCATCCATCTCCAGCAAGTCGGCCGGACCGGGAACCCGCGCCAATATCGACGAGTTCACGGAAACCACCTCCCGCGCGCTGGAGGTTGTGGGTGGCGCGCGCAAGGGCAAGGCCATCATCGTGCTCAATCCGGCGGAGCCCCCGCTGCTGATGCGCGACACGGTTTATACGCTGTCCGATCTGGTGGACACCGCCCGCATCGAGGCAGAGGTAGAGGCCATGGTGGCCCGCGTCAATGCCTATGTGCCCGGATACCGGCTCAAGCAGCGGCTTCAGTTCGAGCAGTTCAACGAAAGCCAGCCGCTGAATATCCCCGGCGTCGGGCGGATGACCGGGCTGAAGACCACGGTCTTCCTCGAAGTGGAGGGCGCCGCGCACTATCTGCCGGCCTATGCTGGCAATCTCGACATCATGACTTCGGCCGCGCTGGCTACCGCCGAGCAACTCGCGCAGCGCGACCTTGCCGCGGCCGCGGCGGAAGTCGCGTGAAGAACCCAGTGCCAGGACAAAGCCCAGGACAAAGCCCAGGAAAAAAGATGGAAACCAAGCTCTATATCTCCGATGTGACCCTGCGGGACGGCTCGCACGCCATCCGCCACCAGTACAGCATCGCGCAGGTCAAGGCCATTGCGCGCGCGCTGGACGAGGCGAACGTCGATTCCATCGAGGTCGCCCATGGCGACGGACTGCAAGGGTCCTCGTTCAACTACGGCTTCGGCGCGCACAGCGACGTCGAGTGGATTGCCGCCGCTGCTGAATCGGTGACCCGCGCGAAGATCGCGACCTTGTTGCTGCCTGGCATCGGAACGACCCATGACCTGCGCGCCGCCTTTGACGCCGGGGCGCGCGTGGTCCGGGTGGCAACGCACTGCACCGAGGCGGATATCTCCCGTCAGCATCTCGAATATGCACGCGAACTCGGCATGGATACAGTGGGATTCCTGATGATGAGCCACATGACCACGCCGCAGGTCCTTGCTGGGCAAGCCAAGCTGATGGAAAGCTACGGGGCGACCTGCATCTACGTGGTCGACTCCGGTGGCGCACTCAGCATGAGCGACGTGCGGGACCGTTTCCGCGCGTTCAAGGAGGTGCTCGATCCCGCCACGCACACCGGCATGCACGCGCACCACAACCTCAGCCTGGGTGTGGCCAACTCCATCGTCGCGGTCGAGGAAGGCTGCAACCGGATCGACGCCAGCCTTGCCGGGATGGGGGCGGGCGCGGGCAATGCGCCGCTGGAAGTGTTCATCGCCGCGGCCGAGCGCCAGGGCTGGTCGCATGGCTGCGACCTCTACAAGCTGATGGACGCCGCCGACGACCTGGTGCGCCCCTTGCAGGATCGTCCGGTGCGGGTCGACCGCGAGACGCTTGCTCTGGGTTACGCGGGCGTGTATTCGAGCTTCCTGCGACACGCGGAAACGGCAGCCGCCCAGCATGACCTGAAGACGGTCGACATTCTGGTCGAACTCGGCAAGCGCCGCATGGTGGGCGGGCAGGAGGACATGATCGTGGACGTCGCCCTGGACCTGAAAGCACGGCAACCGGGAGGGCGAAATGGCGCCCGACACTGAAGCGCAACTGGCGCGGCCGGTGGACGATGCCCAACCGTCGCCGAAACTGACCATCGAGCCCGCGGGCGTCCAGTTGCGTTGCACTCCCGGCGCGTCGCTACTTGATACGGCCGTGTCGCAAGGCTTTTTCCCGAAACACAGTTGCCGCCGGGGTGAGTGCAATTCATGCGAGGCACGCGTGATCGTCGGGGAGGTCGCCTATCCCGCCGGTTTCATCCCGGAAGGGGTGCGCCCTGGGCACTGCCTGACCTGTGTGGCGCGGCCGGTGACCGATGTCACCATCGAAGCGCCGGAAGTCTCCGCCATGCCCGGCCGGCGCGTAGTGCAAGCGCCCGCGCGGGTGGCGGAGGTGCGCCGGGTGAGCGCGGACGTAGCCATCGTGTCGTTGCACCTGCAGGGAGGGACGGATTTTTCGTTTTCCCCCGGGCAGTATATGGATGTGATCCTGCGCGACGGAACCCGGCGCAGCTACTCCATGGCAAACGCGCCGGATACGCAGGGCACCGTCGAATGGCATGTCCGCGCGATGCCTGGCGGGCGATTTTCGCCGCATGTCTACGAGAAGCTGAAACCAAGGGATGTTCTGCGCGTCGAGGGGCCCTTCGGCGCGTTCACGCTGCAGGATTCCGAGGCACCGGTCATCCTCCTGGCCTCCGGCACCGGGTATGCCCCGATCGCTTCATTCATGCGTTGCCACCATGAGGCGCTCTCAAGGCGGGGCGCTACGCTTTACTGGGGCGGCCGGCGCAAGGAAGACCTCTACGCTTGGGAGGAGGGGATGCGCTGGGCCGGGACGAGCGAGCGTTTTCGGTTCGTTCCCGTGTTGTCCGAGCCGAATAGCCCGTGGGAAGGGCGCACAGGTTTTGTGCACGAGGCGGTTGCCGCGGATTTCCCGGACCTTTCTCAACACGAGATATATGCGTGCGGGAACCCGTTGATGGTCGATGCAGCGCGGTTCGTGCTCACGCGCGATAACGGGTTGTTAGCCGGCAATTTCCGCAGCGATGCATTCATTACGGCACTTAAGCCAACGACTAACGGCATTTCGGTGGCTCCATCGCTTCCTGAGTGAGGTTGTCGCAGAAGCCGCCGGCGTTGCCCCAGCGCGAAGCATTGGTGGATAGTCAACTGTCAAATTCCATTTGACGGTCTGTTAATGCATATTGGGATTGTATTGTCAGTTTATCAAGGCAAAAATGCCGGACTGGCCGTGACTGGAGACAACCCCATGCCTGATGGCGTTTCCGTTTGCGTCCTTCGAACCATCCATCACCGTGACGTGCAAGGCCGGTGAATTGCATACGGCACGGTCCTGCGCCAGGCCCGGAAGCGGCCATAGAGCAGGCGTACGCTGACGCCACCACGTTCCGTGCTGTGCTGGTCCTGGGGGAGGCCGACGTCAGTGGGTTCGGCAACCCTTCGGAAACCCCGCCGCTGGCGAAAAGCAAGGACTTCGCGAGCCTCAATCAGCCCGGGCGCTGAATTGTCGGTGTTGCGCCGCGTGCCGCCACCCCGTATGGTCTGGGCGCGGCTCCAGGTTCCAAGGAAAATCATGTGCAGGGAATGATCCCGCGCATATCGTATAGCGCCAACTTGGCAAGCTTGGGCATCTTCGCGCATAGGCGGCGCGTGACTCGAAACGGCTACGGAGACAAGAAATGCAGGCAACTGAACAATCCCAGGACATCGACTTGCCCCTGGAGGGCGTGCGCGTGCTCGACCTATCCCGCGTGTTCGCAGGGCCGCTGTGCGGGCAAGTCCTGGCTGATTTCGGCGCCGAGGTAATCAAGGTAGAGCACCCAGAGCGCGGCGACGACACGCGCGACTGGGGCATGCGGATTGGCGAGACAGAGACCACCTACTACAACAGCATGAACCGCAACAAGCGGTCCATTACGCTGGATCTGCAGAGCAAGGAAGGCGTGCAGATCGTCTACGACCTGCTGCCGCAGTTCGACGTGGTCATCCACAACTTCAAGACCGGCGGGGCAGAGAAGCTGGGCCTGGGCTACGAACAGCTCAAGGCCCTTAAGCCCGACCTGATCTACTGCGCGGTGTCAGGCTACAACAGCAGCGGCCCCGAGGCGAAGCGTCCCGGCTACGACCTGGTGATCCAGGGCGAGGCCGGGCTGATGGCACTCAACGGCGAAGCCGACCAGCCGCCGCTGAAGTTCGGTGTGGCGGTTGTCGACCTGATGACCGGCATGTACGCAGCACAGGCAGTGCTGGCTGCTTTGTTCCGCCGCGAGCGCAAGGGTAGGGGCCAACTGATCGAGATGGCTCTGTACGACTGCGGAGTGATGGTTACTGGGTACTACGGCCTGGACGCCATGCTGCTGGGCCGCGACCCCGCGCGCTATGGCAATGCCCATCCGTCCATCGTGCCCTACGGCATGTTCGAAGCCGCCGAGGGCCCGCTGATCATCGCCGTGGGCAACAACAACCAGTTCGACAAGTTCTGCCGCCAGGTGATCGAGCGTCCGGACATCGTCGAGGATCCGCGCTATGCGACCAATGTCGAGCGGGCCAAGAACCGCGAGACTCTGACGCCGCTGATCAAAGGCCTGATCCGCACTTTTCAGCGCGACCTGCTGCTGGAACGCATGACGGCCTGCGGCATCCCCTGCGGCAAGGTGGCGGGACTGCACGAGGCCCTGACCAGCGAGCGGACCCGCGAAGGCGGGCTGCTGCGCGAGATGCCGCATCCCGTGGCAGGCAGCACGCACGTGTTCTCGCCGCCTTACCGCCTGGATGGCCAGCGTCTGCCGATCCGCAACGCGCCGCCCACGCTGGGCGAGGGCACCCGCGCGGTACTGCAGAGCCTGTTGCAGATGAGCGATGCGCAGTTGCAGGATCTGCAGGCCCGCGGCGTGCTGACGCTGCCCGAAGCATCGAAGAACCCCTGAGCATTTCCGCGTTGCGCGGATGCATTGTGATCGTCTGCGCAACGCCGCCAGGCAAGGGGACCTTTGCTTCCCTTGCACCGATTCAACCTGGAACAACAAACGTGCGCATTCGAACTCTCACCCGTATGGTTCACTCCCGGCGTCGCGCCTTTCTGGCCCTGGCCGCCGCACCACTGCTGGCCGGTGGCGCTTTCGCGCAATCCTGGCCCAGCAAGCCGATCAAGCTCATCGTGCCGTTCCCGCCGGGCGGTCCCACGGATACCGTGTCGCGCATCGTGGGCCAGAGGCTGGGCGAGCGCCTCAAGCAGCCGGTGGTGGTGGAGAACCGCCCCGGAGCATCGGGTTCCATCGCCGCCGCCCAGGTTGCCAAGAGCGCGCCCGATGGCTATACGCTGATGATGCTGGCCACGCCCACGCTGTTGGCGCCGCATTTGTACAGAAAGGCGGGATACGACACGGTCAAGGACTTCACGCCGGTGGCTACTGTCTATGACCTGCCGATCGTCGTAGTGGTCAATCCCACGCTGCTGCCCAAAGTGACCGACCTGCCGACGCTTATCGCCCAGGCCAAGGCGCAGCCCGGCAAGCTTAACTACACCAGTTCGGGTGCGGGCAGCTTCGGCCACCTGAGCATGGAACTGCTCAAGCAGATAGGCGGCTTTGAGATGCAGCACGTACCCTACAAGGGCGGTGTGCCAGCAATCAGCGATACCATCGGTGGCCAGGTACCAATCATGTATGCCGACCTCGTCGCCGCACTTCCGCACATTCAGGCAGGCAAGCTGCGCGCAGTCGCCGTCGGCTCGCCGCAGCGTGTCAGCATGTTGCCCGACGTCAAGACAATCGCCGAGCAAGGTTTCAAGGGCTACGACGCGGTGTCCTGGGGCGGGCTGCTAGCGCCGCCGGGTACGCCCAAGACCGTGGTGGACCGAATCGCCGGCGAGGTCGGCAAGATTTTGGCTGACAAGGACATCCAGGACAAACTGCTGAAGGCCGGGGCCATTGCCAACTACCAGCCGCCGGTGCAAATGGGACAGCGGATCCAGGCGGACTATGCCAAGTGGGGCAAAGTGATTCACGACAAGGGCATCGCGGTCGAGTAAGCCGCATTGTTGCACCGAGCGCCACGCATTGCCTGACTTTGAATGCGGCCTGACTTAGGCCAGGCCGCATTCCGCATCTCGAAGGCGAGTCATTGTGGAGTTCGATTCCGAACCAAAGTCTGGACCAGCCGCTCCAGACCGACTACCTGAAAATCTCGAAGAGACCGGCTGCACCCATGCCGCCGGCGATGCACATCGTTACCACTGTATGTCTTGCTCCCGGGCGCCGCCGACCCTCAAGCAGGACATGTCCAACTAGCCTGGCACCGGTCATTGCGAATGGGTGGCCGATGGAAATGGCCCCTCCATTCGACGTTCAGCCGCTCGTTGTCACCGCACAACCCTGTGCGGCGACAAAAGAAACTTGAGATGGCTTATTTCGCTATCCTATTGAAAATAAAGGGATTTCTTCGGGAAGCAAAAATCGCGTGGCAAAGGGAAACTTGAGATGGAAGCGTCTCAGTGATTTTCCACTTGACAAAAGAAAGTTTAGGTGACTCATGGCGCACTTTAGTTCGTCCGTTTTTGCGCTCAGCGTCTGAGCATCCGCTGCCATTAGGGAAAGCCGCCGATGCTAGCTTCGGGTGACCAGCCTCTCGGGCTTCCGCTTTGCATGTGCACCGCTTCTCGGAGTGCTCATAGCCAGTGGCGTTGATACCAGCTATCGCTACAAGGCGGGCTGGTGGCCGCGGGGCTGTCATTGTTGGTCGTGAGTCCAGTACGGTCAAGCGCCCCAAGGCCGCACAAGGCTATTCGTCTCTGGTGTGACGGGCCACATCGGAGGTTCGGCTGCACGCCTGGGTGTGGCATCCAATAGCCTCGTCGGCGCAGCCAATGCGGGGAGACTCGGTTGCTCGCCGAAAGGTCTTCCTCTCGCCGGGCATTTTGCAGGCCAGCGATAGTCGCTGCCGCTGAGTCGGTCTCCGAGGAATCCGTTGCGGGTAGCGCGGATTCCTCGGAGCGCAATCTCCGCAGGGCAGTTTCGCATGTTCCAGCATTCCGGTTGCTATCTCTCTCATGCCGGACTATATTAGTGTATAGTAAATAATTCACCTGTATAGTTTTTGGCGACATGTCGGTTCGAGGCCCTGTTTCGCGGCGTCGCGTTGGTCTCTCTGTACCACGCAAATTGGATCGTCTTCGAAGGGGCCTCCTGTTGCCGGTGATCCGGTCCCAGCGGGTGGGCTGTTACTCACGTCAACAGATGGTCACTGCGGACTCGTTCGCCGCCGCCTTTTTCCGTATCGGAGGCCGGCCTGACGTGGCATTGGCAATTCAGCCATACGGTTTGGCGGAGTTCCTGGTGTCTTTCAATCGACAGGATGTCTGGTGTGTTCGCCTCCTTCAACGTACCGATGAGGACGAGGGGAGAAGGTCTTTCGATGAGCGGGTAGGGCCTTGGGCCTCGCGCAGCAATTTTCGAGAATCGGCTAGAAGCCATCCGACGCATGGCGATGCAGAGTCGGCGCAAATTTCGTCTTCAGGGGCGTGCGCTCGTCATGCATCGTGCGATGCCTTCGAGCCTTAATAAGGAGGGGGACGCCTCATGAATGAGATTGAACAGCACCTCGCATCTGTACTCTATCGCCAACGGCGCGCATACCACGATCATCCAGTTCCGAGCCTGGCTGAGCGCAAGGCTGATTTGAATGCGCTGGCGCGCTTCATCAAGGAGAACCGCCAGGCGATTATCGATGCAATCAGTGCTGATTTTGGCCACCGCTCTCGGCACGAAACGCTCTTGACTGATATCGGCCCAGTGTTGGGTGCGATCCGGCACGCCCAGCATTGCCTGAAGCAATGGATTCGTCCACAAAGGCGTGGTATTGATCGCCTGGCCTATGGCCTGGCAAGAAATCGAGTGGTGCCACAGCCGCTGGGAGTTGTGGGTGTGATCGTTCCGTGGAACTTCCCGCTCAATCTTTCGTTTGGGCCCTTGATCAGCATTTTTGCCGCTGGTAACCGCGCGATGGTAAAGATGAGTGAGAATTCGCGTCATCTTGCGAACTTGCTGATCGAGCGAATGCCTGCCTACCTTCCATCCGAGAAGTTGCAGTTCGTCGATGAGACAGGTGGGGTGGGCATCGAGTTCTCGAAACTACCTTTCGACCATCTATTGTTCACGGGGTCTGGCACGACCGGACGATCGGTGATGGCTGCTGCCGCGCAAAATCTCTGCCCAGTTACATTGGAGTTGGGCGGGAAATCACCAGCCATCGTGTGCGAGGACTTTGATCTACGCACTGCTGCTGAACGAATTCTCTACACAAAGTATCTCAATGCGGGTCAGATTTGTACAACGGTGGACTATGCATTTGTCCCGCACCAAAGCCTGGAGGAGTTTGTAAAAATAGCTCTCGAAATTGTCCCGCGGCGGTACCCGAGCCTGGACTCGCCTGACTACACCTCAATCATCGATGGCCGCGCCTATGACCGGTTGAAAATAGCGCTGGATGACGCGCGGGCATGTGGCGCGACCACGATACCGTTACTCAGCGGGGCTGCATTCGATGACGAGCATCATCGGATCGCCCCCCACATCGTTGTTGACCTGCCGGGTAACAGCGTCCTGATGTCGCGCGAGATCTTCGGTCCGATCTTGCCGCTAGTCCCCTATCGCAGTCTGGACGATGTCATCGAGCGCATCAATATTGGTCCGCGACCGTTGGCCTTGTACCCCTTTACTAACGACTGCGCAGTGCAAAGTCAGATTATCAACCATGTGATGTCCGGTGGCGTCTCCATCAATGACGCGTTGCTGCATGTGGGCCAGGATGACCTGCCATTTGGTGGTGTAGGTGAGTCGGGCATGGGGCATTACCACGGGTTTGAAGGCTTTCTTACGTTTTCTAAATTGCGCCCAATCTTTCATCAATCTCGCTGGTCAAGCTTGAAACCACTAATGCCGCCGTACGGCAGGCTTGCCGACCAAATACTGGTCTTCCTTACTCGCTGAGACCGACTGCGGGCCGTCCGAGGTGGTCGAGGCAAGGCTGCGTATCGGCCCTGCTCGCGCGGTCCGTAGACGTCAAACGCAGAACTGTGACTGGCGTTGTGTTCACAGTGTCCCCTGAGAGATCCCTATTTCACATGATTTGGAACGCGGTTGTATTCCTGTTTGCGCGCGACTATACTGATGTATAGTAAACAATTCACTTGTATAGCGGATGGAAAAATGTCAAATTCAGAACCTCTGTTCCGCGGCGTAGGTGTCGCGTTAGTTACCCTGTTTGACGATGCGGGCGCCGTGGATGTTGCTGCCACCATCGCGCATGCGGTGCGCGTGGTGGAGCGAGGCGTGCGCGCGGTACTGCTGGCCGGTACCACCGGAGAGTTCTGGGCGTTATCCGAAGTTGACCGAGCTGAGTTGGTGCGGAGTGCGCGATTGGCGTTGCCATTAGACGTGCCCGTCCTGGCGGGTACGGGAGCCGACGAGGTGGCGACGGCCGTTCGGTTGACGATCTCGGCCGTCGAGGCCGGGGCGGACGCTGTGTTGGCGCTGCCACCCCGTGGGTCGGCCAATCTTTTGGAGTACTACACGGCCATTGCGGAGGCTGCAGCAGGACGACCAGTGCTCGGTTACCACATGCCAGCGGTCTCCCCGCCTGGCCTGCCGTTGGAGGAACTCAACAATCTACCCATCCAAGGCATCAAGGATTCCGGACTCGATTCTCGGCGACTGCTCGCAGAGTTGGATTTGTTCAAAGGCTACGTATATACCGGCGTTGACAGTCTACTGTCCTATGCAGGTCCCGTGGGTTGTGCCGGGGCGCTTGGTGCACTACCCAATGTAGAGCCCGAGCTTTGCGTGGCCGCCTTCGCGGGGGATGCCGCAGCTCAGCGCCGGTTGGCACCGATCGAGCGCGCAGCGCTGGCGCAGTTCCCGACTGGGCTTAAGAAGCTCATGCACAACAATTTTGGAACGTCGCTTGCACTAGGACGCGGTACAGCGAAACTGATGGGGAGTGGCACATGAATTCTGAAGTCATTCTTGCGAGGGCTGAGGATGTTACGGCCCGCGCTCGCCTCCGGGACGCTGCGCTTCGGCTTTTCGCCGAGCGCGGCGTCGCCAGGGCCTCGATGCGAGATATCGCGGAGGCAGCTGGTGTTACTGCGGGGCTGATTACCCACTACTTTGGCTCTAAAGACCGACTTAAAGAGGAGGTTGATGAGCTCATGGTGCGAGTCTTTACCGAGCCTCTGGCCCTTGTGCACGAAGGGTCGCCAGAGGAGCGGCTCGTGGCGGTCACCAATGCTCTGGCACGAACGATGGCAGCGTATCCGGAGCTTCGCGCCTACTTGCGCCGCTCCTTTCTTGAGGACGATCCGGCTAGCAGGCAGGTCTTCAATCGCTTCATCCTCCTTGTGCGTGAGATGCAGGGAGAGATGAAGCGCTTCGGCTTGCTTAGAGAAGACCTCGACCTCCAATGGTCTCCTTTCCACGTGCTGTTCTTGCACTTTGGACCACTATTGCTTGGTCCGGCAGTTGAGCAGATGCTGGATGTCGATCCCTACGCCGACGAGGTTATAAGTCGCCGCAGTCAAGCGACGTACGAGCTTTTCACCCGGGGCGTTCTGCGTGACCCCGCGTCTGCCAAGAGGATTCGCAAATGAGCAAGCGTGATATTAAGGACCTTCGGAGCCAGCGCTGGCTGGGACTCGGACCATACTCATTTGCGCCGCGGTCGCGGACGTTGCAAAACGGCCTGTCAGATGCCGACTTCGCTGGCAAGCCCGTTATTGCGATCATAAATACATGGTCGGACATGAGTACCTGCCACGGCCACTTGCGGGACGTCGCACAGGTGGTCAAGCGCGGCGTTTGGGAGGCCGGTGGGTATCCCGTCGAGCTGCCGGCGATGTCTCTTGGCGAGATCATGGTTAAGCCAACGACCATGCTCTACCGCAATTTTCTCGCCATGGAGACGGAGGAGCTGCTGCGCAGCCACCCCATTGACGGCGCGGTGCTGCTCGGTGGCTGCGACAAGACGACGCCGGCTTTGCTCATGGGAGCGATCAGCATGGATATCCCCTGCATCTACGTGCCGGCCGGGTTCATGCTGCACGGACTCTGGCGCGGGGAGAAGCTGGGTAGTGGTGTTGACGGGTGGAAGTACGGAGCTGAACTGCGGGCCGGCAGGATCACGCTCCAAAGCTGGTCGGAGATTGAAGCAGGTAGTGCGCGAACGGTTGGTACCTGCAACACCATGGGTACAGCTTCGACGATGACTGCCATCGCCGAGGCGCTCGGTCTTGCTTTGCCAATGACATCATCGCTGGCGGCTGTGGATGCGCTGCAGCGTCGAATGGCCAGCGAGGCCGGGAGGCGCGTGGTGGACATGGTTTGGGAGGACCTTCGACCCCGTCGATTGCTTAGCGAAGCATCTGTACGCAATGCGGCTGTCATCAACTTTGCGCTTGGTGGCTCAACCAATGCAGCCATCCATCTGATTGCCGTGGCGCGCCGGGCGGGCATCCCCATCGACCTGAAATGGTTGGATTCGGTGGCGCAGGAGACACCAGTATTGGTTGACATCTTGCCGTCCGGGCGTTTTCTGATGGAGGACTTCTATGAGGCCGGTGGTTTACCTGCTCTGATGAACGTCCTTAAAGATAGCCTGGACTTGACACGGCCCACCGTCAGCGGTCGAACAATTGGCGAAAACATCGCTGGCGCCGAGGTATTCAACCCCGAAGTGATACGCCCGCTCTCGAACCCGAAAGCCCAGGTCAGTTTTGCAGCGCTGTTCGGCAACCTCGCACCCGGCGGATGCGTAGTCAAGCCGAGTGCAGCTAGCCCACATCTGTTGAAACATCGCGGCAAGGCAGTTGTGTTCGAATGCCGTGCAGATCTGGAGGCACGCATCAACGCCCCGGATCTGGAAGTCGATGCGAACTCTGTATTGGTGATGCGAGAAGCTGGCCCGCAAGGCGGACCAGGCATGCCGGAGTGGGGCATGCTGCCAATTCCGCGAAAACTTCTTGAGCAAGGTGTACGCGACATGGTGCGAATCTCCGACGCACGCATGAGCGGAACGAGCTATGGGGCGGTCGTACTGCACGTAACTCCGGAAAGCCATCTGGGCGGCCCTCTCGCGCTGGTGCGCGATGGGGATGAGATTGAAATCGATGTGGAGGCCCACCGCATTCACTTGCACGTGTCTGAGGAGGAGTTGGCAGCGCGCCGGGAGCAGTGGACGCAGCCCGAACCTCACTACCAGCGTGGCTATGGAGCATTGTTTCAACGGCACGTACTGCCTGCGAGCGAAGGGTGTGATTTCGACTTTCTGCTGAGCGGTCCGCCCACGGCCGAGCCAGAGTACTTCATCTAGGGGCGGAGTGCCGTCGGCACATCAAGCTTGAAAGTATTCCCTTCGGAAGTCTGATTTGATTTGGAACCGAACAAGATAGGATCTGTGACCATGATTGCTGTACGAGCGCTGCTCTTCGATACCTTTGGAACAGTTGTGGATTGGCGAGGAGGGCTGATTTCTCGCCTTGAGGGATGGGGTAAGGCGCGCGGGATCGTCGCTGACTGGCCAATGCTCGTGGATGGGTGGCGGATGGCATATCCGCCCTCGTTACGGCGTGTTCGAACGGGCGAGCGAGAATGGGCTGTGTTGGATGTACTGCAGCGAGAGTCGCTGGAGAGGCTGGTATCTGAGTTCGGAATTACTGGGCTAGACGACGCGGCCATCGATGAGCTGGTTAGCATGTGGCACGAGCTGCCGGCTTGGCCAGACTCTGTAGCGGGGTTGCACCGGCTGCGTACGCGGTATGTGATTGCGCCTTTATCGAACGGGCACGTCGCGCTGCTCGTGCGGATGGCGAAGACGGTGGGACTCCCGTGGGACGCGATATTTGGTGCAGACGTGTTCCGTCACTACAAGCCAGATCCGGAGACCTATCTCGGTGCGGCTGGTTTGCTTGGCTGTCAGCCACACGAAGTGATGCTGGTGGCCTCACACCCTTCGGACCTGGACGCGGCGGCGAAGTGCGGGCTGCGGACATGTTACGTTTCGCGGCCGCTGGAATATGGGGCTGGTCGCGTAGTGGAGGCGACCCCAGAGCCTGGTCGATTCGATTTGATGGTAGCTGGCCTGGACGAATTGGCAAGGACGCTGGGTTGCTAACAGGCGATCCACAGTCGGCGTTCCATTTGCTGGCTCGTACCCTTGCGAGCGAGGGTCGGCCGGGTCGACTCTGCGCCTCACGGGTGCGACCGACTCGAGTTTCGTTGCTTGCTCTGGACTTGTCAGGTCTGAATCTGTCTCCCGGTGGGGCGACATGATGCCGACGCGAACGGTTATGAAAGCAGTTGTAAGAGTCCGCTCGCAATTGTCAGGATCATTCGCCTGTATGCAGCCTCTGCTGTAGCGAATCGATTTGACATTCTGACGAAGTCAATCGAGCTGATACTGCTTTGGGCAAGAACTTATCCGCAGAATTCAATGCACCCCAGGCCGAGCAAGGAAGAACTATAAGCCGTGAGCTGAGCGCGACCTTGCACCAACGGTTGGCCAGCATCCAGATTTGCCGAGAAGGCAGGAGAGCCGGCAGCCTACCGAAATGACGAACCCTCGCATCTCGCCAGCCCAACGGCGTGTGCTTCAGGTTCGTACAAAAAGACAGGAGACAACACTATGTCATCGACCATTCAAGATTTGTCGGGCATTACGGCTTCCCCCAGATCTCCAGCCGAAGCCGACGCCGTATTCGACAAGATTACCCGCCGGTTGATACCGTTGTTGTTTGCCTGCTACCTTCTGAACTTCGTGGATCGAGCCAACATCGGCTTTGCCCAGCTGCAGATGAAGAGCTCGCTGGGCTTCAGCGATGCAGTGTACGGCCTTGGCGCGGCTATGTTCTTCGTCGGCTATGCTCTCTTCGAAGTACCCAGCAACATGCTGCTGCGTCGCATCGGGGCGCGTGCAACTATCCTGCGCATCATGGTGCTATGGGGCCTGGCTTCGGCGAGCATGATGTTCGTGCGGACTCCGACCCAGTTTTACGTGATGCGCCTCCTCCTCGGCGTGTTCGAGGCCGGCTTTTTCCCGGGGGTTGTGCTCTACCTGACTTTCTGGTACCCGGCCGCGCGCAGATCAAGAGTGATGGCCCTATTCATGACAGCGCAAGTGGCGTCAGCCCTCATCACCAGCCCTGTTTCTGGCTGGATTCTGAAGAACATGCATGGATCATATGGATGGGAAGGCTGGCAGTGGATGTTCCTGCTGGAAGGTGCACCAACGGTGCTGCTGGGCGTCGTGGTGTATCTCATCCTGCCCAATGGTCCTCATGAGGCAAAGTGGCTCGGCAGTGCCGAGCGTGCCGTCGTTGAGCATGCACTGCACGAGGACAGCGCAGGCGCTATAGCCGGACATTCTTCAATGGGTGCTCTTCGCGATCCGTATGTCTATCTGTTGGGCTTCGGCGCTTTTATCTACGGATGTGCCGGATACTTTCTGGCTTTCTGGACACCAACCATTATCAAGGAACTTGGCGTCGCAGACGTGCAGATGGTGGGAGTCTATGCGGTAATTCCCAATTTTTTTGGGGTAGTCTCCATGGTGCTCTACGCCCGCCACGCTGACCGTCACAATGAACAACGACTGCATTGGGGTTTGGCTTTCCTGGTGTCCGCTACGGGCTTCCTCGCCTTGGCGTGGACAATTGCCAACAGCCTGCCTTGGACGATCGTGGCGATGACGTTCGCCGGCGGTGCATTGGTGTCTTCCATGCCGGTCTTTTGGGCTTTGGTTACGCGCTATTTGCGCAAGGAGCAGGCTCCAGCTGGCATAGCATTCATTAATACCCTTGCTAGCATCTCGGGCGTCAGCCCTGCTGTGGTCGGCGCTATCAAGACGCAGACGGGGAGTCTGGACGCCGCCATCTACACGTTGTGCGCGCTGTTCGTAATTGCTTCGATCGCCGTGACAACTGGCATGCGCAAGGCGTTGAGAGACCGGGCCTGTTGAGCCGCCGGCATCCTGCGGTGCCTCAAAACGCCAATCGAACGGTTTCCAACTCACGGCTTGCTTGAGCACTTTAGGAACTGCTGCCAGTAACATGGGAAATCGTGCCAGTTTCAGTTGTTCGAAGACACGACGTTGCACTCTACTCGCACCAGGATTGGACGCCGTCTGATGCGTCTTGCACACGGCGATGCAACGAGCGCTTTCGAACATTGCGCGGACATCGCAATTTCACAGGATATGCATCGCCATGATGCCGGGCATTACGCGTCAGACTCTCGCACAGGAGCCAAAGGCGATGGCCGAAGAAGGAGCCCTCGTGTAGCACTACGGGCATGTAGAGATTTGTTCCACCTCCGGTTTCTTTTGTCACCGCACAACCCTGCGCGCAATGTCTCCAATCCTGTCCTATAATACTTGACTCTACAATCATTGATCGGCCAACAAAATGATTTCGCAGCCTCACCAGGCGCATAGCAGTGGGCAGGTGCTGCCGTTCCGCGAGTCCCTGATGGCGATGCTGGGCATTGCCTTCGTGGTGATGCTGGTAGCACTTGACCAGACAGTGGTCGGGACCGCGCTGCCCACGGTGGTGGCCGAGTTGCAGGGGTTCGAGTACTACGCCTGGGTGGCGACGGCCTATCTGCTGATGTCAGTGATCACGGTGCCGATCTTCGGCCGGCTGGGTGACTACTAYGGGCGCAGACCGTTCGTGATGGCATCGATCGTCGTGTTCACGCTGGCCTCGGCGCTGTGCGGCATGGCAACCAGCATGCCTTTCCTGGTACTGGCCCGTGGCCTGCAGGGGATTGGCGGCGGCATGCTCGTGGGCACCGCCTTTGCCTGTGTCCCGGACCTGTTCCCCGATTCCCATGTGCGCTTGCGCTGGCAGGTAATACTGAGCACCGCCTTCGGTATCGCCAATGCGATCGGGCCATCGCTCGGCGGCGTGCTGACCGAGGCCTACGGATGGCGGGCGGTGTTCTATGTGAACCTGCCGGTGGGCCTGCTGGGATTGTGGTTTGCCTGGCGCTATCTGCCGCATCTGCGCCAGCAGGCGCACACAGGCGCAATCAAGGTGGACTGGCTCGGCGCGGCGCTTATCGGCATGGGGCTGGGCGGTTTGCAACTGTGCGTGGAACTGATGCCCGAGCGTGGTTTCGGGCTGCTTACCGGCAGCTTGCTGGCGATGTCGGTATGCGCGCTGGTGGCGCTATGGCAATGGGAGCGCCGCACCCCGAACCCGATCCTGCCATTGGAGATGTTCCGCAATCCCGGGCTGGCGCCGCTGTTCCTGCTGTCGGTGCTCATGGGTTTCGCGATGTTCTCGCTGCTGTTGTACGCGCCGCTGCTGTTCCAGGGAGGGTTTGGTTATTCGCCGAAGGAGGCGGGTGTGCTGGTGACGCCGCTGGTGGTATGCACTACGGTGGGCAGTATCATCAACGGCCGCATCATCACGCGGATCCGCCTGCCTAACAATATGCTGTACGCCGGCTTTTCCATGCTGGCGCTGGCTTGCCTTGGCCTGTCGCAGGCAACGCGCGGGATGCCGCATCCTCTGTTGATGGGCATCATGCTGCTGTGCGGCTTGGGGTTGGGCTTCGTCATGCCGAACCTGACGGTCTTCGCGCAGCAGGCGGCGGGCCGCGAACACCTTGGCATTGCCACGGCGATGCTGCAGTCGCTGCGCATGGTGGGCGGCATGGTGGGCACCGCCGTCGTCGGCACGCTGGTTACGCGTAGCTACATCGGCGGCGTGCATGATGCGCTGCAGAAGGCCGGCGCCGGGGAATGGCAGGAGCGCATGGCGGATCCGCAGATCCTGATCGATCACGCGGCGCAGGCCAGCCTGCTGTCGCACCTGCAGGCTGCCGGGCACAATGGCGCCCTGTTGCTGGAGCAGGCCAGGTTGTCGCTGGTCAGCGCCATCCACATCGGACTGGCGCTGGCGGCGGTGATCGCCGTGCTCGGCCTGTGGCGCTCGCGCCGGGTGCCGCCGATCAAGCTGGAGCGTGCTGTCAAGCCGGTCATGGCCACGGATTAGAATAGCCTGGGCAGGTCGAAGGAATCGAGTTGGTCGTAACGCCGCCCGTCCCATATACGGTGCGGCAAGCAGGAGATCGAAGTGGAACTGGAGCGCCAAAGCCTGGCTGTACTGCAGCAGTTCGGGCGAACTTACCGGGCTTATGCGTCGGCTTTCGAGCAGTGCGTCGGCCACCCGATGCCGCGCTGGCGCATTCTTTATGCCTTGCACGGCCATGCCGGCCCCATCGCGCAGAAGCCGCTTGCCGACCGGGTCGGCATGGACCCCGGCGCGCTCACACGCCAGCTCAAGGCGCTGCAGGAACTGGGCTGGGTGGAGCGCAATACCAGCGAGCGCGACAACCGCGTGACCAATGTCACGCTGTCGGCGCTGGGCCATGGCATTGTCGAGCAAGCATTGCCGTTGCGCTCGGCGTTTTTGCAGGACGTGCTGGACAAGGTTTCCGAAACCACCATGCGCAATCTTTCCAAGGGGCTGGAGCAACTCGAGGCCGGCATCGCCGAGGCCGTGTTGCGTACGCGGCAGGACAAGGCCGACGCCGCCTGAGTCATTGCCGCAGCCAGGGTACTGCCTTCCCGCTATCAGTGGATCCCGTCGCTCCTGCCACCGAACAGCGCCGCAATGGCCAGCGGATTGGACGGGAAATAGAGGTGCGCATACGACGCGGTCAGCGCACCCTGCCGGAATACGGCCTCGCCACGTGAGCCATCGCGCGGCACGGTGGCATGACAGCAGGGCACCAGCGCGGTTTGCGCGCTGGAGTAGTGGAAGGTGTGGCCCCGCACCGTGCCTTCCGGCAGCGCAAGCTGCTGATGGCCCAGCGCGGCGAGGCGGGCTTGCATCGTTACCGCGCCAGGCAGCAGGCCCGCCATGGCGTGGCGTTGCCCGGCCTTGTCCACCAGCGTCTCGAACAAAGCCATCATGCCGCCACATTCCGCCAGGATCGGCAGGCCCGCGGCATGGGCGCTGCGTAGCGCGGCCAGCATGCCGGTGTTGGCCGACAGGCGTGCCGCGTGCAGTTCCGGATAGCCGCCGGGCAGCCAGAGCGCGTCGCAGGCAGGCATGCCGGGGTCATCCAGCGGGGAGAAGAAGATCAATTGCGCGCCGAGTGCCTGCAGGGCATCGAGGTTGGCCGGGTAAAGAAAGCGGAAAGCGGCATCGCGCGCGACCGCAATGGTCCGGCCGGCCAGCAGCGGTGCCAGCGTTGGCAATGGCGGCGCCGCGGCGATCTCCACGTCAGCTGGCAGGGCGCCGATCGGCTGCCCGGCCAGCGCGTCCGCCAGACGGTCCAGCCGCGCATTGAGATCGGGCAGTTCGTCGGCCGCCAGCAGGCCCAGGTGCCGCTCGGGCAGTGAGGCTGCGTTGTCGCGCGCGAGCGCGCCGGCCCAGGCGATATGGGCCGGCAGGCTCTCCCGCAGCATGTCGGCATGCCGCACGGACCCCACGCCGTTGGCCAGCACTTGCATGGATGCCAGGGGCTGGCGGCCGTAGCCCGCGAGGCCGTAGGCCAGCGCGCCGAACGTCTGCGCCATCGCACCGGCCTGGATCACGCTGAGTACGGGCAAGCCGAATTGGTGTGCCAGGTCGGCGCTGCTGGGCGTGCCGTCGTGCAGCCCCATGACACCTTCCACCAGGATCAGGTCGGCTTCCCCCGCTGCCTGCGCCAGGCGCGCCGCGGCATCGTCGGCACCGGTCATCCACAGGTCCAGCGAGTAGACCGGGGCACCACTGGCGGCCGCGAGTATGGACGGGTCGAGGAAGTCGGGGCCACTCTTGAAGACGCGCACCGTGCGGCCCTGGCGGCGGTGGAGCCACGCCAGCGCGGCGGTGACCGTGGTCTTGCCCTGCCCGGAGGCCGGCGCAGCCACCAGCATGGCGGGCACCCGCCGTGGCCCGCTTGCATTGGAACGGGTGCCTGGGGCGGCGGTCGCGGCGGGACTGGCGGGGACGGGCATGGCGATGAAGGCGACTGGAGCGGTTGGGCGGCGCGGGCAATACCGGCGGTGGAGAGAAACACCGCGTGCGGTTGCTGCGGCGCTGCGATTATAGCCACTCGTACTGGCTGTCCGGCGTGCCTGCCGGCGCATCGTCCTGCTGCGGGAGCACCAGTCCCTGTTGCGCCGCGAAGTCGAACAACTCGCGTTCATTGGTGGCTCCGAGCTTGCGCATGGCGCTGTTTTTCTGGCGGCTGATCGTCTTGACGCTGCGGCATAGCTGCCCGGCGATCCCGGTGACCGAATTGCCGCTAAGGTACAGGCGCATGACCTCGGACTCCCGCACGGACAAACGCAGGGCGCCGGCACGGCCCGGCGCGTAATAGGCGCCGGACTGCTCCAGTACGCGCGCGGCGGATTCACCGATAAAGCGCAGCCCGCGCTCGACACGGATGATGGCGGTCACCAGTTCCTCCAGGTGCGAGTCCTTGAGCAGCAGGCCATGCGCCCCGGCATTCAGGATGGCGCGCAAGACCAGGGGGTTGGTGATCATGGTGAACACGACAACCCCTAGCGCCGGAAAATGCCGCCTCAGATTGGCGAGCAGGCGGATCCCATCGCTCGCGTTGCGGCAGGGCATGTGGTAGTCGGTGACGACGATATCGGGCCGGAACGCGCGCGTGGCATGCAGCAGTTCGCTGGCGCTGTGGACATCCCCGCAGACCTCCCAACCGGTCTGGCCTCGCAACTGGCTCCTGACCGCGAGTGTGATGGCAGGATGGTCATCGGCAATCAGGATTTTCAATGGCATGGTATTGCTCCTGCGCGGGCGCAGGTATGCGCGGCGTCGGGCCACGCATACCTGACGCAAGCTGTAAGGGCTTGCGGCACGGATGCCGCGAAGAGGAGGGCTTTCGTTTCGAACCGGACAACTGGCTGCGCCGAGGAAAAAAAGCGCCGCACGACGAATCGTCGGCGGCACGAACAGCACAGGAACAAAGCGCCTCCAGGCGCAGGCTTCGCTCGGACGAACACGAGGCGGGAGGTGCCTGAGCAGGATAAGCGGCGATTCCGGCGCTCGGTCTGAGACAAGTCTCAAATTGCAACGAAAAGCGGCGAGGACTGGCGCGCATGGCCAGCAAGCGGTAGCGAGCGCCGCAAAGTGCGCAACGTGCTGGAGGAAAACGCGCGCGTCAAGTCAAGAGTATGCTTGCGGATGCGCTGCTCGAGCTTGAGCAGCTGCGCAATCGTAGTGGTCGAGCAGGCAACGGCAAGGAACGTAGATAAAGTCCGGATCGTGTTTGCATTGCAGGTGGCTCCCGGCTTTCACTTTCAGGTAGTGGCATCGGAAACTTGTGTTTTCGGTATCTGCCGGCAGGGCGTCTCCTGGAAAAAATACTCGCGGAAGGCACCTTGCGCCCCCCGCCGTGGAGAACTGAAATGAAACGGGCTTCAATCGTCATGGCTGCCGCATTGGGCTTCGGGTTTCTCGCCGGCCAGGCCGGCATCGCCGCCGGCTTGGAAGTCCCTGCGCCAATGATCGCGCCGCCACCGCCGCGGCTCCTGCTGGATCCGGCCACCGACAATGCCGGGCCGGCGGCGGACGGGACGCTCACGCCATCCCAGCGCACCCATTGCCAGAACCTGCTCGACAAGAGGAATGCGCTGCCCGCGGGGACGCAATGGTCCACCAGCAAGTCCAGCGTGACCACCGCCGATGGCAGGACCCATCCCATGCTGGAGCGGCAGGCCGATCGCAAGAGGCTCGACGAAGCGTATCGCCAGGAATGTGCCCAGGAGAAGCGATGAGATGCCAGGCGCGTGGCCAGGGTAGCCGCCAGTCCAGCTGTCCAGCTAGTCCTTAATTTGCTGCACAGCGTTGCGGCGTGATCGTGACTTCTCCCACCGGCTGGTTGCCATTCCCCAGATAGCGGTAATTGAGCGTGACACCGAGCCTGCCCAGCACCGGTACGTCGGGGTTGCGGCAGATCCCCCGTGCCAGCACGGGACCGGCGCTTGCCATGAAGGCCATGGTGCCTTCGCGCGTGGCGTCCACGCCAACCAGCCTGAGACGGAACGACACATGCTTGCCGGGGGAGGCATTGCATCCTTCCAGGCGCGTCGCGCCATCCAGCATATACGGCCCGGCCCGGGTCAACTCCTGGCATGCCGCGCTGAGTTCCGCATCGGCGCCGGCACTGCCGCCGGTCAGGCGTGTGACGCCGCTCATGCCGGTGCCTTTGCCCTGGACCGTACCCAGCAGCAATCTGGCCAGCTTTGACAGCGAAGGTGGCGTGTTGGCCTGCGCAACGGCCGACGCCAGTCCGGCAATCATCAGGAAAGCCGCCAGGCCTGCGCGCACGGCGAAAGGATAATAGTCCCGCATATGGATACAGATACCGGAGGCCATGTCGACCGCCAGCGGTGGATGGATAACAGGGACGTTTTCCTTGCGTTCTTCGCGCGCTGGGGCATATAGCCTGAACATAGCCGCGTTTGCGCGGGCGTGCTGTCAGTGTCCGTCCTACGCGGCCGACCCACATTCTTTCGTGTGGCGAGTTCAGGGTTTTTGTTTTTTCTGGAATGCATCCTGAAGTGTCTCCTTAAGTGCGTCCCATAGCGCATATCAGAATCCGCTTAGCAGGATAATGTCTGGTTTGCTTGGCATGTTGCCAAAGAGCGACGGCTGCTCCCCCTTCCTGTTGTGTTATGCTGCAACGCACCAATGTCGATAGCAGGAGTCTTCATGGCCAAAAGCCTTTGGGCGGACGGGCATGCACAACTCCGGCAGATCAGCCGGGTGCAGCCTCAGACCGCGCGCCAACTCAAATCGTGGATCGACCGTATCGCTAGCCTCAACCCCACAGCGCCGCGCCTGAGGGCGCGCTCCCCAGCGCCGCTGCCCTTGCCGCCGCGTACTTCTACGCCCGGCGAATGGGCGTCCCACCAATACCGGCTGGCACCGCTGCCTGGTGAACTGGTTCCCCGCTTGTCCTATTGGCTGTATGTGCCATCCCACGCGCGCAAGAGGCCCATGCCCCTGGTGGTCATGCTCCACGGCTGCAGGCAGACCCCGGAGGACCTTGCCGCCGGTACCCGCATGAACGCGCTGGCCGAGCGCGAGGGCTTCATGGTGGCCTATCCGCAGCAACCGCTGCGGCGCCAGATGATGCGCTGCTGGCAATGGTTCGACCTGGGCGCCGCCGAAGGTGGCCGTGAGGCGCAAGCACTGGCGGTGTTGATCGACGCGCTGGCCGCGCGACCGGACGTGCGGGCCGACCGGGTCTACCTGGCAGGATTGTCGGCGGGCGCCAGCATGGCAGCCGTGGTGGCCTTGCGCTACCCCGAGAAGATTGCGGCGGTGGGCCTGCATTCCGGTGTGGTGATCGGGGCGGCATGCACGCCCCGCGATGGCCTGCGCGCGATGCAGCAAGGTTCCAGCGTGGATCCTGCTGTATTGCTCGATGCCGCCGGCGTCACTTCGGGCGGCCCGAAGATGCCGGCGATCGTCCTCCATGGCATGGACGACGGCGCGGTGCATCCGGTCAACGCCCGCCTGCTGGCACGCCAGTTCCTGGCCTACAACGGGCTGCCCGATCGCATGGACAACCCGGCGAGTGGCGCCGTGGCGCGGCGTCCCGCTCGCGCAGGCGGCTGGACGGCCAGGGAAGCAGCGGAGGGTGCGGTGCCGGCGCAAGCCATCCATGGCCTTGCATCCACGGCCATCCTGCCCACCGGGGACTATATCGAAACCAGCTTCGGGGTCTGGAATCGGGAAATGGTCGCGCTGTGCGAAGTGTCCGGCCTGGATCACGCCTGGAGCGGCGGCGATGGCGACTACGCTTATCACGCGCCGATCGGTCCGGACGCGAGTGCGTTGATGTGGGCCTTCTTCAAGGCGCACCACCGCTAGGCGGGCGCACCGGGCCGCCGCGTATTCAGATCACGCGGGCACGAAAAAGGGAGGGCGCGATGCGACCCTCCCTTTTTTCGTCCGCCACGCAGACTCAGGCGAGCGAGCGGTCCTTGACGAACAACGCCGTCACCATGCCCAGCAAGCACAGCGCCACCACGTAATAGGCGGGGGCGAGGGGATCGTTCTTGAGCATCAGCGTCACGATCATCGGCGTCAGCCCGCCAAAGATCGCATAGGACAGGTTGTACGAGAAAGACAGTCCGGAAAACCGGACCTGCGCCGGGAACGCCTTGACCAGCACGTACGGCACCGCGCCGATGGTACCGACGAAGAAGCCGGCTACTGCGTATAGCGGAATCAGCAGGTCCGGACGCGTGTGCAGGGCGCTGTAGAACACGTAGGAACTGATCGCGAGCAGCAGGCCGCCGCTGATCAGCGTGACCCGGGGGCCGATCTTGTCGGCCATCAGGCCGGCCACCACGCAGCCAACGGTCAGGCAAAGCGTCGCGACGCTATTGGCTACCAGTGCCGTGCGCGCATCGAAGCCGTAGATCTTCTGCAGGAAGGTGGGCGTCATCAGGATCACCACCACGATGGCGGCCGAAAGCATCCAGGTCAGCAGCATCGACACCGCCACCGCGCCGCGATGATCGCGCACCACGGTCTTGAGCGGCATCTCCGCGGCCAGCGCCTTGCGCTTTTGCAGTTCGGCGAACACCGGGGTTTCGTGCAGCCAGCGGCGCAGGTACATCGAGCCGATGCCGAACACGCCGCCCAGCAGGAAGGGCACGCGCCAGCCCCAGTCCACCAGCTCCGCCGGGGTGAAGATGGTATTGATGCCGGTAGCCACCAGGGAGCCCAGCAGGATGCCGGCGGTCAGCCCCGCTGTCAGCGTGCCGCAGGCGTAGCCGGTGCGCCGCGCCGGAACGTGCTCGGAGACGAACACCCAGGCGCCGGGCACTTCGCCGCCCACGGCGGCGCCCTGCATCACGCGCAGCAGCAGCAGCGCCAACGGCGCCAGCAGGCCGATTGCATGGTAGGTCGGCAGCAGGCCCATCAGCAGGGTCGGCACCGACATCAGCAGGATCGACAGCGTGAACATCTTCTTGCGGCCAAGCAGGTCGCCGAAGTGGGCCATGATGATGCCGCCCAGCGGGCGCGCCAGGTAGCCCGCGGCAAAAATGCCGAAGGTCTGCAACTGGCGCAGCCAGTCCGGCACCGACGGCGGGAAGAACAACTGCCCGATGACGGTGGCGAAGAAGACAAAGATGATGAAATCGTAGAACTCGAGCGCCCCTCCGAGGGCGGCGAGGGCTAGCGTCTTGTAATCCTTCCCGGTCAGGGCGCGCGCATTCGGGATGCTGCGCGCGCTATCTGTGCCGGCAGTACTGCCAGGGCTGAACATGAGGAGACTCGCATGGAAAAAGTTCGCATGCGAAGCGCACAACACGGTTGGCGTGGAGGGTTCTGGCCGGAGGGTACAGCGCGGGAGAAGCAGGCACTAAGCGGCGGATAAGCCGCTGGCATGCGACGCGACGCTTCGCAAAGGCGAGAAGATACCAGATTGGCGGCGAAGCCGTCATGGGCATCAGAGTTGCCATCCGACTTCCATTCATTTTCGGATCGCTCTGAATTCACTTTTGATTTCGTTCTTATGCCTTTGCTTTGCCCTCAAGCGTTGCCATAATGTGTGTAAAAGTGCGATCCGGGCCACAAAGTGGGCGATTCGGCGGGAATGCAGCGTGAAATGCCACGCGCACGCGCGTTTCCGGCGGATAGGCAAAGCAGACACGGGTATTGGGGTTGAATCTTCTGGGATCACATGGCAATCAAGTTCTCCATGCAGGCGGCAACCGCCACACCGCGCCGCAGGGCCGGCCTGCGCGTGGCAGGCGGCATCGTGGCCGCGCTGGCGGTGTTCGGCCTGGCCGGATATTTTGGCGGACCCCCGCTGATCAAGTCCTTCGTGGCCAGGCAGGCCAGCGAGGCGCTGGGACGCAAGGTCACTTTTGGGGGCGCCCAGGTGCGCCCTTTCTCGCTGGCGGTCACCGTCTCCGATATCAAGATCTATGAGCCCGACGGCACCACGCCCATGCTGAGTGTGGGCGAGGCCGAGATCGACGGCGCCATCGCCTCCCTGTGGCACATGGCGCCGGTGGTGGATGCCGTGCATATCGACCGCCCCGCGCTGCGCCTGGCGCGCGACGCCAACGGCCGCATGAACTACGCCGATATCCAGGAGCGCTTCGCGGCCAGGCCCGCCCCGCAAAAATCGGAACCGGCGCGCTTCTCGGTCAACAATATCGCGCTGACCGGCGGCAGCATCGTGTTCGACGACAAGCAGCTCAAGCAGATGCAGCGCGTGGACAACCTGACCATCACGCTGCCTTTCCTGTCCAACCTGCCGCACGACGTGGAGATCGTGACCCGGCCCACGCTGAGCGCCAGCATCAACGGCTCCGCCCTGGCGCTCGACGGCACCATGCTGCCGTTCGCCGCCTCGCGCGAGACGCACCTCAACCTGAACCTGAACGGCCTGGAGCTGGCGCGCTATATGCCGTTCGCGCCGAAGCTCAAGGACGCCGATATCAAGGGCGGGCTGCTCGATACCCGGCTCACGCTGGGCTTTATCAAGGAAAAGGACAAACAGGATGTCTTCCTGTCGGGCACGGCGGCGCTGCGCGACGCCGATATCCGCAAGCACGACGGCGCGCCGCTGCTGAAAGCCGGGCGGGTGGCGGTGGACATTGCCCGCCTCGAACCGCTGGGCCGCATGATTCATCTGCGCAGCCTCGCCGTGGACGGCCTGGGGGTGCAGGCAGTGCGCCGCGCCGACGGCTCGCTTGACCTCGCCGAGGCATTCCTGCCGGAAGCCGCCAGGGTGGAAAAAACCGCCAGTGCGCAGGCGCCTGCCGCAGCAGGGGTTGCGCCGGTGCCGCAGAAGCCCTGGCGCTATGCGGTCGATCAGATTACCGTCAAGCAAGCCAGCCTGGGCCTGCGCGACGAGTCGGCCCCGTCCGGCCCAGGTACGCTGGCGCTCGGGCCCGTTGACGCCGAAGTCGCGGGTCTCTCCGGCGACAGCGACAAGCCCGCCAAGGTCCAGGCCAGGCTGACGGTGGCCGAAGGGCAGACGCTCAGCCATGAAGGCGAGATCTCGCTGCGCGGCGGCACCATGGACGGCACGCTGCAAGCCCATGGCCTGAAGCCTCAGGGGTTTGCCGCATGGTGGCCGGTGGCGCTGCGCACCCAGCTCGGCGATACCGCGATCAATGCCGATCTGCACTACAGGATGGCGTGGGGGGGGCCAGCCTTTGCCTTTTCGCTGGAGAAGTCCCGCGTCGAACTGGCGCCGCTCTTTCTGACTAACCGGGAGCCGGTGACGGTGCCGCAGGCGGCAACGGCGCCCGGCGCTGCAGCCGCCAAGGGCGACGCTGCCAGCGCAGCCGACCGCGACGACAGCGCCCGCCGGCGCGCCGCGCGCCGGGCGCGCAGCCGCGACGACAGCCGCGACGACAGCGAAAGCGCGAACCTGCCGCTGATGCGCGCCGAGCGGGTGGCGTTGGAAGACATCGCCTTCGATCTTGGCGCGCATTCGTTCCAGGCAGGGCAGTTGGTGGTGGCCAAGCCACAGGTCGCGCTCACGCGCGACCGTAGCGGCGAGTTTCTCGAAAGCTCGCGCCTGTGGGCGGTGCAATCCGAGCAGGTAAAGAAGGCGGGCCAGCGCGCGGCTGGCGGTCAGGCCAACGCCGCCCGCCCGGAAAGCGCAGGCGCCGGCAAACCGGCGCACTGGATGGTGCAACTCGGCAAGTTCTCGCTCGACGGCGGCAGTGTGCGCGTGACCGATTACGAACCCGCGGCCGCGAACCGCGACCGGCCCGTGGTCCACCAATTCCGCAACGTCAGCCTCGGCACCGGTGCGTTGAGCTGGCCCATGGCGGCCGAGGCCATCCCGATCAGGCTCAAGGCCGAGTCCGGCCGGCGCGGCGCGCTTGCGTTCGACGGCACCGTGCTGCCCAGCGCCCCGGCGATGCAACTGCAGTTGGACCTGCGCGAACTTGACCTCGCGCCGCTACAGCCTTATCTCGCCGACCGCTTCAATGCCGCGCTGCGTGGCGGCACCGCCACCGTGAAGGGCCGCCTGGGCGTGGCGGCGCCCGCCGGCAAACCGATTGCCGCGCGCTTTGCCGGCAACGCGCAGTTCGGCAATGTGCGCAGCGTGGACCGGGTGACCGGCGATGACTTTCTCCGTTGGCGATCGCTGGCCGTGAACGGCATCGATTTCGCCATGGACGAGGCCAAGGGGCCGATGAAGATCGGCGTGGGCGGCGTGGCGCTGTCGGATTTCTACGCGCGGGTGATCCTTAACGCCAATGGCCGGCTGAACCTGCAGGACGTGATGGCCGGCGGGGCCGCCAAGGGCGAAGCCGCCCCCAGCACCAGCCTCACGCAGGCCAATCCGGCCTCCGCGCCGGCAGCCTCCGCGCCGGCAGCCAGCGCGCCGGCACCTGCGC
This sequence comes from Cupriavidus sp. 01T418, assembly GCF_056398885.1. Lineage (NCBI taxonomy): Bacteria > Pseudomonadati > Pseudomonadota > Betaproteobacteria > Burkholderiales > Burkholderiaceae > Cupriavidus > Cupriavidus sp. 01T418. Next base: position 47,128 of record NZ_JBFTQG010000045.1, read on the forward strand.
CGGCGGCCTCCGCCGGGGCGAAACCGCAGATCCGCGTTGGCGGCGTGACGGTCGAGAAAGGCAACATCAATTTCTCGGATTTCTTCGTCAAGCCGAACTACTCCGCCAACCTGACCGATATGAAGGGCTCGCTCTCCAGGATTTCGTCGACGGAGCCTGCCCCGGCCGATCTCACGCTGGCAGGCCGCCTCGATGACGATGCGCCGGTCAATATCGACGGCAAGCTCAACCCGCTGGCGGACCAGCTCTATCTCGATATCGCCGCCAAGGCCGCCGGGGTGGAACTGACCCGGCTGACCCCCTATGCGGCCAAATATGCCGGGTATCCGATCACCAAGGGCAAGCTGACGGTCGATGTGACATACAAGATCGAGAACGGCAAGCTGGATGCGCGTAACCACCTCTACCTCGACCAGCTGACCTTCGGCGACAAGGTCGACAGCCCGAGCGCGACCAAGCTGCCGGTGTTGCTGGCGGTCTCGCTGCTGAAGGATCGCAATGGCGTGATCGACATCAACCTGCCGGTGTCGGGCTCGCTGTCCGATCCCCAGTTCAGCATCGGTGGCGTGATCACGCGGGTGATCGTCAATTTGCTGGCCAAGGCGATTACCTCGCCGTTCTCGCTGATTGCCTCGGCCTTCGGCGGTGGCGAAGAACTGGGCTATGTGGAGTTCCCGCCCGGTACGTCCACGCTCACGCAGGCGGCCAAGCAGAAGGTCGACACCCTCGGCAAGGCCCTGGCCGACCGACCGGCGCTGCACCTGGAGATCAGCGGGCGCATCGACCCGGCCACCGATATGGCCGGTGCCAGGCGTGCCTGGCTGGACGCGCGCGTGCAGGAGCAAAAGGCGCGTGAACTGCGCGCCAGCGCGCGCGAGGGCGCCGTGGCCGAGGAAGGAGAAGGAGCGGGCACGCAGGGCGCCAAGGTGACGGTGTCGCCGCAGGAGTATCCGAAGTATCTCGAAGCGGTCTACAAGCGCGCTTCCTTCAAGAAGCCGCGCAACGTGATTGGCCTGGCAAAATCGCTGCCAACCGCGGAGATGGAGACGCTGCTGCTGGAGAACGCGCCGGTGACCGATGTGGAACTCAAGCAACTCGCCGATCAGCGGGCCCTGGCAGTGAAACAGGCGCTGGAGCGCGACGCCAAGGTGCCGGAGAACCGTTTGTTCCTGACCGCGCCGAAGCTCAATGCCGAAGGCATCAAGGACAAGGGCACGCCTAACCGGGTGGATTTCGCCGTCAGGCAGTAAGCCTTCCCGGGCAACCTGGCCTGTGCAAAAAGGGCGCATTGCCGCCCTGGTCGGGGCTCTATTTCCGTCAGTCGCAAAACTGGCAGCAAATGTGCGGCCGTTCTCCGTCTACATCAAGTGATCCGCATTCTGCCAATAATCGATGCGCTGGCAGTGCGCCAGTCAAAAGGCTGTATGATTTCGCCCGGAATCGATACAGGAGTACGTTTTGCAGCAGGAAGCCATTGCCTACAAGACTTGGGTTTGCGTGATTTGCGGATGGGTCTACGACGAAGAACAGGGCTGGCCGGATGACGGCATCGCGCCCGGCACCCGCTGGGAGGATATTCCGGACGATTGGCGTTGCCCGGAATGTGATGTCGGCAAGGGCGAGTTCGCGATGATTGAAATCTGAGCGCAAGCGCGCCAACGGCCCGGACTGGCCGCCCAGGCCCGCATGCGAGTGCCGGCGGGCAAGCTCTGGTGGTGGCTAGTGGCGCTGCATCTGCCGGCAGATCCCGGCACGCCTTTTACGCTCCGCGCAGCGACGATAGCGCATGCGGTAGGGGTGGCTACAACGCCAGATCGCGGTCACCACGGTGACCAGCAGGAATGCCGCCATCAGGGCGGCCAGCAGACCCAGTGTCATAGCGGCGCCTTTCTCAAGCAAGCCGGGAACGCTCGAAGCGTTCAGTTCAGTTCAGATGAGCAGAGGCAACGCTTCCAGCAGGGCCACCGCCAGCAGGGCTCCGAATATTGCACCCGCGGCGCGGCAACTGATGCGCAGCGCTCGGGCTGTGAAGGGAATCCCGCCGAAGGCAATCATGCCGACCAGCGCCATCGGAATCAGAAAAACAAGATCATGCGAGCTAAGGTGCAACATGGCTGGCTCCTGTCTCTTTCCTTGTACTCCCAGTATAGAAAGTGTCTCAGGTAGGCCAAGGTCGATGACATCGGGGTTGTCCCCTAATGCACTTTTCAGGGTGGGCTTTGCGCGGCACTTGCGCTTGCGTAGTTTCTTGATTGGCTCGACGGCTTTTGACTTTGCGACGGGTTTCCCTTCCAAGTACCGACTCGGCCACAGCCAGTTGATTCGGCACGGCCTCAGCGTTGCGCCAGGCCCACCCCATGCACTTTTTTGTGCATGTGCGGTCAAACGATCAGGCCGGCGTGTCCTATGCTGTGCAGATACGCGGGCCCGATCACTATCAGGTCACAGCGCGTAACGAGCACGTCGCAGCGGGAATCGCAGCGAAACAGCATATCCGGAGGTGGCTATGGAACTTCACATGCAATCGCACCACTATGTGCGCCGCACACCAGACTGGACCGCGGCAGCGGTGTCGGGCCTGGCGGCCGGGGCGCTGTTGATGGTGATCGAGTTGTTCTGGTCGACGATGGTGGCGGGCATCAATCCCTGGGGCACGACGCGGATGATCGCGGCAATCCTGATGGGGCAAGGCGTGTTGCAGACGTCGCTGTTCAGCGTGGGTACCGTGGCCGCGGCGCTGGCAATCCATTTCGTGCTCGGCGCGGTGCTGGGGATGATCCTGGGGGCCATCATCGCGCCGTTCCACCTGGATTCGAGTACGGGCATGGTGCTGCTGACTGGCGCGGTGTTCGGCCTGGCGGTCTACCTGCTCAACTTCTACGGCATGACGCGCTTCTACACCTGGTTCGCCGATGCGCGCGGCTGGCATACGCTGGTTGGCCATATGATCTTCGGCATGACCGCAGCCATTGCCTACTGGAAGCTCGAAAGCAAGGATGTATCGCACTGAGCACTGACTCGCCAGCCAGGACGCACCGCAGTGCATCAATGAGGCGATAGCATTGCGGGCATTCGGTTTGGACCCGCGCCTTGCCACTACACTGGCCGCGCTGGCCGGCAGCGGCGGACGAAAGCTTCGGCTTTCCCCGCCGCTTTTTAATTGCCGGTGACTTCGCGGACACCACCTGCCTTCTGTGGCATCGCACCCAAAGCGCTCTCAACGCCGCCTTGCACGAGGCGGACCACATGCACTAGTCTTATCTCAGCCTTGCGCGTAGTTCGCGGCCTGCCGTGCGCAAGAGGGGAGGGTCGGTATGGCGATAGCCATTGCACTAGTGATCATCGTCGTTGCTTCGGTGCTCTTCCATTTCGTGAGCCCGTGGTGGGCGACGCCGCTTGCCTCCAACTGGAGGCAGATGGACGACACGCTGACCATCACCCTGGTCATCACCGGCATCTTCTTCATCGTCATCAACTTTTTTATTGCCTATATCGTCTGGCGCTATCGTCATCGCGACGGCGCGCGCGCACACTATCAACCGGAGAACAGCAAGCTTGAGCTCTGGCTGATCGCCGGCACCACATTGGGCGTGATCGCGTTGCTCGCTCCGGGGCTGTTCGTCTATGCCGAATACGTGCGGCCACCCGATGATGCGATGGTGCTGGAGGTGGTCGGCCAGCAGTGGCAGTGGGGCTTCCGCTTTCCCGGCCAGGGCGGCCAGCTTGGCACCTCGGACGCGCGCTTCGTCTCGGCGGCCAACCCGCTCGGCGTGAACCCGGACGACCCGCGCGGGCAGGACGACATCATCGTCGCCGGCAATGAAGTGCACCTGCCGCTGAATCATCCGGTCAAGGTGCTGCTGCGCTCCAAGGATGTGCTGCACGATTTCTACGTGCCGCCGTTTCGTGCGCGCATGAACATGGTGCCCGGCATGGTGACGTCGTTCTGGTTCACGCCGACCAAGGCCGGTACCTACGAGATCCTGTGCGCGCAGTTGTGCGGGGTCGGCCACTACAACATGCGCGGCAAGGTGGTGGTGGAGGATCAGGCTGCGTTCGACGCGTGGCTGCGCCGGCAACCTACGTTTGCGCTGACCATGATGAAGCCGCCCGCGCCGCCGGCTGCGGCCGCCGGGGCCGGCGCGCCCGCCGGCGCCGATACGCTCGTGGAACAGGGACGCGCGCTGGCGCAAGGCAAGGGTTGCGTGGGTTGCCACAGCATCGATGGCACCGTTGGCGTGGGACCGAGCTGGAAGGGCCTGTATGGCAGTACCGGTACGTTCGCCGACGGCAGCAGCGCAAAGGTCGACGATGCCTACCTGAAGACCGAGATCACTGATCCGCAGGCGCGCCTGGTCAAGGGTTTCGGCCCGCTCATGCCGAAGATCCCCTTGAGCGAAGAGGAAGTCAGCGCGCTGATCGCCTACATCCGTGCCAACGGCGCGGGCGGCACCACGGCAACGCAGGCGGGCGCCGCATCCGGCGCAGCCGCCAGATAGGCTACAGGAGGGAGTGCAATGGCATACGCGGACGACGCCGCCCATCATGGCCCGACCAGCTTCTTCACCCGCTATATCTGGAGCCAGGACCACAAGGTGATTGCGGTGCAGTACACGCTGGTCGCCATCTTCGTGGGGCTGATTGGCGTGGTGCTGTCCAACCTGATGCGCCTGCAACTGGGTTTCCCCGGGCATTTCGCCTTTATCAACGCCAACCGCTACTACCAGTTCGTCACCATGCACGGCATGATCATGGTGATCTACCTGCTTACGGCGCTTTTTCTCGGCGGCTTTGGCAACTTCCTGATTCCGTTGATGGTGGGCGCGCGCGACATGGTGTTCCCTTACCTCAACATGTTGAGCTTCTGGGTTTACTTCCTCTCGGTACTGGTGCTGCTGTCGAGCTTCTTCGTGCCGGGCGGGCCCACCGGTGCCGGCTGGACGCTGTATCCGCCGCAGGCCATCCTGCCGGGCACGCCCGGCTACGAGTGGGGCATCATCCTGATGCTGGTGTCGCTGCTGATCTTTATCGTGGCGGCCACCATGGGCGGCCTCAACTATGTCACCACGGTGCTGCAGGCGCGCACCGAGGGCATGACGCTGATGCGCATGCCGCTGGCCGTGTGGGGCATTTTCATGGCCACCATCCTGGCGCTGCTGGCTTTCCCGGCGCTGTTCGTGTCGGGCGTGATGATGCTGCTGGACCGCACGCTGGGCACGAGCTTCTTCATGCCGGCGATTGTGTCGCTGGGCCAGCAGCTCAACTACAAGGGCGGCAGCCCGCTGCTGTTCCAGCACCTGTTCTGGTTCTTCGGCCATCCGGAGGTGTATATCGTGGCGCTCCCCGCGTTCGGCATCGTCTCGGACCTGATCAGCGTGCATTCGCGCAAGAGCATCTTCGGCTACCGCACCATGGTGTGGGCCATCCTGGCCATCGGCGTATTGTCGGTGGTGGTCTGGGCGCACCATATGTTCGTGAGCGGGATGAACCCGTACTTCGGCTTCTTCTTCGCCACCACGACGCTGATCATCGCGATTCCCACCGCCATCAAGGTCTATAACTGGGTCATCACGCTGTGGCGGGGCGACATCCATTTCTCGGTGCCGATGCTGTTCGCCATCGCCTTTGTCAGCACCTTCGTGATCGGCGGGCTGACCGGGCTGTTCCTGGGCAATGTCAGCGTGGACATCCCGTTGTCCAATACGTACTTCGTGGTGGCGCACTTCCATATGGTGATGGGCGTGTCGCCGATCCTGGTGGTATTCGGCGGGATCTATCACTGGTATCCCAAGGTCACCGGCCGCATGCTCAACGACAAGCTGGGGCATATCCATTTCTGGGTGACCTTCGTCGGCACCTATGCGATCTTCTTCCCCATGCACTACCTGGGCATCCTTGGCATGCCGCGGCGCTACTACGCTTACGACAACTACGCCTTCATTCCTGAATCGGCGCACACCATGAATGCCTATATCTCCGTGGCAGCGTTTATCGTGGCGGCGGCGCAGCTGCTGTTCATCTTCAACCTGGCCTGGAGCCTCAGGCACGGCCGGCTGGCGGGTTCCAATCCATGGCGGGCGGCTTCGCTGGAATGGCAGACCCCGCAGACGCCGCCGGTGCACGGCAACTGGGGCCCGGAGCAGCCGGTGGTGCATCGCTGGGCCTACGCCTATAGCGTGCCGGGCGCGAGCGAGGATTTCATCGCGCAGAATGCGCCGCCCGATGCCGGCGGTGCTGAGCCCGAGCCGCATGCCAGCCGTGGAGCCGTGGCATGACCCCGAACCTGGTCTATCGCGCCGGTGACGAAGGCGAGCGGCGCCCCGGCCCCGGCCCCGGCGACGTGGGCAGGCAGCGTGCCCGCCGCGCGCCGGCCAGCATCGGCTTGTGGGTGTTCATGGGTGTGGTGTCTTCGCTGTTCGCGCTGTTCATCGCCGCGTATGCCATGCGCATGGACTCGCCGGACTGGCATCCTGTCTCCTTGCCGTGGCAGGTCTGGATGTCCACTTGCTTGCTGGCCGTGGGCAGCGCGGCGATGTCGGTGGCGGCGCGGGCGGCGCGCACGGCGCGCCCCACGCAGGCGCGCGGCGCGCTGCGCCTTGGCGGACTGGCAGCGGCGGCGTTTGTCGCCTCGCAGTTATGGGCCTGGCAGGCCCTGCTCGCCATCCACGTGGTACCGGCCAACAATCCGGCCGGCAGCTTCTTCTACCTGCTCACCGCGATGCACGGCCTGCACGTGCTGGGCGGCCTGGCTGGCTGGGCGGTTGCCATGCATGCCGCGCGGGGCAGTGCGCGGGCCACGCTGCGCACCGTGCTGTGCGCGCGCTACTGGCATTTCCTGCTCGGCGTGTGGCTGGTGCTGCTGGCCGCGCTGAACTGGCTCACGCCCGAACTGGTTCGCTTTATCTGCGGGCGCGGCTAGGCGGCCGCGCCGATCATCGAAGGAGACGCGCCAATGTCTTCGCAACCCACTCCATCGACACCGGCCGAGGCCGGCAGCGCCGCGTTGCCCGACGCGCCCGCGCCGGCGCCCCTGGTGGCCGGCCTGCGCGGGCTGGTGGCCGACTGGTCGTCCGACCAGCAAGCCTTCAAGGTGTCGTGGGGCAAGGCGATGATGTGGATCTTCCTGGTGTCCGACACCTTTATCTTCAGTTGCTTCCTGACCGGCTACATGACGGTGCGGATCGCCAGCACCGATACCTGGCCGAATCCAAGCATCGTGTTCGGGCTGAAGGTCGGCGGCGCCGAGGTGCCCTTGCTGCTGATCGCCATCATGACCTTCGTACTGATCAGCAGCAGCGGCACAATGGCGATGGCCGTGAACTTCGCCTACCGGCGCGACCGCGTGAAGTGCGCCAGCCTGATGTTTGCCACGGCGTTGTTCGGCGTGTGCTTCGTCAGCATGCAAGCTTTCGAGTGGAGCAAGCTGATCTTGACCGAGGGCGTGCGTCCCTGGGGCAACCCGATGGGCGCGCCGCAGTTCGGCTCCGCGTTTTTCATGATTACCGGCTTCCACGGGCTGCACGTGAGTTGCGGCGTGATTTATCTGCTGATCGTGGCCACCAAGGTGCTGCGCGGCCGCTACGATCGCACGGGCAACTACCAGATCGTGGAGATCGCCGGGCTCTACTGGCACTTCGTGGACCTGGTCTGGGTCTTTATCTTCGCGCTGTTCTATCTCTGGTGAGGCACGCCATGGCATCGTCGACCCCGTCTCCCGATGTGCCCGGCCTGGCACCGGCGGCGCCCGCGCATGCGCCCGAGGCCACCGGCTCGCACGGCGAATCGCAGCACGGGCAGCAGCACCCGATTGGCCTGTACCTGAAGATCTGGGTGCTGCTGTTCGTGCTGTCCACGCTGTCCTACATGGTGGATTACTTCCAGTTCGAGGGCTACCTGCGCTGGTTCCTGATCCTGCTGCTCATGGTGTTGAAGGCCGGACTGATCGTCGGCGTCTTCATGCACATGGCGTGGGAGCGGATGGCGCTGATCTGCGCCATCCTGGTGCCGCCGCTTTGCCTGCTGGTGCTGGTGGGCCTGATGGCGACGGAGGCCGATTACACCTTCCTCTTGCGCGGGGCTTTTTTCCGCTGAGCGCGCATGCCCGCTGAATCAGTTCTCGCGGTCAGCCGCCGTACATGTACGGCGGCTGATGCTACCCTACTTCCAGTTAGCGGCAATCACTCCTTCCAATGCGTCCCGGTAGTTCTGCGGGAGCGTGGACTGTCCGGATGTCGGCGGACTGAATGCGGCCATGGCACTTACCAAATTCTCCACTTGGCTATCCAGGAGTTGCTTCCCATCGGCTGTCCTGAACTGCTCAATGTGGTAGGCCGAGCCCGAGTACCAGTTCGAGATAGTCACTTTGTCGGAGCTGCCAATAACGTTGACTTCCAGGTCCGAGCTGACGCGACGGAACCATAGTTGATCGGCCGCGACCTCCGGGCCAAATGCGAGTCTATCCACGTTACCGATTGTCGGATCATATTCGGAAATGCGGTCTTGACCTGCAGTCCTGTCGAATCTGTACAGATCGTTTCCAAGGCCACCGTTCAACACGTCATCGCCAGCACCACCAATGAGGATGTCGTCTCCATTGCCGCCAGCGAGCGAGTCGTTGCCTTCACCGCCGTCCAGCAGGTCATTGCCGTCACCGCCGTTGAGCGTGTCGTTGCCGGCTTCCCCATAGACCTTGTCGTCACCGCCATTGGCCGAGATCGAGTCGTTGCCGCCACCGGCGTACAGCGTCTCGCCCACGTTGCTGAAGGAGAGGCTGTCCGCACCTTCCGACATGCGGATCGGATAGGCCGCATACAACTCGGCCACCGATAGCGTTTTGCCGTCGGAGA
>NZ_JBFTQG010000046.1:0-55107 GCF_056398885.1 Cupriavidus sp. 01T418
GCATCAATACCGGTGTGATCTCCTCGGCGGTGGCACCATTCGGCGGCGTCAAGGAATCGGGGCTGGGCCGCGAAGGTTCACACCACGGCATCGACGAGTTCCTGGAATCGCAGACCCTGCATTTCGAGATCGGCTGATACCGGCTTGAAGCCATGCACTATGGCCTCCCGCCTGGCGGGAGGCCATAGTGCATTCACAGGACTCAGAACACCTTGCTGCCGTTCGGCACGCTGCCGTCCACCGCCAACAGATTCACCACCGACGGCTCGGACTCTACTCCCATCACAAGCACTTGCGACATGAAGCCCGCGATTCGGCGCTCACCCAGGTTGGTGGCACAGACCACAACCTTACCGACCAGTTCGTCGGCCTGGTAGCGATTCACATACTGCCCACTCGACGTCACCGTCCCGAGTTCCCCCCAGATCAATCCACATCTTGTAGGCCGGGTTGCGGGCCTTTTCGTTCAGTTCCACCCGAACGATCGTGCCGACACGCATGTCGACGGACGCAAATGCTTCATATGCACTCATGCACGATTCCTGGTCATTGAGATTCAATGAGATGGCCGATGCGATCGCCGCACCGAGCCAGATGATGGCAAGGCCATGCCACAGAGGGCATGCGCCCTATTCTTCGGAGAGCCGATACAGGGCAACCGCCACCTGCAGCTCGAAACGGTTTCCCTGATCTTCCAGCGGCGTACCCAGCAGCGTTTCGATGCGTTCCGCGCGGTAGCGCAGCGTGCTGATGTGTATGCCGAGTCGGCGGGCGGTGTTTGCCAGTTGGAATCCCTCCGAACAGAGCACCTCGAGCGTTTCCAGCAGCGACTCATTCTTCTTGTCCGCCATCAGCGGACCTAGCTTGCTACCAATGAACAGCTCACGCGCGCCTGCATCGCCCATCAGCGCCCTGGGGAACATCACTTCCTGGAAGTGATGCAGCTTGCCAGGCTTGAGCAGCGGCAGGAGCGACTGCACGTCCTTGCCGCCCTGAGCCATACCGGCCACATCGCTATGCGAGCGGCTCACAGCCAGCGCCGCACCACGGCTGCCCAGCACGCGCCACAGGGGTTCCAAATCAAACTGCGATGACAACAGGAAGGTGATCTGGTTCAAGGATACGAGGATCAACGGCGGCTCGCCAAGACCATCAAGATACTTACGCAAGCGCTCAACCCAACGCTCACGGCGCAAAAAACCCTCCCGTGAGAGCGGCAGCGGTTCGTCAAGCAACACAAGGCAGACCCGGTATTCGCCCGCTGGATTCCATCCACCCACGCGGGCACGCTCAAGTGCCGAAGGGGTTTCCTCGAATTTGCCTTCGAGCAACGTGCCGACGAGCGCGTAGCCGAGGCGCTCTTCCTGAAGATGCAGTGCCCGCATATGCGCGAGATGCAGCGCGCCGATGATGGAAGCACGCTCCGCCGCTCGAATCTCCAGTTCGCCAAGCGGACTGTCGCCTTCGTCGACGAACACGATGGCAGCCATCTCCCCGCGGATCCGGATCGGGCAGCCGAGCCTGCGCGGCATGCCGGTCTCCGACTGCGCATCGATCAGGACCGGGCTCACGCTGTCCAGTATCTGGCGCAGGATGAGACGGTTGTTCAGCACGCGGAAATAGGTGCGCTCCTTCTTTGCCAGCGCGCCATCACTCTGTTCGCTTTCACTCGACCCCAGCAGCAGGCCGTCGGTATCCACAAAATTTACCTTGCGGTCCAATAGATTGCCCAGCGCGTGCGCCAGGTCGGCAAGCGTGTTGGCCATCACCGCGGCGTCGGTCAGCGCGCGGTGAATTTCATCGGAGCGTTCGATCAGCTCGCTTTGGCGGCGAATGATGCTGGAGTGGATTTCCTCCGTAATCGCGCTGAACGGAATCTCCCAGTCGAGTTCGAGAAGCGGCAGCCCAACTTCGTTGGCTGCCTCGACGGACCCTTCGGGGAAATGCTCGAGGAAATTCGGCACAGCCAGCACGACGCCCGCCAGATCCCGCTCGCGCAACGCGCGGATCAGCGCCCGGGCCGATGCCTCGTCGCGCGGCCAGTTATAGCCGGTGGTCAGCAACAACTGTCCGCCCTGAACCCATGCGGCGATATCTGGGTGGTCTACCATATGGACCCAGCGGATCTCGTTCCTGAGGGCGCCTTGTCCTGCCACCACGCGTGCGCTGCGCAGAACCGTCGAAACTAGTGCCGTCGAGATGTCCATGATTTTCGTGAGCGGGCGATTCTATCGCGGCGGCGCCGCTATCAAAAACACACTGCGGATCAACCGTGTCGCGAGTTCCCCACCGCACTTCACAGCATGGCCAGTGCAAAGGACCGCATGTCCGGGAACTCCGCGTCCGGAACCGCATTGGCCTTGGGCACCGCGCCGAATCCTGGCTTGCCGACACGACGATTGATCCATACCGTCTGCAGGCCCAGCGCCTGCGCCGGGACGTGATCGTGAAAGAGACTCTGCGCGACGTGGAGAATCTGCGACCGCGGTGTCTCGATACGGCCGAGTGCCACATGGAAATTGTTCAGCGAGGGCTTGTAGCTGCGCGCCTGCTGCGCGGTGATGACATGGTCGAATTCGATTCCCAGGCGCTTGTTGGACAACGCAAAAAACTCATCGTCACCGTTGGTGATGACTGCGAGCCGGAAGCGCCGCCGCAACGCAACCAGCGCGTCATGGGAATCCGGGAAAACAGGCCAGTCACCAACGGAATGCGAGAATGCGTCCAGTTCGACCTCGTTGGGCTCGAAGCCCAGGTCCCCGGCAATATGCCGTAACGACGCCTCGAGAATCTCTCGATAAGTCATATAGGGACCGGCTTCCAGGGCGGACTCGTGCCAAGCATAGCGCTCCAGCATATCGTCATCCCCGATCGAATGCCCCCGGGCGCGCAGGATCGGGCCAAGCGCATCGCATATGCCCCGCTCCCAATCGATCAGCGTGCCGTAGACGTCGATCGTCAGTACCGTCTTGCCGGCGAACTTTGCCGCGATCTCGCTTTCCATGATGTCCTTGCTATTGTGGGCGAGCCCGCTCTGCTTCAGTGCGCGCGGGCCGTCTCGATGGCTCGCCCGATAATCGCCACGGCATCGCGCGCGTCGTCAGGCATCGTCGTCAACGGCGCCAGCAGACGCACATTGTTGCGATGCACACCGCACTTGATTACCAGCAGGCCACCATCACGGCAAGCGTCGATGACGCGCTGCGCAAAGACGGGATCGGGCTGCATAGGATCGCCGTTCTTGACCAACTCCAGGGCCAGCATCGGCCCCACACCGCGAATGGTACCAATCTCGGCGTGGCGTTGTGCCAGTTCCTCCAGGCCTGTGCGCAGCACGTCACCCAGACGATTGGCCTGTTCCAGCAACCCGTCCTCCTGGAACAAATCGAGCACGGCGAGCGCGGCGGCACATGCCAGGGGGCTGCCGGCATAGGTACCACCCAGGCCGCCCGGCTCGGGTGCGTCCATGATGTCGGCGCGGCCGACTACGGCCGACAGCGGCAATCCACCCGCCAAGCTCTTGGCCACGGTGACCAGGTCAGGCTTGATGTTGGCCTGCTGGAAGGCAAACAGCTCGCCGGTGCGTCCGAAGCCGGTCTGGATCTCGTCCGCGATCAGGACAATGCCGTGCTTCGTGGCCAGGGCGCGCAGCTTGCGCAGGAAATCCTCGCCCGCGGCGAGGAAGCCGCCATCGCCTTGCACCAGCTCGATGATGATCGCGGCCACGCGTTCAGGTGCAATCTGCGTAGCAAACAGCTCGTCGAGGGCATGCAGCGCATCGTCGCCGCTGAAGCCGCGGTACGGATCGGGATACGGCGTGTGGTAGACGTCGCCGGCAAACGGCCCGAAGTTCTGCTTGTAAGGCGTGCTCATGCCGGTCAGCGTCATGCCGAGCAACGTACGGCCGTGGAAGCCTCCACGGAACGCGATCACGCCGGGCGCATTGCGGTGAGCGCGCGCGATCTTGATGGCATTCTCCACAGCTTCCGCACCGGTCGTCAGGAACACGGTCTTGTAGACGTCATCGCCGCCGATCAGTGCGTTCAGACGCGCGGCCAGATCGATGTAGACGTCATAGCCGGCCACCTGAAATGCCGCATGGCTCAGCCGGTCGAGTTGCTTCTTGACCGCCTCCACCACCCGCGGGTGATTGTGGCCGACATTCAGCACGCCGATGCCGCCGACGAAATCCAGATAGCTACGGCCTTCCGTATCCCACACGTGCGAGCCCTGCGCGCGCTCGATGAAGATCGGGTGGGCCGTCACCACACCGCGTGCCACGTGTTCCGAGCGTGCTTTCGCGAGCGCCGCCTGCCTGTTCGTATCCACTGCCATCACTTGTCCTCTCGTTCTCTGGAATTCCGTCGTTTCAGGATCGCCGTCGCCCCATAGCGGGGGGTCGATAACATCTTAGGATCGGCGTTGCGAGGCGACTACCTGCATCAGATAGGGAATGAGGGCATTCCTTTCATATGTATTGCACAGCCTCTCGCAAAGAAATGCGATTTCCCGTTCCTGATGCAGAACACGCACCATCGAAGCGCAGAGGTGCAAGCAAAGTTCTTCCAGACTCGATCGAGCTGCGGGACCTGCTCGCACGCGGCGACCGCAGTTTCCCTAGCCTTCAACCCTTTGGAGAGGCAACCGGTCAAAGCTACGTGATCGTTCCCACCGCGAGAATCGCACCACGAGCATGCACCCGTGCGCACCAGTATTGACGACTCCTATTCAGTGATGGACGACTGCCTCGAACATTCCTGCAAAACGTAGATAGGAATGCCACCCGCGCTGCTATTGAATGCACTACAGCGCTGCAAGCAGCCGCTACAGGCCGGTCAGGATTGTCAGTGACCGGCGGAAATCAAACGGCCAAAGGAAAGGAAACAAAATGGAGATGACAGCATCGATAGCGGCCTCGCCAGACGAGGCCAGACGCCGCCGGCGCGCGATCACAGCGACGATATTGGGCAATGGATTCGAGTGGTTCGACTTTATGGTGTATGGCTTCTTTGCCATCACCATCGGGCAACTGTTCTTCCCCACCGGCAACGAGCTCACCTCGTTGATGCTGTCGGTGGCCACGTTCGGCGTGGGCTTTGTCGTCCGACCGATCGGGGGCATCCTGATTGGCATGTATTCCGACCGCGTGGGCCGCAAGGCGGCTCTCTCCCTGACCATCTTGCTGATGGCGGCCGGCACGGCACTGATCGGGCTGGCGCCGACGTATGAACAGATCGGCATCGCCGCACCTGTGCTGGTCATCATCGCACGCCTGTTGCAAGGCTTCTCGGCTGGCGGGGAAATGGGCAGCGCCACGGCCTTCCTGACCGAGCATGCACCCGAAGACCAAAAGGGCTACTACGCAAGCTGGATCCAGAGCAGCATCGGATTCGCGGTGGTGCTCGGAGCGCTCGCGGGGACCGTGCTGACGCTGTGGCTCACGCCCGCGGAGGTCAAGGCGTGGGGTTGGCGCATTCCTTTCCTGCTCGGCATCCTGATCGGCCCCATTGGTTTTTATATCCGAAGCGGTGTGGATGAAACGCCTGCTTTTCTCGCCAACAAGGAAAAGGTCAAGAAGCCCTTCTCGGAAGTACTGCTGAACTATCCGCGCGAGACCTTCACCACGTTCTCGATGGTGATCCTGTGGACAGTCTGCATTTATGTCCTGCTGTTCTACATGCCGACCTACGCCGTCAAGACGCTCAAGATGCCGCAGTCGATGTCCTTCATCGCCGGCGTGGTAGGCGGCCTCATTATTACCGTACTGTCTCCCTTCGTCGGCGCCTGGTCGGACCGCATCGGACGCCGCAAGCTTCTGGCTTTCAGTTCCGGCGGGATCCTGCTGTTTGCCTATCCGATGTTCGCACTGGTGGTGTCGGCGCCGACCCAGTTCGATTTGATCCTGTTCCAGGCAGTGTTCGGCGTGCTGATTGCCGGATACACCGGCCCCATCCTCGCCGCGTTCTCGGAGATCTTCCCCACCAAGATCCTGTCCACCGGGCTCTCAGTCGCCTACAACGTCGCGGTGATGACCTTCGGCGGCTTCGCCTCGCTGATCCTTACCTGGCTCATCGCCACCACCGGCAGCGCCATGGCGCCGGCCATCTATGTCATCGCGGCAGCGGCCGTCAGCTTCCTCGGCGTGACGCTGGGATTCCGTGACCGCATATGTAGCACCACCCATCAATAAGACAGGGAGAAATAGATGAAACAATGCAATCGAAGCATCGCGTTAAGCGCCTGCGCCGCAGCCGCGCTGGCGTTAGCTAGCCCGTTTGTACAGGCGCAGGTCCAGGAAGTGAAGCTTGGTTTTGCCGCACCCATGACCGGCGGCCAGGCGCAGTACGGCAAGGATATGCAGAACGGCGTGACGCTCGCGCTGGAAGACTTCAACGCCGGCCATCCCAAGATCGGGGGGCGCGAGGTCCGTTTTGCTCTCGCCGCCGAAGACGACCAGGCCGACCCCAAAACTGGCTCGGTGGTGGCGCAGAAGCTGGTCGATGGCGGCATCAAGGGGATGCTCGGACACTTCAATTCCGGCACCAGCATCCCGGCATCGGCTGTGTACAGCCGCGCCGGCGTGCCGCAGATTTCCATGGCCACGGCGCCAGAGTACACGCGCCAGGGTTTCAAGACCACCTTCCGCATGATGACCTCTGACACCCAACAGGGTAGCGTGGTGGGTGCCTACGTGGTCTCCAAGCTTGGGGCGAAGAAGATCGCCATCATCGACGACCGCACGGCCTATGGCCAAGGCCTGGCGGACGAATTCGAGAAGGCTGCGCGCGCGGCGGGCGGCACCATCGTCCGCCGTGAATTCACCAACGACAAGGCGGTCGACTTCAAGGCGGTGCTGACCAACCTGAAGCGGCTATCCCCTGAAGTGGTGTTCTACGGCGGCGCGGAAGCGCAATCGGCACCGCTGGCCAAGCAGTTGCGCGAACTGGGCATGAAATCCGTGCTGGTTTCCGGCGAGATGTCGAAGACCGACAATTTCATCCGCCTCGCAGGCACGGCGGCAGAAGGTGCCATCTGTTCGCTGGCGGGCTTGCCACTGGACCAGATGCCGGGTGGCAAGGCTTACAGCCAACGCTACGAAAAGCGCTTCGGCTCGCCAGTGCAGACGTATTCGCCCTATGCCTACGACGGCGCGATGGCCATGATGAAGGCGATGGTCAAGGCGGGATCGACCGAGCCGGACCGCTACTTGCCCGCGCTGGCGTCGACCGCAATGGCCGGCGTCACCTCACAGCAAATCGCCTATGACGACCATGGGGACCTGAAGGAAGGCGGCATCACGATCTACAAGGTGGTGTCGGGCAAGTGGCAGCCGCTGGAAAGCCTCGCGGGCCGCTAACGCCCACGCTAGGCTGAAAGCGAAAAACGCCGTACGGGTATCCCGTGCGGCGTTTCTTCATTTGCAGTACTTCTCAAGCCTACTCTTGCAGCCGCGCCAGCCGGACCCGAGCACTGCCGGCGCCGGGCGATCGCATCATCGACAGACGGCACGGCATCGGCAGCGCCGGCCCGATGTCGCGGATCTCCGTCATCTCCGTATCGCGTGCAATGACGATAAGGTTCGACGGCCTCCCACCCATACTGCCGGTGGATGGATCATCCGCGCCGATACGCCGCGGTGTATCGAAGTGCTGCCCGATCCCCTGGATTAGCAACAACTCCTCGCATCCCTCCACCACCACAAGCCCCTTGACTCGCAGCAACCTATCCTCCAGGTAACCGGCCAGGTTCTCCAGCCACGCGGCGAGCAATGGCCATGCGACAGGGCCGTTCCACTGCAGTGCATACACATTGATGCGAGGATGGCCAACCGGACCCTCCGCCAGAAAAGCAGCAGGACTGCCCGGGAGCGTGGCCTCCCCTGACTCAGCCTCGTCGAAGGCACGCTGCGCGCGTGCGTGCGGGTCGCACTCGGCCACCAGCGTGGCCATGGCGCCTAGCGCTCGAACCAACGCCGTAGCTTGCACGATCTGTTGGGAATCGGCGACGTCCATCCGCGTCAGGACGATCACGTGGGCAGAGGCAAGTTGCGCGGCAGCCAGGCCGAACTCTTCCTGATCCGACAGCGGCCTGTCGCAGGCATAGGTGGTCACCACACGCACGCGCATGCGCAAGTGCGCCAGTTCGGATAGGCTGCGCAGCACCGCACCGGGCTCAGATAGGCCGCTGCACTCAAGGATCATGCGCCGGAACCCCGGGGCGCCGGAGAGCCTCCGCGTCTCCAGCATGGCCTCGATGGTGTACTGCAGATCGTTGGTCAGGCTGCAGCAGACGCAACCGTTGCTAAGCGTGGCCATCGGCACGCCCGCGGTGACCGCGATCAGCGCGCCATCGATATTGACCTGCCCCACGTCGTTGACGATGACAGCCGTGCGGCCATCGTCATTGGCGGCCAACAGATCGCCCAGCAGCGTGGTCTTGCCACTGCCCAGGAAGCCCGACAGCACCACGAACTCGGCCGGGGCTTCCATTACTGGCCGTCCTCGGCGGCATTTGCCGCTGCCACCATCCCTTCAACGTCATCCAGCAGTTCCTGTGTGTCGAACACCATGCCGTCCTTGATGGTGGTGCGCAGGCAGCGCTGCCATTGGCCGCGCTGACGCACCTCGTCCAACCGCAGCGCACCCGTGCCGTAGAGCAGCTTGAAGTCGTCGAGTGGATTGCTGTCGTGAACCAGCAGATCCGCACGCTTGCCAACCTCCACCGACCCGGTTTCCGCTTCCAGCCCGAGCAACTCCGCACCGTGGTAGCTCGCAGCGCGCAGCACCTCCAGCGGATTGAAGCCCGCTTCCTGCAGCAGCTCCAGCTCGCGCACGAAGCCAAAGCCGTAAACCTGGTACATGAACCCCGAATCGCTGCCAGCACAGACGCGGCCGCCGCGGTTCTTGAAATCGCGCAGAAAGTGCATCCACAGGCGGAAGGTCTCGCGCCACTCGACTTCGTTCTGTGTGGTCCATCGATACCAATACGATCCATGGCCGCCGCGGTGCGGCTCGAAGTACTTCAGGAGCGTGGGATCGGTGAAGCGCGCGTGCCAGTCGGCGCGACGCGTGCGCATCAGGTCCCGGTTAGCATCGTAGACGTTCATGGTGGGCACGAAGGTGTGCCCGGCAGCGAGGAAGGCGTCTAGCACCTGTTCCCATTTCGCGCTGCCGGGTTGCGCAGCCTGCAGGAAGGTGGTGCCCGCCGTGGCGAAGCGCAGGTATTCGTCGTTGTAGTGATAGCCGGACGGAAATGACTGGACCGTGCGGTCCTCGAACAGGGCTTCAGGCAGACCGTAGGAATGCTCAGAGCTGGTCAGACCCCACTGCGCCGTGGTCAGCGCATTCATGCGGCTGACCGCCAACGTGGCATGGTGGCAACAGGTGCGCAGCCCGAGGTTCCTCGCCTCGTCCAACGCTGCCTCCATCACTGCCGGGGGCGCACCGAAGAACTTGACTCCGTCGGCTCCCTTGTCGGCCAACTGACGCAGCCACTCGCGCGCAGCGACGGGGGTGTGGATGGTCTTCAGATAGTCGTTGATGGCCGGAAAATAGGCATAGGCATACCGGCTCGGGGCCGCGATGCGGTGGGCAGCCGAAGCGGCCTTTTGCTCCAGCGTCCAGGCCAGGCCGTTGAAGCAACCGGCCTCCCGGACGGTAGTCACGCCGTGTGCTAGCCACAGCTTGTAGACGTAGTCCGCTCCCGGCATGTTGCCACTTGCTGCGTGGAACGGCGCACCGATGTGCGCATGGCTGTCGATGAAGCCAGGGGTGACGAAGCGCCCTTCGCAATCGATTTCGTGATCCGCCTGCGGCGGCCTGCGCTCGGGGCGGATCGGCAAGCCAGGCACGCCAACGCTGACGATGTCGACGATCCGGTTGCCTTCGACCACGATATCGACCAGACCCCAAGGGGGCGCGCCGGTGCCGTCGATCAACGTAGCACCGCGCAAAACCATGCGGGAAAAAGGCCCCACGCCCCGATTGCGGCTCCGCGCTGGCGCCACGCTAGGTAGACCATACTTGGCAAACCCCACCACGATTTCCTCGCCAATCTCAATAGCGGCCGCATTTGTTCTTTCCATGTCGTATTCTTCCAGGTTGATGTCAGCGCCGCGGCCCGGTCCGGTTGCCAATGGCTACTGCCACCGTAACCAGTCCTGCACCGATCATCGTGGCACCATCGATGCCGCGACCAAGGAATACGCTGACGAACAGGGTGGACACCACCGGCACCGCATAGGCCAGCAGCGCCACCTGATGCGGATTGCCCTTCTTCATCGCGTAGTCCCACAGATAGAAGGCGCCGCCCAGCGGCCCAAGCGACAGGTACGCCAGGGTAAGCCAGTGTCTGGGTGCCAGCGATGGCATCCCACCGCCCAGCGCAAGCTGGTCATACGCAGGGAACTGGCCGAGCACCGCGTAGGCGGTAAGCGAGGCCAAGCCGGCAAGTAGGCAGTAGAGGGAAACGGTGGCTGTGGGTACTTCGGCGAAGCGCCGCGACCAGACCGAGTAATAAGCCCAGATCAGCGCCGACACGAGCGCAAGCGCAAATCCGACCCCTGCGCCGGCGCCGAACACCGGTACCGCTCCGAGGCAGGCTACCGCGCCGGCAAAGCCGAGCACGCCGGCGCCGACATGGCTGCGGGTGAGCTTGTAGCCTCGCAACATCAACGGCGTCAGCAGAATGATGAACAGCGGCCACAGATAGTGCAGCAAGTTGGCCGCGACGGGATCCGCGGTCTTCAGGCTCAGGAAGTAGAGCGCGTGATAGCCCAACATAGCCAGACTGCCCACTAGCACGGCACCCGGCTCCAGCCGTCTCCAGGCGACCCATGGCAGCCCGATCATGCCTCCCCCAGCCAATGCCACGCCCGTGGTCAACAGCGGCGACAGACCGGACAGGCTGACCACCGACACGGCGAGCGTGCTCCAGATCAGGAGCGCCCAGACCGCCAGTGCCATGGGCAACCACGCTCGGACCCTGGGAGTGCCAGAGATGTCGGCATCGGTCAACTCGGCAGTCGGCTTCTGCGCCTCAGCTATGGTCGTGGCGGCCTTCGGCACGCCCTGAAGCAGGGTAGCAGCCTCCCCGTTCACGCCTGCTCCCCTGCGCCCAATACGAACACTGCGGCAGCGCTAGGTGCCAGTGACTCTATCTGCGCAAGTGCAGCAGGCGCCACGCTCTCGTCCTGGCAGAGGAAAGCGAATGCCCCTACGGTTCGACGGCAAACCACCACTGGCACGTTGACCAGCGTGCGCGTGCCAAGCGAGCGCAGCAGTGCGTGATCAGGAAAGTAGCGAGCCAGGGCGGCATCGCCGGCGGCAACCAGTACGCGCTGCTGCTGGAGGACATGCTCCGCCCATTCGCTACCCCCGAGATGCTTCCAGCCCCCCACAGGATAGGCCGAAGGAACGCTGGAATAGAGTCGGCGCACGTCACCTGGCCCGTCTGCGCCGCCCGCCGCAGATGTCTTTGCGACCAGGGCGGTCATGTGGAGAAAAGGCATTGCCTTTGCGGCGACTGCTGCAAAGCGGGCAAAGGCGTCCTGCACCGACTCACCACCCCGCACGGCCGCTGCCGCCTGGCCCACCAGCGTACGGTCGACGCCGGCCGCGTCGGCCTGCTGCGGCCGGATCCCAGTTTTCTCCTGCGCTAGCGCACCAAATGCAAGCAGCGTCAGTCCACTTCCGGTGGCAAATTGTCGTCGATTCATGGCAGCCCCCCAACATTGTCGATGGATTGAGCATAGACGCGGCGCGCGCCAAGCACTTCCAACGGACAATATGAAACGCGGCGCCTTCCATCCTATGGACCGTATGATCCTGCTTTGTGCTTTCAACGACCGGATCAAGCACAGCAGCGCAGGCTCCTGTGTCTTGCCCGCAAGGAAGTCCAACATCAGCACACCAGACCGGTTCATGGCGATGGGGTTGGCAATGCCCTTGCCATAGATGTCCGGCCCGAGACATGCACCGGCGCGAACAGCGACAGATGGTCGCGGCCCGATTTCAGATTGGCTGAAAGGGCCAGACCGATGATGCCCGTGCAAGCGGGACTGCCCGCGCTGATCGCGCAGCACCGGAAAAACTAGTGCCAAACGTAGGACGACGGGATCAGCGCCTACTACGGGTACGCCGATGCAGTCCAAAGCTGCGTTGCCTATCATCGCCTCACTGCCACGAAGTCGTCGCCCGACGTGTACCGATTTGGCGCCTTGGTGGCGGCTTCACCGTAAGCCTGGTAAGCACGCGCGCAACGGGCAATCCCCGACGGAGCGCGGATATTGGTGGACTGGCGGCCGAGAAGTCCGTTGCTTGTTCGGCCGCCGGGTTCTTTCAGTGGTGAGTGCTTGTCGGTGCCGCTCCCCCGCCGATCAGATGCAGTCGGCGTTGCCGACGCACGCTAATCTCAATGCAACTAAGCTTCATCCGCACCAGGCCACCGGCGCGCCACCGGCATACTCAGAATCAGTATCGAAGGGGAACTGCGCCGCTGATTGCCAGCCACCTCACCACCTCGAGGCCTTTGCCTATTGATTGCTCACATCGGTTGGTTCGTCCCCTCGGCTCTCGAAGCTAAGGGGGTCTGCAATGGCGACAATCACAAGCACCATTCAAAATGGAGACAAGATGAACAATTCAGGGCATTCGCTCGCACACGGACTGAAGCAACGACACATCACAATGCTATCAATTGGCGGAGTGATCGGAGCAGGGCTCTTTGTGGGCTCTGGCCATGCAATTGCCGAAGCCGGCCCAGCGGCACCGCTTGCTTATATGTTCGCCGGTCTATTGGTGCTGCTGGTTATGCGCATGCTTGGGGAAATGGCAGCCGCATCCCCCGATACCGGATCCTTCTCTACCTATGCGGACCGTGCAATCGGCAGGTGGGCCGGGTTCAGTATCGGATGGTTGTACTGGTGGTTTTGGGTCCTAGATAAGTGCGGCACCCGAGGCAGGAGTCACCGCACGGCTTCCCGCTTGGCGCTTCAACGCGACCCGCTTGATCCGAGACCATGGGAATATTGACCTGGCTGGCAAACGTGAGTGCCTCACCAGCGCGATACGCGAGGCCGCATGGAACATGATGCAGGTGCCAATCCCCGAGTTGGCAATGCGCAGCGAGGCTTCGCTCGTAGGTGCACGCAACGCCAAGCGCGCCGGACGGGACATTTGACGGGCCGCGGCGAGCCGGCCTTGACTTCATGCCTGCCCCGGTAGATTGGATGTACATCCATCACCCAGGTGCTTCCGATGCAGGCCCACCCAACCCAACTTAACCTCTTTGACGAGATCGCTCGCGCATCGGTCGCACGATCGCCGGCTCGCCCGTTGGTACTGATGGCCTGCTCCGCCACGAAGCTCGACCGCCCTGCCCCCGCCATGGACCTGTATCGCGGCGTCATGTATGAAACGTTTCGCGCCCACGTGCGAGCTGATGCGAAGCCCCAGGTCATCATCCTCTCCGCGCAGCATGGCTTTATCCAGCCGGCCGCAGAGATTGCCCCCTACGATGTCCGCATGACCGCTGATCGCGCGGAGATCATGATCTCCGACCTGTCGACGGCAATGGCCGGTGCGGCTTGGCCCGACGAGGTCGGCCCGGTCTTTCTCGCCGGCGGCATGCGCTACCGTCGCGTGATGCGCGCAGCCGTGGAGCGGTTGGCGCGCAAGGTTGGTGCTGGCAGCGCGCCGGCGATCATGGAAACCAGCGGCGGCATCGGGATGCAGCGCTCCCAGCTCGGCCAGTATCTGGACGGCCTATCCTGCCAACCGTCGGAGGAGATCGGCCGCTTTCCCAACGGCGTGCCCTACTTTCGTCGCGCTGGGCCGTTCTCGGTGGGCGAGCGTCATTCACGCCTACCGCAGCCTGCCGGGCATCGCGCCCCGTTGGGCAACCATCCAGAGCATTTTCCAAGGACCCAGTGGCCTGACAGGCGAAGCCGATGTCGAGGAGCGGACGGGAAACCGCTCGCACATCGTCTCCCGTTGGATCGCCCTGAAGAATCTCCAGCCGAACCAATGACTATCACCATCACACTGCAGTTGGAAGCCAAGGCCTTTGCTGCCAACCTCGATGGCACCCCCGACGCCCTGCTTGGCGAGCAGCTGTCCGCCTGGCCCCGCCCCGCTTCCCTGGAGGCTATGCCCGCCTCGCAGAGGCGGTAGGGGTGCGGGTGAGGCGCATTTCAGTATATAAATGCAATCATGACACCGGCCGACAATCTCTGGCTCACCAACCCCACCCTCGCCTACGCCGATTGGCAACGCCGCGAGGCCGCCGGCGCGGACCGGCGCCCTTTCGCCGCCCGCTCGATCGTCCAGCATCAGGCCATGTTCGAGCACTTCCGGCGTCATCTGTTGGCTGCCGACACCACCCTGGCCACCTTCGGCCCGGACCATATCGACACCTTCTGGCAGGCGCCCGATGCGCGCAGCTACAGCACCGCCACGCGCATGCGCTATCTGAAGCTGCTGGACCGCCTGTGCCGGCATTTGGTGGCCAACGGCGTGCGCGAGAGTAATCCGGCGACGGTCATTGGCCGAAAGACGAGCCTGATCCCATCTACCTGCCCGAGGATGCGGACACCCGCCTGCAGGCTTGGGTGCAGCCGCACGCTGGGGATGATCCGGCGGCCTTGCGCAACCGCGCTATCGTCGCGCTCTTCCTCGGCACCGGCATCACTGCAGCAGAAGCGCGCACGGCCCGGCGGGAGGACCTGCAGCCCGGTGCCTCCCCGCCCTATCTGCGCGTGCCCGCCCACGGCGCGCGTGACACCCGCACAGTTCACTTCGCTTCGTTCGCGGTGCCGATCCTGACCGAATGGTGCGTTCGCCGCCAGACCCTGCCGATCGATGGCGACCTTGTGTTCTCATTCAGGACAACCGGCGAGCCGATCACTGATATGAGCTTTGGCAAAATCGTGCGTGCAGCGCTCCTCGCGATCGGCTTCGAGGACCAGGATATGAGTCCGGCGGGTCCAACGCAACACCTTCTGCCGGCGCCAGCTACTCGCCGGCCGCAGCCGGGATGAAGTCAGCAAGCTGCTTGGGCTGGCCAGCACACGCACCTGCGACCGGATCGCTGCCACATCGTTGCAGTTGTAATTGTTAGTTTCGCGTAGTCGCACACACCGTATGGAATTTGCTATTCTCGCGAACGCCTCTACGGCGACATATCAACGAGTAACCAGACCAAAGAATCCATGGCAACCATAGCGAAAGCTGTCGTAAAGACCCCGGCCAAGCCTGCCGCCAAAAAGGCAGCGCCGGCCAAGAAGGCAGTAGCACCGGCAAAGAAGGCCGCTGCGGCTGCACCGGTGGCGAAGCCGCTGAAGGAAACCTTCACCAAGGCCAGCTTGCTGGCGCACCTGGTCGCCCAGACCGAGATGGACGCCAAGACCGTCAGGACCGTGCTGGCACATCTGGAAGACACGGTCCTGAGCGCGGTGCACAAGAAGGGCGCGGGCGAGTTCACGCTCCCCGGCCTGCTCAAGGTCACTGCCCTGCAAGTGGCGGCGACCAAGAAGCGCTTCGGCAAGAACCCGTTCACCGGTGAGGACCAGTGGTTCGCGGCCAAGCCGGCCACCGTCAAGGTAAAGGTCCGCCCGCTGAAGAAGCTGAAGGACGCCGCCCTGTAAGGCGTACCGATCTGCTGAATGAATGGAGCCCGCAAGGCTCCATTTTTTTCGACCCCGCCCGGCGAGAATAAGCCCTAATCTGCGGCCCCGAACAACGGGCCACCAGGGTGGATATCAACGCAGGCAGAGGGCTGAGATCGGCCATGAAGGAACCTTCGTCTGATTCGTCGCAAGATGCGGTTCGAAGAACTCGGGGCGTTGTGCCTTCAGGTTATCGGCGGAGTCGCCAACGGCATGCTTCACGGAGCTCGCCAGTTAGCGAACAAGCCGGTCGCGGAGATTGCGGCTGCGGTGGGCGTCGCACGGCAGACGGTGTACACGTGGAAGACGCGGCTGGACGAAGGCGGCATCGACGCGCTGCGCACCATGGCCCGTGGACGGCCGTCGTTGCTCGACGATACCCAGCGCGAGCAGTTGTGTCGTGCCTTGCTGCAGCGCCCCACGGAGCATGGCTTTGGCACCGAACTGTGGACGCTCAAACGGGAGCGCTTACTCATCGAGCAACGCTTCGGGGTGTCATACAACGAGGCCCATGTCTGGCGGATTCTGGATTTCCTCGGCTTCTCGACCCAACGCCCAGACCGACGCGCTATCGAACGCGACGAGGACGCCGTGCTGGCGTGGAAGCAAAAGACCTGGCCCGCGCTCAAAAAAGAGTACGCGGGAGCAGCGGCTGATCGTCTTTATTGACGAGTCAGAGCTCTCGGAGCGACCCACGCGCGTGCGCACCTGGGCTCTCGGTGGGCACCTCAAGTGTTACATGTTGATGTCGCGCATTTTCTTTATCTTTGCTAAATTTTTAGTCCCTCGGCCGCGCCAATTTTGATAGCTTCTTGCCCTTGCCTGCGCGCGAGGAAGGCCGGCACAGGCCGCACACGAAATTTGCAGGCGGCTCGTACGCGTGTGCGACGAATTGCCCATGGCAACAAGTGCAGGTGGAAAGCTGCAGCAATTTGTTGTCGACGAATCGTACCAAAGTCCAGGCACGGGTGAAACTTAAGACAATTTCGCTGCCGAGCAGCGATACATGCTCAAGATAGAGGCGATAGCTCATCACCACGGCGTGAATGCGAACTGTCTCGCCCTGCTGGACCATGAACTGATAGGCCGAAAAGAACAGCGAGCAGTGTATGTTTGGCAACCAAGTAGTGAACCAGTCGGTCGAGAAGGGGAGCATGCCCTTGGGAGGCGAGGCGCCCCGTAGCTCTTTGAAGAGTCGGATCAACCGGCCGCGAGAGAGCGTGGTCTCAGCCTCGAGCACCTGCAGTCGCGCACCCATGCCGATCAGCTCGACGGCAAGCAGGACCTGGTTGGCATCGTGCAGAACGCTCTTGCGATCGGGTGCGGGAGTGGTCTTGAAACTCCGGGCTGACTGTGTTTGCAATATCGCGGTCAATTGAGTGACTCCACGGGCTGCCGGGCGAGCAGGATGGCAGCATGGATATGCCGCATATTATGGCTCTTGGCCGTATGCGTGAAGGCTGACGGCAACGCATAATCATCATACTGGAATCGGCACAGGATCATATTATCTGCAATGAATAACAAAAATTCGACGCGCTCGACTTTGCTCAGGAAACTTCAATGGCCAGGCCCAAGACCCGCAACGTAGCCAATTCCTCGAGCCTATTGATACTTGTATAACTCATGACAATCGATCCGAGTCTGGCGCGTTATCTGATCAAGGCGTTGATCGGGAGTCGATTGCATGGCTGGGAAGATGGACGAAGCTACCAGAAAGCGGGTTCGCGCTGGACGGATGCTCCGCGGTCGTGTTGGTCATACTTGAGCTCCTGTTGAGTAAGCCGGTCCGGATATCCGGGCCATTTGTTCACCTCATGACAACCGAAGCGCATTACTCGCCGGCATGCGCCAGACGGCGCCATTGCCCCGGCGTCAGCCCCATCGTGTCGGTGAACACACGCCGGAATACTGCCACGGATCGATACCCGACTGAGTCGGCCACGGCCTCGGTGGTCATCGTCGGCTTCTTCAGTTCGTTGGCTGCCAGGCTCATCCGAATATCGGTCAGCAATTCGATGGCTGAACGCCCCAGCTTATCCTGAAAGTGCCGCATGAAGGTGGCGCGTGACATGCTGCACAAGTCGGCCAGATCAGGCAGGTTCCAGGGTCGCGCCGGATCGGCGAACATGGCTGAAATGGCCGGAGCCAGCCGTGGATGGCCGGCAAGCGCCAATAAGCCTGCCGGGGCCTGCTCGGATTCGCTTGCTGCGCGCAGTACCAGTGTG
Organism: Cupriavidus sp. 01T418; assembly: GCF_056398885.1. NCBI lineage: Bacteria > Pseudomonadati > Pseudomonadota > Betaproteobacteria > Burkholderiales > Burkholderiaceae > Cupriavidus > Cupriavidus sp. 01T418. The sequence goes on from NZ_JBFTQG010000046.1 coordinate 17,893, forward strand.
AACAGCGCCGAGCTAAGCGCGTTGAGCATGGCGTATCCGCCCAGATTGTCGCTTGTGGACTCCATGCGCATCAGCCCCAGGAGACCGGCCAGGTGGTTCGAAGCAGACCCGATCGCCTCTTCACCATGGCCGTCCATGGCCCGTACCACTAGATTCGTAGGTAGATAATTGCGAATCAGCCGATCATGGGGCGGCTCGATGAGAAATCGCCCACACAACAGGTCCAGATGCTCGCCCTGGCCATCATTCTGGCTGAGCATCCATCCTGCGGAACCTTGGCGATTGTAGGTAAGACCCGGCGCATGTCCGCTGCCATCGTGCAGCACGTGCGCCAACCCGTGAGGCAACAGCACGATATCTCCTCCCACCAACTCCATGGTCGTCTCCGTCTCCGGACTCTCGATAATGGCCCGGCCCTTGAGCACGACGTGGTAGGGAATCTCGTGCGCCGCGGACTGCGGCCAAGCCACACGCCATGGCGCACCATAGGCGCAACGGACCTCCAGCCGGCCAGTGATGGTGATCATTTGCAGGAGCTGGCTCAGCCAGTCGACTTGGGACATAGGACCTCGGGAACTTGGAACGCTCAAGCATCATATTGCGATTGCACACCGGTTGTACGAAGCACATGGCCTCAGTGCTCGAGCTGATCGGACACGTAGCGCGCAAGCTCGTCCGGGGAACTGGACGGTAAGGGATTCCTTCGCGTGGGCGGCGCCGTCAAGGCAGTTGCGCGCCGCCTGGACTGCTCGACGGCGACCATCTATCGCTACCTTGCCCGGATCGCGGAGGATAGCGATGCAGCCGTAAAGCCGCATGCCGTTCTTCGCGGACCCGGAACCTATGCCCCGATGGGTTTCACACCATACTTTTGATAATAGGCGCTCCTGATTTCTTCCTGACTTCGAGGAGGGTGGGCAAAGACATGAGCAGGAGACAGCAACTGGGTGATCGAAGTGGTTTCGATTTTGACGACGTGATCGACGGGATACTCTAGGCCGTTTGTCGCCCGAACCCAGTCGGCGATCATCAAATACTCACCATCGCCTGGCGGCAGTAGCAACGCACGGCCCTTGAATCGATACCCGCGTCTCTGGAAGATATCGACTACGTTAATTTCGATGGCGGGATTGCGCCCCAAGTTCAGTATCGTTCGGGGCGATGCGATATCGGTGAAGTAGAGAACGCCGTTCGTTACCGTCAAGGACGCCTTCGGCGAAAGATTGGGCGTTCCGTCCTCGTTGACTGTCGCAACGAACGACAGTATCGCCTGCTTGATGATCGCCTCCATGTCGGCAGTGATTTCAACCATAGATATCCTCGCTTGAATTGAATTTGAGCGGCTCCATGCGCTCGCCAGCCGTTGCGGTATCCATCTACATGCACTCTAGTCGCGAGGCGGAATATTGATTCCCTTTTGAACGGCTGGGCGCGCGAGGCCGCGATCGAGCCATGCCTGCACATGAAGAAAGCGGTCGAAGCCGACGAGCTCACGCGCTTCGTAAAAGCCGATCAGGTTACGCACCCAGCCGAGCAGCGAAATATCGGCGATGCTGTAGTCAGCGCCCATCAGCCAGTCGCGGCCCGCGAGCCGTTCGTCGAGGACACCGAGCAGCCGAGCTGATTCGGTCGCGTAGCGGTCGCGCGGGCGCTTGTCTTCATAGGCTTTGCCGGCAAATTTGTTGAAGAAGCCGACCTGGCCGAACATCGGGCCGACACCTCCCATCTGCCACATCAGCCACTGGATCGTTTCGTAGCGCGTGTTGGGATCGGTAGAGAGGAACTGCCCCGTCTTGTCTGCGAGGTAGATCAGAATCGCTCCCGATTCGAACAACGCCAGTGGCCGGCCGCTCGGCCCGTCGGGATCGTAGATCGCCGGAATCTTGCCATTGGGATTGAGTGCGAGGAAGGCCGGATCGTGGTTTTCGTTCGCCATGATGTCGATGCGGTGAGGCTCATAGACAAGGCCTGTCTCCTCCAGCAGGATGCCGACCTTCACTCCGTTGGGCGTCGGTAAGGAAAAGAGTTGCAGCCGATCGGGGTACTGCACCGGCCAGCGCGCGAAAATTGGATGATCGAGTGTCACATTCTTTCTCCTAGACTTGTCGGGTCATACGAAAAGCCCGGACGCGTTCCCAAGAATCTTTCCCAGGTGCTTCCGGGCTTTGGCGTTACGCTCGCATCAAACCTTCAAGCACCCTCGGAGAGGGTCGATGCGACCGGATAGAGTTCAGATCGAGCCAGCCGGCGTAACGGCGGGAAAGTCCTTCTCGGGATCGAACACGTTATTGAAGAAATTCGTAAGGGAGTACATGGCCACCAGCGCCACGATCTCCATGACGTTCGCATCCGTGTAGCCGGCTTCGCGGACGGCTTTCAGATCGGCGTCAGTGACGTTGCCGCGGGCCTCGATGACTTTGCGCGCAAACTGGACGGCGGCGTCGCGCTTCGGCTCGTTGGCATGGCCCTTCCGAGCGAGAATGATTTCATCGGTCGGCAGCTTGGCCAGATGCTCGGCCGTATAGCTGTGGACTGTCAGGCAGTAGTTGCAGCCATTCACTTCGGAGACAGCGAGGCCGATGCTGTCACGCGTCTTTACGTCGAGCGCCTTACTCAAGGAGCCAAGCAGGGTGGCCCATGAGTTGAACGCGATGGGGCTCAGCGCGAAGGTCGCCATCATATTTGGGGTGAACCCGATGTTCTTGGTGATCGCATCGAGGGTCGGTTTCGAATCGGCCGGCACCTGTTCCGGCTTTAGAGCAGCAGTTCTTGGCATCGTAGTCTTTGTAAGTTACTGGTTTCACTAATTGGGGAAAGTCCATGTGGGAACCATCCCTCGGCTTACTTCGTGCCCAAGTCTTGGGTCGAAGCTGGTCAGGCCTTCAAGTGGGAGGTACCTTGTGTTTGCCTCTCACTTGGCAGCCCCTTAGTCGTTCGGCGTGATCACTGCAGCGGCGACACACCTATACCAAATCCAACACATCGGCCACCGGCAGGCGCGGCTTCTGCGGCCAGTTTCCGGGACGCTCCGCTCCTACGGACAACAGCAGGACCGGCACTTCGTTTTGGGCCAGTCCGAACTCGCGGTGCACCCCTTCGGCATCGAAACCAATCATTGGCGTCGAACCCAGGCCCAGCGAGCGGGCCGCGTAGATCATCGCCGCCGCACCGAAGGTGGCGGTGCGTACTGCCTCGTCGCGCTGGCGCTGGGGGTACTCCATATACAGATTGCGTGCGGGGATTTCCCATTCCGGCACCATCTCTGCCGGCATAACGCCCGCCTCCACCAGAGGCGCCAGGCGATCCGGTATTACGCTGGAATCGGCCAACCGGCCGCAGACGATGAAGGTAACGGCAGCTTCGGTGATCATGGGCTGGCTCCAAGCGATCGGACTCAGCCGAGCCTTGGCTTCAGGCGAGCGTATGGCGATGAAGCGCCAGTTCTGCATGTGGAAGGATGTCGGCGCGCTGGTGCCGATCCGCACCAGCTCGCGGATTTGGTCGTCGCTCAAATTGGCGGCAGGGTCGTAATACTTGGCCGCGCTGCGGCTCAAGATACATTCGATGACTGCATTGGTCTTGGTGGTTCCGTTGGTCATGGATATGACTCATTCATCAGGTGGTTAGGAGCCTCAGCTTTAGGTCTACCAGATGCAGATTTCGAAACTCTATGCGCTCAAAAGAATGCCAGAAAGGATCAAAACAACAAGACAATCTATCCCGCTTCGGCGGCATGGCTCGGCGCAAGTCGCCGCGTCGAGGAGGCCAGTACGTCTTCGGCGTTGAGCATCGCGGCCAAAGAGGCCGGGGCGAGGTGGCCCAACGCGGTAGGCAGCACTGCCTTGAAGACAATTTCGATGAGCTGCTCAGGAAAGGCCAGCCTCGATACACCAATCAGATAGCTGCCGCACTGAGGCCGCTCCTTGGCGTAGGCTTCCTTGCGCGCCACCGCAAACGCCTCATCGACATCGAGGACATAGAGCCTCTCTTCCACCACATGGTCGAGGGTGGCTCCGAACTGTGCCAGGATCGTTACAGCGTTTGCATAGGTCACCCGCATCTGCTCTGCCATCATCGAGAAGTCGGCTGGCTTGCCGGTTTCATCGAGCGCCGCAGGCGCGATCATGGCCCCATTGTCGTCCTGGCTGAGTTGGCCGGACACATAGATCATGTTTCCGATCTTGATCGCCTGTACATAGCCATAGTCGTCTTCCGCGGGCACGCCATGAGAGGCCACCTCTTTGCCATTCGCCGCGGTCGTGTTCGTCATATCTGATCTCCTGTTGAATAAGCCGGCCCGGCTGTCCCGGCCATTTGTTCACCTCATGACTTCTGAGCGTCGGGCCACGAGCCCTGTACAGACGCCAGGAGGAGAGAAAGCGATGCAGCCAACAGAACAAGATCCTTAAGAAGGAACGGGCCCGGTGCTGATCCTTGAAATACCGGATGCGCCGGCACCGTATCGGGAACATGCCGGGCCAGATCCAAAATCGCTTCCGGCGGGTTGAGGCGCGAGGTTTCCTGCGGCAGCAGGAGCTCGCGCCTTTGATCGCTTTCCGTCATCGAGAGCTTGTCGCGCCGCAACTCCGACTACGCAAACTAGGCCGCCAGTTTCTGCGGTGCCGCGCCGAAGTGCGGATGCCGCGAGAAAATCTCGGCAGCCCAGTTCACGAATACGCGCACCTTGGCCGACAGGTGCCGGTTCTGTGGATACATCGCCGAGATTGGCAGTTCGTCGGTTTGCCACTCCATCATGATTTCCACCAGCCGGCCACTATTGATATAGGGCTCAGCCATCGCGTGCGAGATGCGGGCAATTCCGTGGCCTTCCAATGCGCAGCCCAGGTAGACGTCGGCATCGTTGGTGGAGATCACCGAAGGCAGCAGAACTTCGCTGCGTTCGCCCGCACGGATCAGCGGCCACGGCGTTTCGCGCCCGGTGCGGTTCGAAAGGAAGTTCACCGACTTATGCAGCGCCAATTCTGTGAGATCGTGAGGTGTACCAAAGCGGCGCAGATAGATAGGTGATGCATAGAACGCCAGCTTCACCTGGCCGATGCGACGTGCCACCATCGATTCGTCGAGCGCACCCACGCGCAGCACCACATCCACGCCTTCCTTGAGCAGGTCGATCGGCTTGCCGTTGGTGGTCAGCTCGAGCTTCAGTTCCGGATACGCATTGAAGAAGTCGTGCAGTCGCGGCATCAACACCATTTGCGCGAGTCCGCTCGTGGTGTCCACTGCCAGTGTGCCGCGCGGCGAGCTGTTGTGGCGCGTCAGCGACTGTTCCGCTTCCTCGACGTCGGCCAGGATGCGGACGCAGCGTTCGTAATAGGCGGAGCCATCGTTGGTCACACTGATGTGGCGCGTGGTCCGGTGCAGCAGCTTGACTCCGAGGTGAGTCTCCAGATTCTGGATCAGGCGGGTGACCGTGGCCTTTGGCAGGTCGAGCGACTCCGCCGCGCGCGCAAAGCTGCCGACATCCACCACCCGAGTGAATGCCTGCATTGAGACTAGACGATCCATGATGAAAGCTTTCGAAAGGAGTAAGAGCCAACCTACGTGGCGGGCCGCATCGCGCAGTGTCGACGCGGCCCGCGACGGCCTGATCAGGCTCCTTTGCGCGAGCGTAACCACTCCTCGAGATTGAGGAGGCCGAGACGCGCCTTGCCCAATGGTACGAGCGACTTTTCCTCTAGTCGCCCACCGAAATATCGGGCTTCGGGATCTTTCACGACCTTGCGCGGGTCGCCGACCGCCTTCAAATAGCGAGCGATGATTTCGTTGAACGGCGCTCGTTCCGGGCCCGCGATCTCGATAATCCCGCTTCGCGGATTAGCGAATGCAACTTCGGCGACGACGGCGGCGACGTCATCGGCGGCGATAGGCTGAAGCAGGCCCGGCGCGATCCTGACGACGCTTCCATCCGTACTCGCATCGGCGACGCCGTCGAGGAATTCCAGAAACTGGGTCGAGCGGATGATCGTGTAGGGGATACCCGAAGCCTCGATCAGTTTCTCTTGCGCGACTTTAGCGCGGTAATAGCTTTGGCCGGGTACCCGGTCGGTCCCGACGATGGATAGCGTGACATGGTGCCGAACGCCCGCCGCAGCCTCCGCCGCGGCAAGGTTGTGGCCGGAGGTCTCGAAGAATTCCAACACCACCTGGGGGGCAAATGAAGGCGCATTGGAGACGTCGATCACCACCTGAGCGCCGGCAATGGCTTCTTTGAGCCCTTCTCCGGTGACGGTGTTGACGCCACCTTTGGGCGACGCCGCGACGACCTCGTGGCCGCCCTCGCGCAGAATGGCAACGGTCTTCGAGCCAATCAGGCCAGTGCCGCCGATCACGACTATCTTCATGGGCTTTCTCCTTCTGAGTATCGGTTGGTTTTCCGCGATGCGCCGCACGAGTCTGAGGACGGACCCGAACCACCGTGTCAGGCAAATAGTTTTCGGTATTGAATGAACTCCGAGCGATCAGCGATGCGGTCGTAAAGCTGCATGGCGTTATGGTTGGATTCGTGCGTCAGCCAGTGCACACGGGACGCCCCGCGACGTTTCGCATCCGCATAGACATGCTCAATTAGGGCTCGGCCGATACCACTGCCACGCGCCTTGTTCGCAACAAACAGGTCCTGGAGATAGCAGTGGTCGCCCGTCGCCCAGGTGGATCGATGGTAGATCGAATGCACCAGCCCCAATGCTTTCCCCCCAACCATGGCAAGCGCTGCATGCACCGGCTCCGCTGGGTCCAAGAAGCGTGCCCAGGTCCGGAGCGTCACGGACTCGGGGATATCCACTTCGTAGAACCGCTGATAGCCCTTCCACAGCGGCAGCCAAAGATTAAAATCGTAATTCTCAATGGCTTTGATCTCGACTGATTGCATAGAATGCTCCTGAAATTGAGGATGCTGGCCGCCCGGCTGCTGCACGGGGACGGCGCGCTGTCGTGGCCGAACACCTCCAACGGGCGGTTGAAGGCGCCGGTGATCCGCCGCATGTCCGCGCGTCGGCCGAAAAGAGCGCCAACGAAGCGCCATATCCACTCATGACTTCGGCACGTTGAGCCACGGGCCACGTAGAGATGCCAAGAGAAGGGAAATCGATGCAGCCAGTAGAACAAGATCCTTAAGAAGGAACTGGCCCGGTGCTGCCGAAATCGCCGGAAATCCACCCGCCGTCGCTTCTGCTACGCCAGGTGTGCTCACAAAGAAGGTGAGCGTTATGAGATAGGTCGCGGCGGACATCGCCGCTCCCAAAGCGGAAAAAATGGGCTGAAAGGCCCCAAGAATAAGAGCCGCAGCGGTGAATAGCTCAAGTACGCCTATAACGTAGCTTGCACCTTGAACGCCAAATAGGGCGTGCAGCCAACTCATGATCGGACTGTGTTCAATGAACGGAGCGATACCGGCTGCTTCGTATGCGGTGAACTTCATTCCACCGAACCAAAGAAAGATAACGACCAAAGCCCATCTAAGCAGGGCCAGGAAGTTGAGAGAGCCGGCACCCTTTTCAGCGATTTGAAGACGAATCGGACTGGTCATTTGCGATCCTTCTCGAGTTGAATATGCCTCTAACAGAAATGCTGGCTCACCGCCCTTCCCTCGTGGCGCTCGCGGGTCTTGCACGGTGCGAGCCTTCAATGCTTGGCGCTGTCGAGTGCGTCTGAAAGTCCATTTGATGGGCGTGGCCATCACCTTGTCATTGGTGTAGAGGACGAAGACGGCGAGCAGCTTCGCCGGCTCGGTCTTGCGCGCGTTGCGGCTGCCGGAATGAATCGCTCCCGGCGCTTCGGACCAGCTCTCGCCAGTCCGATAGATGCGCGTCTCACCGTCGTTCACCTTCGACTCTGGTTTCACTAATAATTAGACGAGGTCCAGCACATCGGCCACCGGACGGCGCGGCTTCTGCGGCCAGTTTCCCGGGCGCTCCGCCCCTACGGACAATAGCAGGACCGGCACTTCGTCTTGGGCCAGTCCGAACTCGCGGTGCACCGCTTCGGCATCGAAGCCGATCATCGGCGTCGAACCCAGGCCCAGCGAGCGCGCCGCATAGATCATTGCCGCCGCACCGAAGGTGGCGGTGCGTACTGCCTCGTCGCGCTGGCGCTGCGGGTAGTCCATATACAGATTGCGTGCGGGGATTTCCCATTCCGGCACCACCTCTGCCGGCATGACGCCCGCTTCCACCAGAGGCGCCAAGCGATCCGGTATTACGCTGGAATCGGCCAACTGGCCGCAGACGATGAAGGTAACGGCTGCTTCGGTGATCGGGGGCTGGCTCCAAGCGATCGGACTCAGCCGAGCCTTGGCTTCAGGCGAGCGTACGGCGATGAAGCGCCAGTTCTGCATGTGGAAGGATGTCGGCGCGCTGGTGCCGATTCGCACCAGCCCGCAGATTTGGTCGTCGCTCAACGTTGCGGTGGGGTCGTAGTATTTGGCCGCGCTGCGGCTCAGGATAGATTCGATGACGGCGTTGGTCATGGTGATTCCTATGGGTGAAGGGATAGATTGAGGTGCACGAACGCTTTCGCTCTACGCGTACCTGGTTTCGTCCGAGTGTTGGGCGGCGTTTTCTCCTCTGGGGCGGCCCCGCTGCGGCCGCGCCGACAGCATCAAGACGTCAGCGGGGCAAGACGGCCGACGCTCACTTGACAGCCAGCCGCTCAGCCGTGCGGCTCAATGCCACACCCACGCTGATAACTGCATTCTCGGCGGCCTTGTCTTTCAGACCGATCTCTCCTTCGAAAGCCCGGTGCGCGAGACCAAGCGCAAACGCATCAGGAATCACCACTACGCCCAGTTTGTCCAACACCGTGCGCAAGGCCAGCTGCGAACGCAGGCCGCCCAGTTGCCCTGGGGAGGCAGAAACCAGTGCTGCCACTTTGCCTGCCAACAGCGTAACCCCCGAAGTGCCGTCCTCCTGTGGGCGGCTCACCCAGTCCAGCGCATTCTTCAGCGCCGCGGTATAGCCCCCGTTGAACTCGGGCGTCGCGATCAGCAGCGCGTCATGTTTGGCGAACTCCGCCTGCAAACGCCAAACTTCCCTGGGAACACCTTGTTCGATCTCAAGGTCGCTGTCGTAGAGCGGCAACGCAAAGTCGGTCAATCGAATCGACGTGACGGTCGCGCCCGCATCTCGCGCGCCATTTGCCGCGATATCGAGCAGTTTCTGATTCAGTGAGCCGCGACGCGAACTGCCGCTCACCGCAAGAATTTTGATATTCACAACGACTCCTGTACAGGTCTCGAAGTTACTGGGCAGGCGGCGTACGGTATTCGATTTCGCCACCGGGCAGGAAATACATCATCAGGGCCTTGCCCTTGACGGTAGGAAAGTGTTCGCTCATCGGAGCGAAGACGCGCCACCCTGCACCATGCTCACAGAACTGTGCGCCCGGCTCCAGCGGAATGATCATGTTGATCTCGCCGCGAGTGTGACAGTGGTACTGGCCTTTCACATCGCGAAGCAGTCCGCTTTCCACGCTCATCTCCGCCGTCTCATATCCGGGCTCGGCGAGCCGACCTCGGCGGTATGAGGCCCCATCGATTTCAACGTAGGCCGCCCAACCTTCCTCCACGCCCAATTTCAGCAGCCGGCACATCTCCTCGTACGCCTCGGTACCCGCACCAAAGTGGTAGTTCAGGTACGCTTCGAGGTGCTCATCAAGTGGGCGTGAGCGCATTTCGTCGCACAGGCGACGAACCCACTGAAGCAACTCCTCCTTGTGTGGACCGTGTGGCAGCATCTGGCTCTCCTTATCTGACTGAATCATTCGCCTTAGCTCAATGCCTCGGGCAAATTGAAGAACTTGGCGGCATTGCCACCAAGAATACGGCTTTTGGCCTGATCGCTCAGACCGTCGTGGTTCTCCACCAGGGAGCCAATTTTCTGCTCGCCAAGCGGATACGGATAGTCGGACCCTAGCAATACCCGCTCCTCCCCCATGACGTCGACCAGCAGACTGAGAGACTTCGCGTCAAAGACGGCGCTGTCCACAGAAAACCGGTCCACGTAGGACGACGGAAGGTTCGGGCAATCCTCACGCACGATGTCCCGATGACGCCACGCGTTGTCGACACGGCCGAGCAGGAACGCAAAGCTCCCGCCACCATGTGCAAAGCAAAGCTTCAGAGATCGCGGAATCCGCTCGAATGCGCCGGACAAGATCAGAGAAAGGATGCCGAGCTGGGTTTCTGCCGGCATGGCCACAAGCCACGCCAGCATCCACTTCTTCATCCGGCCATCCGTCATCATGTCCCAGGGATGCACCAGGACAGGGATGCGCTCGTCGGCACAATGGCACAGGAACTGGATCAGCGCTTCGTCGTCGAGGTTGCGCGGGCCAACGTGGTTGCCAATCTGGACACCGCAAAGCCCCGACGCATGCGCGCGCGACGCTTCCCGGCATGCTAGATCGATATCCTGCAGTGGCACCTGCGCGAGAGCCTTCAGGCGATTCGGCGCTACCGAGCAGAGTTCAAGTGCCTTGTCGTTCATGCGTTGGGCCCACTGCGATGCCGCCTTCGCACCATATCGATAGCCGAACATCACCGGCGTAGCGCACATCAACTGTACGTCGATCCTCTGTTCGTCCATCTGTTCGAGACGTCGTTTCGGCTCCCACAGGGGACGATTGACCGGGCGAAACGCTTGATCACCCAGCATAATCATGCCGGTTTCGCCATCGTCCGTGACTGCGAGCCAGGGAACATCCGCCTGGTCGACCTGCGCAGCTTCCTCCCGCGAAATCATCGGGAAAAAATGGGAGTGCATATCAATTCGCAATGTCATGGTGTCACTATGCCTTCACTAGTCATGAGGCTAAATAATCGTCGACAAGGCGGTCGTAAACTCGGCCTCGCCGATGCCGTTGACCAATGCTTGAACATGGCTACCCGGCACAAGCGGGTGTGCCGCAGTGGCGGCGCCTGCCATGATGAGCGATCCTGCCGGCAACACGGTCTCCGACTCGCGTACAAGCCGTGACGCCTCGACGACGGCACGAAGCGGGTGACCCAGAATGGCCGCAGTGGAACCAATCTGCACATCCCTGCCGTCCACGCGCATGAGTACGCCAGCATTGCTGAGACTGTCAAAATTTCGCGCCCAGCTGCCGACGACGAGACCGGCACTGGAACAGTTGTCAGCCACTACGTCTTCAAGCGTGAAGCGAAAGTCCTGATATCGGGAATCGATGATCTCCATGGCGGGCGCGACGGCTTCAAGGTAGTCCTTCGCTTCGAGCGCCGTCAATGGTCGGTCAATCGCTTTTCGCGTCAGAAAACATACTTCTGGCTCGACGCGAGGATGGATAAATCGGCTCAGGTTGACGCTCCCGCCATCATCTTCAAGCATGGCATCCGTCAGCCATCCCCAGATCAGATCCGAAACACCCATCTGAATCATCTTTGCCCGACTTGTGAACCCGAGTTTGATGCCGATGCGGCGTTCACCGCGCCGCACGCGACGTTCGATCGATGTACGCTGAATACGATAGGCGTCATACACGGAAAAGGTGTCCACGGCTGTCAGCTGGTTGATCGCCGCCGCATTCACCGCCGCATCGTCGACCAGACGCGCGGCGTTCTCGATATCAATCATGCTGCCCTCGCTTGTTGTTCATTGCGCTGGACGAGATCAAGCGCGACGTCAACGATCATGTCCTCCTGACCGCCTACCATGTGCCGGCAGCCAAGCTCGACAAGAATGTCGAAAGCCGAGATGCCGTATTTCGCCGATGCCGCTTCTGCATGGCGCAGGAAGCTCGAGTAGACACCGGCATAGCCGAGCGCGAGCGTTTCGCGGTCGACTCGCACCGGCCGCTCTTGGAGCGGCCGGACGATATCGTCTGCGACGTCGATCAGTTTTTTGACATCGCAGCCGTGCTTCAGCCCCATACGATCAACGGCAGCAATGAAGACCTCCAGCGGAGCGTTGCCCGCACCCGCACCCATGCCGGTGAGCGATGCATCCACGCGATCGCAGCCTTCCTGGACCGCGACCATGGAATTGGCGACACCAAGAGAGAGGTTGTGGTGTGCGTGCATACCCGTCTGAGTGGCAGGATCGAGCGATGCTTTCAGAGCGCGGAAACGCGCAGCCACGTCTCCCATGTTCAGTGCACCACCAGAGTCAACGACATAAATACACTGTGCGCCGTAGCTCTCCATCAGCTTTGCTTGTTTGGCGAGATGTTCGGGCGTGGTCATGTGGCTCATCATCAGGAAGCCAACGGTGTCCATCCCGAGCGAACGCGCGTACTCGATATGCTGGCGCGAGATATCGGCTTCCGTGCAGTGCGTCGCCACGCGGACCACGCGTGCACCGGCCTCGTAGGCTTCCCGTAGGTCATGCAGAGTGCCGATACCCGGGATCAGCAGCGTCGCAACTTGTGCCTTCTTCACCGCACCGGCCACTGCAGCGATCCACTCATGGTCGGTGTGTGCGCCGAGGCCATAGTTAAAGCTCGAGCCGGCAAGCCCGTCACCGTGAGCCACTTCAATGCTGTCGACACCAGCCTCATCGAGCGCTTGCGCGATCTGAACGACCTGGTCCACGGTGTACTGATGCCGGATGGCGTGCATGCCATCCCGCAGCGTGACGTCGGAGACGTAGATCTTCTTCGTGTTCGCAGTCATCATCTTTTCCTTCAGGCTGCCAACCGCTTTGCCGCCATTTTATCCGCGGTGCGCAGAGCGGCAGACGTCATGATGTCGAGGTTCCCGGCATACGAGGGCAAGTAGTGCGCCGCGCCCTCGACTTCGAGAAACACGCTGACCTTGAGTCCGACGGACGGGGCGCCGGTCTTCAAAAAGCGCACCGGCAACTCGACCCGATCGAACTGCACGGCCTGCTTCAGGCGATAGCCGGGCACGTATGCCGACACACGTTGCACCTGCGCGTGAATCGAGGCTTCGATCTGCGTCGTGTTCGCATCCTCATCCACAAGGCAATAGACCGTGTCGCGCATGAGCAGGGGTGGTTCGGCCGGGTTCAGGATGATGATGGCCTTGCCGACCGTAGCACCACCGATGATTTCAATGGCGCGCGACGTCGTCTCGGTGAACTCATCGATATTGGCGCGCGTGCCTGGACCAGCCGAGCGGCTGGAAATTGAGGCAACGATCTCGCCGTAGTGGACGGCGGTCACATCGGAGACAGCACGGACGATGGGAATAGTGGCCTGACCGCCGCACGTCACCATGTTGACGTTTGTCGAATCGAGATTTGCGTCAAGATTAACGGATGGTACGACAAACGGTCCCAGTGCTGCCGGCGTCAGGTCGATGACTGTTACGCCGTGCTGGGCGAGAATCTCGGCGTGGCGTGCATGCGCACCGGCAGAAGTAGCATCGAAGGCAATCCGAACATCGCGGAACTCCGGCATTTCGACCAGGCCGTCGATGCCGCCGGCCGTCGTGGCCACGCCCAGACGTTCAGCGCGAGCAAGTCCGTCGGACGCGCGATCGATGCCGACCATGGCTGCCATCTTGAGATGCTTTGCGTGGCGCATCACCTTGATCATCAGATCGGTACCGATGTTACCCGATCCGATGATCGCCACAGAAAACCTAGTCTTGTCGTTCACGATTGGAACTCCGATTACTTCGAGAAGACGGCGCGGACTTCACCCAAGCCTTCGATCTTTGCGGAAAACACATCCCCGGGCTGCACCGCGACCATGGGACCCAAAGCGCCGGTCAGCACAACATCGCCTGCCTGCAAAGGCTCGCCGACCCGAGTCATCATGTCTGCGAGCCACACAGCTGCATTCAGCGGATTGCCCAGGCATGCAGCGCCCGCCCCCACGCTCACCTGCTCGCCCTTGCGATCCATGACCATCCCGCAACGGACGAGGTCGAGGTCGTGAAGCTTGACGGGGCGAGTACCGAGCACAAAGAGTCCGCTGGACGCGTTGTCTGCCACGGTATCGAGCAGACGGATATTCCAGTTCGCGATGCGGCTGCCTACGACCTCGATGGCCGGTAGCGCGTACGCCGTGGCGCCGACGATGTCGGCAATCGTGTGACGCTCGTAGGGCAGGTCATACTCGAGCACCAGGGCGATCTCCGCCTCAACCTTCGGTTGGTGCGTCCGAGTGAAGGGAATCTCCTCGCCGTCTCCGAAGGCCATGGTGTCCAGCAGCGCGCCGAAGTCCGGTGTGTCGACACCGAGCTGGGCCTGCACGATCTTCGAAGTCAGACCAATCTTGCGTCCAACAGAACGCACACCGGCAGTCAACTGACGTTGGATATTGATCTGCTGAATGCGGTATGCATTCTCGAGAGCTACGCCTTCGATCTCTTCGATCGCGTCGCGTACCGGGGATACGGGACTGAACGGCAGGCCACCGTGGGCTCTCCACAGTGTGTCGGCAATGCCCTGCAGCGCTTGGTTGTTTTCCATGTTTAATCGACCCTCACACAGATGTTGGTGAGCTCCGAATAGAAGTCCATCGAGTGGCGTCCGCCCTCGCGTCCGAAGCCCGAAAGCTTTGCACCACCGAACGGCGTGCGCAGATCCCGCGCATACCAAGCGTTCACCCAGACGATTCCGGTCTCGATTTGTTGCGCAACGCGGTGACCACGCGCCAGATGCGTGGTCCACACGCTGGCGGCCAGGCCATACTTGCTGTTGTTCACTCGAGCCACCACTTCTTCCTCCGAATCAAACGGCGAGATGTGGCAGACAGGTCCGAACACTTCCTCGTTCACACACCGTGCGGTGTCCGGCAGTCCGGTCCAGATCGTTGGCTGCACGAAGGCACCGTTGTCGCAGTTGTCACCAAACGTCGGCACATCGCCGCCTGTCACCACGGTTGCACCTTCTTCGACGGCGAGCTTGAAGTAGCTCAGCACCTTGTCTCGATGACCCTTCGAAATCATCGGTCCGGTGGTATTACCGGACACATACGGCGACCCAATGCGCAGTTTCTCGGTACGGGTCTTCAGTTCCAAGACGAAGCGCTCGAAGATCGAACGCTCGACATAGACGCGTTCCGTACACATGCAAACCTGACCTGCGTTGGTGAAACTGGAGCGCAGAATGCCTTCAACCGCTGCTTCGAAATCGGCATCCGCGAAAACGACGGCCGCATTCTTGCCACCGAGCTCAAAGGACACGTTCTTTACACCGTCGGCCACGGCCTTCATGATCGCGCTGCCCGTCCTTGATTCGCCAGTGAACGTAATCGCGTCAATTTCCTGGTGCTTGGTCAGCCATTCCCCCGCTGCGTTCGGGCCATGACCATGGATCAGGTTGAACGCGCCCTTGGGCAGCCCCGAGTCGCGGATGACCTCGGCTAGCAGTGTTGCGCTGGTTGGCGACTCCTCGGACGGCTTGGCCACTACGGAGTTGCCCATTGCCAGCGCCGGGGCCACCTTCCATGTCAGCAAGAGTAGCGGCAGATTCCATGGCGAGATCACGCCAACCACGCCCAGCGGCTTGCGCGTGACGTAGTTGAGCAGTTGCGTGCCATCTGCACCAACCGACTCGAAGCATTCACTGTGCGCAGTGCTCACAAGATCGGCAAAGGCTCGGAAGTTCGAGATGCCGCGCGCGATATCGAGGGCCCTTGCCTGGGCGACGGGTCGACCGGTGTCAGCCACTTCCGCCGCCACGAACTCGTCAAAGCGATCCTGAATGCCATCGGCAATGCGATGCACGGCTTCGGCCCGCTGTGCGGGGGTGTACTTCCGCCACGGTCCGTTCTGGGCGCGTCGGGCTGCTCGCACTGCAGCATCGACCGCTGCGGCATCCGCTTCGGCAACCTGTGAAAGTTCCCGGCCATCGATCGGGCTGAGCTTCGGAAATGAACTGGTCGAATCGACAAATTCCCCGTCGATGAAATTGCGCAATTGCTCGGGCAATCTCTCTGCGATCTCCGCGTAGTAATCCATGAGCACTCCTGCAACTGGTAGTGATTGAAGTGTAGGAGTACCAGTTTGGCTTGAATAATCAAACCTTGAGCAGTTGATATAAGGGCGTGGAATAACCAACCCGCTTTCATACAGAAAAAACGCCAAGGCATCCCTGGAGAAAAAGAGCCTTGGCGTGGGAATACACCCCGAAGGGTGCGAGTCACCAAATGTCAGAAAATGTGCTTGATACCTACCGTCACACCGAGCTGGCTGCCGCCGGCAGTAGGCGTTGCAGCCGGCGTAGCGCCGGAACTAACCGATAGCGCAAGCTGACCGCCGTTGTCGATGAAGCCGGCGGTCGTGTAGATGGTCGTGCGCTTCGAGAACGCGTAGTTGGCGCGCGCCGCATACAGCCATGCCCTGTTGGAACTGTTGTGATAGCGCAGATAGAGAAGCTCACCGTCGACGCTGAAAGCCGGCGTTACGGCGTACGACATGCCGCCGTACCAGAGGTCACTACGCGGCGTCACCGCATTCCCATTATTGTCTCGACGAATCCATCCGCCGCCGACTTTCGCTTTGCCGATGTTGGTATAGCCGCTCAGGGAGAAACGATCGTCTTTCATCCCGCTAGTGGTCAAACCACCAGCGGCACCGGCGCCTCCGCGCAACGAGTCATAGGCCGCGAAAACGCCCCAGTTGCTGGTGTCGTAGCCAACCAATGCTGACCATTCGCGACATGCATTGTGGTCACCAGGGTTCTCGCCAGCGCACGGTGCTCCGGCCGGCGCAGCGTCGCGCCCGAAGCTATAGGTTGCGCCAAGGGTGAGCCCGCCGAACGTCCCCTTATAGGAAATGGCGTTGTCCGTACGCGGATTTGCCATATAGCTGTCGAGCGACGAAGTGCCGAACGTGTTGGGCCCCAGCGTGTCCGAGTCAAGGGTCGCCCAGAACAACATACTGTACTGGCGACCGAGTGCCACCTGTCCCCATGGGCTACTAAGTCCCACCCAGGCCTGTCGACCAAAAAGGCGACTGGCCTGGTTCGACACACCAGAGTCGGGAGCGAAGCCCGACTCCAGTACGAATGCGGATTTCAACCCACCGCCCAGGTCTTCGGTGCCCCGGAGACCCCAGCGCGAAGGTACCGTCCCTGAAAGATTGTTCATCCTCACCAGCCCGTGGTGGTCGGCACCAACACGATTCACATACTCGACGCCGTTATCGACCACGCCGTACAGCGTGACGGACTGTGCAAAGGCGAAGGTCGGCGCGATCGCGAAACCCGCGCATATTACTTTACTAAGCTTCTTCACTTCTTATCCTTCTTTGCATGTAGCTGAATTTGGCTCCGGTACTGCAAAAAAACAGGCAAAGCGATACCCTTCCAGCCTGCCTGGAACAACATCTAAGGTTTGTTTGCGCGGTACTGCCGGGAGAATGTGGGCGTCAGCTGATCTCGTCGCGTCCGGAGACCTCCCTCAGACACTCGATAAAGACCTCACAAGCACGTGTGAGGTCCTTATTGGCGCGAACCGAGTACCCTACCGTCCCGAAGGCACCCAGTTCTGGAATAGAAAGCGTTCGCAGCAGGCCGGCTTGGACAAATTGCCGGGCCGCTACGCGGGGCATGACTGCGATTCGATTGGTGGTAAGAAGCAGACCAAGGTTGGTCAGTACGGACATTGACTCCACCAGATCGCGAGGCAGCTCAATACCGGCGTCGCGGAACATGCGCTCCACTGAGTAGCGCAACGGTGAATCCGGCGTCGGCAAGATCCAGGGAAGTTGATCTAGTTCGCGCAATGAAGTGACAGACTGCCCCACGGCATCGTTTGCGCTACCGACCACAACTGCAAGCGAGTCCTCGAAGAGTGCCTGATGGGTAAGGGGGAAAGCCGCTGCGATCGGCAACTCCCGCTCCGGCAGGCGCCCGACGACAATGTCGACTTCGCCCGTCGCCAAGGCCGGGAAAAGCTGAGCGGTTGGCCCTTCGCGCACCGTGACGATAACGTTCGGGGCGCGCTCCTTCAGCTTGGCGATGGTCGAAGGCAACAGGTGAGCGGAAGCGGCCATCATCGTGCCGACGATCACCCTACCAGCCGTTCCAAAACGAAACTGATCGAGCTCCTCGGTCATGTACCGGAACTCCGCGAGGAGCGACTTCACGCGGCGGGCCAGAAGAACGCCCAGTTCGGTCGGAACTACCCCGCGGTTAGATCGGGTAAACAGGGCGCCATCCACTCCCGCTTCAAGTTCCTGAATGATCTTGGTCACGGCCGGCTGAGTCAGGCCCATGTCGTTGGCAGCGTGAAGGAGTGACCCCGTCTCGATGACACGATCGAAGACCAGCAACTGATTCAGCTTCAGGTTCCGGCTCAGTCGGATTTGCGTCAGCGGATGAATGTACATGGCATGACCACCTCAAAAGAATCCGACAGCAGACTGCCCTCAATCATCGGGACTGCAAAAAATGGCGTCCGCACCGATGACGTGTCCTCGACGTGTGCGCAGCCACGACTCATTCTCGTGCAACGCCCACCGACGGCAAGTACGTAGGTACTTGGATACGTCGCCGGTCCGACGTCCGGCAATAGTTCGGGCCGCCCAGACGTCCGACCGGATGAAACTGATCCACACGAATCCTCAGTTTCTCGTCGTCGAACAGATCGTCGCGGATATACATCGACACGATTTCGCCAAAAACGATCGAACGCTGCGCCGAAAAATCGAAGACCTTGTACAGCCTGCACTCCCAAGAGATAGGTGCCTCCGCGACTCGCGGTACGACCACGGATTGTGAAGGGGCCAGCGACAGCCCTACCGCTTCTACCTCGGATAGATGGGCAGGCAGATCGCTACCGCACTTCACCGCACGCTCCACAATGGCGTCGTCGACCATGTTGACGACAAACTCGTGCCGGTCCAGAATGTTTCGCAGCGTGTCCTTGACGTCGCCAAGCCTGTGGCTCTCGTCGCCATAGTGGTCCACCGCAATGGCGAACAGCGGTGGATCCTCGCCCATGTAGTTGAAAGCGCTATAAGGAGCGGCGTTGCACACCCCACTCTCGCCCAGAGTCGTTACCAATGCAATGGGGCGCGGGCCGACACTGCCAGTAATAAGCCAGTACTTTTGCCTGGTCGTGAGACCGGCCATCGCGATGCTTGTCATGGTGCTAATCTTCTTGATGCGAGGTTGAGGAGGCTACGCTCCGCGCCCGGGATGCACGGTGCCACAATGCGGGCAGCGCCGGCTTTCTTCGGAGGCGTAGAACRCTTCAAAGAGGGGGGGCAGATCATCGACAATGCTGCGCAGCTGAACCTCGACCCGGTGGACCAGGCCGTCACAGCTCGGGCAGTACCATTCGAAGCCGTCCAAGGCACCGTACGGACGCTGGCGCTCGATTACCAGACAGACGCTGCCTTCTTCTGGCCGCTGCGGCGAATGACGAACGTGGGGAGGCAGCAGGAAAATGTCCCCCTCACGAAGATCGACGCGCTCGCGCTTGCCGTCCACCATCAGGTTCAGGTACGCATTGCCCCTGAGCTGATAGAAGAACTCTTCCAGCGGATCATCGTGATAGTCAGTCCGCAGATTCGGACCGCCGACCGCGGTTACGATGAAGTCCGCTTCCCGCCACACCTGTTGGTTGCCAACAGGCGGCATCAGAAGGTGACGACGATCATCGATCCATTTGTCGAACTTGAATGGCCGTCCATACTTCAGCATTGTTTTCTCCAATTCTCGTTTCCCGGATCAGTCTGCTTTCGCCTGGGGCGCGTAGGCAATGGCCTTGATCTCGATGGTCAGCAGCGGGTGCGGTAGCTGGTGTACCGCCACCGTTGTGCGCGTCGGACCGCCCTCGTCAAAGTACTCGGCATATGCTTCGTTATAGCCGCCGAAATCGTTCATGTTGACCAGGAATGTGGTGATCTCCACCACATTTTTGAGGTCTGCGCCCTCCGCCTGCAAGATGTCGCGGATGTTCTCGATCACTGCTCGCGTCTGCTGCCGGATATCAACCGTCGCCGTTCCGAAAGCGTCGGCGGATGCCCCGAAGAAGGTGTTGTCTGGCCGCCTCGAACTGGTACCCGAAACGAAGAGGAAATCGCCAGCGCGCACCACATGGGGAAAACGCCCCCGGGGAGTTGCCTTCCCTTGCACTAGTCGTGCCTGACTGGACTGCGTCATTAATTGCTCCAATGCTCTTGATGCCGAGGGAATACTCGCCTCACTGATTCACGTCGACGTCCTTGGTTTCCTTCAGCATGACAATGCCGATGACAACCGAGACACCACCCACGACGATTGCGTACCACAGCCCCCCCAGTACATCGCCCGATTTCACGGCGAGTGCCGTAGACATAAAGGGAGCCAGTCCGCCGAAGTAACCTGCGCCGATGTTGTAGGGAATGGAAATCGAGGTGTAGCGGATAGCGGCAGGAAACAGTTCCACATAATAGGCGGACATCGGGCCGTAGGCCATCGCGCCCCAGATCATCAGGAGGAAAAGCAGGATGTACATCACCGGACGATTGATCGCCTTCGCGTCGGCTACCGGCGGATATCCTGCGGCAACGAGGCCCTCCTTGTAAGCTTTGGCATCAAAGCCCTTGAACGGCTTGTCACCGATATAGGTCACCAAAGGCTCGCCAGCGAGACCAGGCTCAACGCGATACGACAAACCAGCCTGGGTCAGAAAGTCACGTGCCTTGTCGCACGGCGTATGGGCGTCAGAGAACATGCTGTCATTACAGTCGGAGGACGCGATGCGGATCGTCACGGTTTGCTGGAAGTGGGCGAGCCCCGGATTCACGGCCTTGCTCAGTTGCGAGAAGATCGGGAGGAACGTCAGGACCGCCATGCCGCAGCCAATGAGGATGATCCACTTGCGGCCCACCTTGTCCGACAACCAGCCAAAGAACACGTAGAGCGGCAGCGAGAAGATCAGTGCGACAACCAGATAGCTATACGCGTCGCTAGCGGGCACTTTCAGGGTAGACGTCAGGAAGTACAGGACGTAGAAGTTGCACGTGTACCAGACAACGGCAACGGCGGCTTGCGCGCCAAACAGTACAGCCAGCATCCTGCGTACGTTTTGGCCGACCATGAGGCTATCGCGCAGAGGCGCGCTGGACGTCCGGTTTTCCGCTTTCATCCGCTTGAATACCGGGGACTCCGAAAGCGTCGTGCGGATGTATGTCGACACGGCCAGGAGCAACAGAGACGCCAGGAACGGCACGCGCCAGCCCCACACTGCAAAGTCTTCGGTCGAGATCCAGATCCGGCAGATTTGAATGACCGCGAGCGACAGCAGAAAACCGAAGGTCGCAGTGGTCTGGAGCCAGCCAGTCGCGTAGCCGCGGCGACCGGACGGCGTGTGCTCGGCAATGTAGGCCGCAGCACCGCCATACTCTCCGCCTAGTGCCAACCCTTGAAGCAGGCGCAGCACGATCAGGATGGCAGGAGATGCCCAACCAAGGGTTTCGTAGGAAGGCAAGAGGCCAACGCCAGCCGTCGAGACACCCATCATCACCACTGTGGCAAGAAACGTTGTTTTGCGCCCCGCCTTATCGCCAAATCGGCCAAATACAATAGCGCCGAGCGGTCGAATAATAAATCCGATGCCAAACGTTGCTAGCGAAGCCAAATAGCTGGCAGTAGAATTACCAGCGGGAAAGAAATGCGATGAGAAGAAAATCGCCAGACTTCCATAAAGGAAGAAGTCATACCATTCGAGAACAGTACCGACGCACGCCCCTACCACGACCTTGATCTCTCCACTCTTGGCTGCGCTACGCGCTCGCACATCCACTGTTAGTTCGCTATTCATCCAAGTCTCCTCCACCTATCGGCTACAGACCACGGAGCGCACTTGCTACCGTTGAATGGGAGTCTAAAAGCTGCGTTCAGCGAGCCATAATCAATCATGCGGGCACCGATATTCCATGCTGTTATATCAGTCTTACATCGCTGATTTTTTGGCTTTTTGGCGCACTTTTCAGATGCTCTTGCGTGGTGCATCTTAGGGATATCCCTCCCCCGCCGGACCGAAGAAAGTCACGAATTTCCGCACCGCAGCATTACCTCACACCAATGGTGCAATTTTCTTTTTCAACGTTCACATAAAAGCGAGATTTACAAAGGCGGTTTCAAGTGCGAAGTGCAACACCCCACATGTTATTGAACAGGAAGCCGGTCCGTGGGATTGGCCAGGACCTGCGCGAGGACTTGTAGCGGGGAGTGCCAGTTCAGGGACGTTGAGGTCCGGTTGGTCAGGAAAGGCCCGCTTGAGCGCAGCGGAGATTTCCTGGGGCGAGCACTTCCGATTGAGGAAGTGGCGCACCACGCCCCACAGTACGCCATCAGGAGCAAGCTTAGGGGCTGGACGGCTGGCATTGAGGCGTTGGGTACGGCAGGCTTGCGCGCTCATTGCGCCATAGCCGCCACGGGCGGTGGCATTGCGACGAAGCTCACGCAGCAGTGTCGAAGGCGCGCGGCCAAGCCTGCGAGCCATGGCTCGCACGCTCACATCTTCTGCCTTCCAAATCTCGATGCGCATGCGCTCTTCGCGTTGTAGTTGTTGGTACTTCGTTCTTGTCATTCACCGCACCTTACCGGATGGCAAGGTGTGGGACCTCCGGTCTTGCACAGACGGGAGGCCGCGAGCATGCCAGCCTTGGCAAAAGGTGCGGTATTTCTATTTGGCTGAGATACGACATACTGTCCAGGCCAGAACCAAATGTCGGGCGGTTGGCTATTTTCAAATGTCGGCACGGCGCGGAATGGATGGTGCGAGTGAGCCAGTCCGCGTATGAGGCGCTCGTCGCGCACTGGACTGACCTGGGCGGCACTGCGGCCACGGCAGACGGGCCTTTACCGTCACCGCTGGAAGGGGTGACGACTCCCAACGCCAGGGTGAAAACAGACGCGGTCGTACCGGCTACAGTGACCGGGGCCTGCGCCACCTGGTAACCGGGCGGCGCAGAAGTTTCGGATCCAGCTGTCCGACCGGGATGCAGCGTTGTTGGACCGTGTGCCGTTATCGCACCTCGATGCATTCGGCATGCCATTGGCAGGCATGCGACGGAAACCGCCGTTGCGCATCGAATTACAGACCTGCAAGACGCAGGAATCATCTGCGATGGTTCTAGTCGCCTACAGAACGCTGCAGACGCTGCTCTACCCAAACTCATCGCGGTTCGCGCAGCGTGACAAACTCTTCGGCGATCGTTGGATGGACACCGAGGGTTGCGTCCATGTCGGCTTTTCTTACACCCGACTTAATCGCAATCGCCAAGCCTTGAATGATCTCCGCAGCATCGGCGGCAACGATGTGCGCTCCAAGCACTCTGTCAGAGCGCGCGTCGACGACAAGCTTGACAAGCGCTCGCTCATCTCGAGACGACAACGCTGCCGTCATCGGCCGGAAGGAGCTACCAAATATTTTGACATTGGGGTACTTCGCCTTAGCCTGCGTCTCGCTCAGGCCAACAGACGCTGCCTGGGGCTGACTGAAGACTGCATTGGGGACGTTCTCATGTGAGATTGCTCGGGGTCGCCCACCAAACACCGTATCAGCGAATGCGTGCCCCTCTTGAACGGCCACGGGCGTCAAATTGACCCGATTAGTCACGTCGCCGACTGCATAGATGCCTGGGTTCGTAGTACGGGAGAATTGATCTACTTTAATAGCGCCGATATCGTCGACTTCCACACCAACCGTATCCAATCCAAGTCTGCTGGTGGCGCATTGACGCCCGGCAGCAATCATCAGCGAGTCGACTTCCAAGGTTGAACCGTCAGATAGATAGACGGACAGAACGTCGTGCGTACGCTCAACCGCCGTAACTTGGATGCTGCAGCGAAGGTCAACACCCCTGCGTGAAATTTGATCCGCAAGGTGATATCTAAGTTCATCGTCGAATCCCCGGAGAATCTGCTCCCCGCGATGCAACTGGACAACCTGCGCCCCCAGTCCGCTAAAGATCCCTGAGAATTCGCACGCAATGTAGCCCCCACCAATTATTGCTACGCGGGACGGCGCTTTCCGTAGGCTAAAAATGTCATCAGACGTCGCCATGAACTTGGCTCCAGGAATATCAGGCCTAACTGGTGCCGCGCCGGTCGCGATGAGAATGGTTTTGGCGGTGATGATCTGATCATCGACCAGGATCTGATTCGGGCCGTCCAGTTCCGCTCGGCCTTGAAAGACCGCGACACCAGCCCTATCGAGCAGCCCTCGGTATACGCCCTCCAGCCTATCGATTTCCTTGTCCCTGGCAGCCACCATGCGCGGCCAGTCGTGAACATAGGGGCCCTCGATGTTCCATCCATATCCACACGCGTCCTCGAATGCGCCGCGAAACTGAGACGCATACATCATGAGCTTCTTCGGAACACAACCCCGGATCACACAAGTGCCTCCCAGCCGATACGCCTCGGCGATACCAACCCTTGCGCCGTGCGACGCAGCGATACGACTGGCACGAACCCCACCGGACCCACCGCCAACTACAAATAGGTCAAAATCAAAACCATGCATGTCTATACTCTCATTGACTAAACAGTCTGCACTTGTAAATCGTTCACACCGGGTTCTATCCAAATTCAGCAAGCACAGAAAAGCCAAATCTAGCTTCAGATGAAGTGCCGTTCCGTCTCGCCGATATTCTCTTTGTGGACGGCGCCGTCATCCGTATCCCAAACTCAGAAATCCAACGGAAAAAACATTTACATGTTGGAGGAAACGCGCAGATCTTTGATCCAGTGTTCACTTGTAGATTCACAGCGTACGACCCAACCGACAATTGGAAATCTATGCATATCGATCCAAAAAAGTCTTCTCACGGGTTGGTATATCCGATATTGGCTGCACGACAGACGGCATATTCGACCCAATGAATTTCCGTTAAGCGTTTCTGCCATCGGCACGAAGCGGCTTCCGTAGACCAGAACAGGTAAAAATAGTCGTTTGCGCCGGTCCTGAGCGGTGTAATCGGCTGAACCCCGGCGAATACAATTGTCGATCTTCCAGGCGCGTACTGGGCGTCAGATCCGTACCCCAACCATGCCGGCAACGACTACCGCAGCCCACAGCGATGCGGCGCCAATCAACGTCCAGCAAATGACATTGGCTCGAGGCATGGAAACTCCGTGAGCCAGCATCACCGTGCGCAGGCCGCAGACGATGTGGCTAAAGATCAGCCACACGCCCAGTGAATAATGCGGGATTAGCCGCACATTCCAAGAATCGGCGATGAGACCATTCGGCAGCCCGGTGGCCCATGCATAGTCCGTATCGGTGCCGAAGTATCGCGCGAGGATAAACACCGCGTTGATATGCGACGCTATGAATATCACAAGATAGGCACCCGATGCCGTTTGCAGCGTACCAAGGAGATCCCGCTTCTCACCCAGCTTCGGCAACAACAGCACGAGACCGCTCACGATCTGGAATAAGAAGAGCGCAATCAGGATGGGTTCGAGCCATCCGGAGCGATAGAGGCGACGCAGGACCAGCATGACCGCCTTGTGTGTGTCCGTGCCGAAGATGCCGATCGCATGATTGCCAAGGTGCGGGAAAAGGAAAACGAGAATGATTGTGGCCGATGCGACGCCATGCATCACCCGCACCGGCGGCAAGCGGCGAGCCGCGCGCGCGCTCTTATCGACGGTCGGGCTCGTCAGCAAGGCCAGCATGGCGGCACAGAGCACCGCGGCCCAGATACCCAGCCAGACTTTTTCGTCTGCGCCGCTTATTTTCATCAGATACAGGAAGACTCCCAAGATGACAAAGAGCGGTGGTGACGCAAACGTGAAATGGGCGAGACGCTGAAGAATGACGCCGCGTGAGGTTGGCGCCGGTTGTCGTCCGAGAGAACACAGGCTGACGAAGGCGCTTATCGGAACTGTGAGGACAACTGCAAAAGCCGCCAAGGCGGCGAAGGTATGATGGGCAGCGGCCGCGTCGTAAAAACGTGCAAGATACCAGGGATAACCCGGCGCCAGGACGCCGGGGGCCAAATGCCAGTAGGAATGCACAGCTGGCGAGTTGTTTGCAGTTGCGACATGCGTCATGGTCATAACTCTGGTTGCAGTGGCAATGCGCAAGACTAAAGTCACGCCGTGCCAATGGGGATTATTGGTCGCCTGATCCGCGGCTAACGCCGCAACCAGAATTGGGATGACGAGTTTCCTCGCGATCGCCCTATCGATTTGAGAAGACACTTCCGCCGTTCGAGCGAGAGGCTCCGCTGAAGGCCGCCGTCCCACTGGCTAATCGACGGAAATCGATCGGCTTTGCAACACGAGCGTTTGCGCGGTAACCGGATTTCGACGGACGATGGGGAGCGTCTCAGCCGCGGCTGGGTATATCGATACCCTTCACAACGGCTGGACGCTCGATGAACGTTTTGTATACCCGCATGACGTGCGGAAAATCGTCGATGCCGACCAGATCGCCGGCCTCGTAAAAGCCCACCAGATTGCGCACCCATGGAAATACGGCCATGTCGGCGATCGTATAAGCGTCGCCCATGATCCACGTGCGTCCGGCGAGCCGTCCGTCGAGAACGTTGAGCAAACGGCGTGACTCGGCGACGTAACGGTCGCGCGGGCGCGTGTCCTCATAGTCCTTGCCGGCGAACTTGTTGAAAAAGCCCACTTGACCGAACATCGGGCCGATGCCGCCCATCTGGAACATCAGCCATTGGACGGCTTCATAGCGGCCGCTGGCGTCCTGCGGGATGAACTGCCCGCTCTTGTCGGCCAGATAAAGCAGAATAGCGCCCGATTCGAACAAGGCGAGCGGCTTGCCGCCGGGGCCAGCCGGGTCAAGGATGGCCGGGATCTTGTTGTTGGGATTGAGCGAGAGAAATTCCGGCGACATCTGATCGTTGGTATCGAAGCGCACTAGGTGCGGTTCGTACGGCAGTCCCGTTTCTTCGAGCATGACCGAAACCTTGACGCCGTTCGGCGTCGGTAACGAGTAGAGTTGGATGCGATCCGGGTGCCGTGCGCGCCATTTGCGGGTGATCGGGAAGGGGGAAAGTTCGTTCATGCGTGGTCCTTCAAAAGAGACCCACGACAAGCCGCGCTGTGGCGCAATCTAGGCGTAGTCGAAACCACTGCTTATCGCGGATCCTCTCGACGGGGCTATGTTTAAGGAGCCTTCATCCTGCCGCGATATGGTCCAGTAGCAAAGGGCCATGAACGACCCGGATTTATAGGCCATAGCACTTGCGAAATCCTCAGGATCGAATTGCCGGCGCGCTCAGATGAGCTTCAAGATGCGCCTTCCGAGTTTCTCGGCGGTACTCTCGGAGTCGATGTTGGTGAAGCCGAGCAGCAAGGCAGGTTCTACCTTTTCGCTGATGCTCCAGTTGGTCAGTGCGTGAGCAAACATGCCATGGCTCCGTACACGCTCGGCGAGCGAGCGATCCGATCCTTGCCCCTGCATGCGTAGAACTAGATGCATTCCTCCCGGCTGTGGATCAATGTGCATATGCGCTCCCAGGGCTCGCTCCAGTCCGTTTGTGGCGGCTGCCCGGCGCTCCCCATACAGCTTTCGCATGCGCTGGATATGACGGGCAAAATGGCCTTCCGCTAGAAAGGCGGTGACAATGGCCTGCGTTAGTCCAGGCCCGCCGCCCGAGAAAATCTGACTGATCAGTTCGAACCGTTCAACCTGCGCTTCCGGTACCACGAGGTACGCAAGTCGAATGCCGGGAAACAGAACCTTGCTGAACGTGCCCGCATAGAGAACGCGCCCGTCGCAATCGAGGCTCTTGAGCGCGGGCAACGGACGGCTCACATACCTGTATTCGCCGTCGTAGTCATCCTCGACGATCCACGCCTGGCTTCGTGATGCCCAATCAAGCAGTGCCAGGCGCCGCGGCAACGATAGCGACATACAAAGTGGACTCTGATGCGCCGGTGTAACGACTGCCGCACGCGCGCGCGACGCGGCTCTTACGCCGTGCGCGACGACCAGTCCTTCCTCGTCCACCGGAACGGGGGTGACCACAATCTTCGCGTGTTGCAGCAACTGTCGAGTGGGCGGGTAGCCGGGATCTTCGACCCAGACCCGGTCCCCTGCATTGAGAAGCGCGCGGACGATCAACTCCAGCGTGTTGCGATATCCGGAAGTAACGAACACTTGTGATGGAGAGCAGGTAATCCCGCGCGCGACCTGGAGATAGGTGGCAATTGCAGTCCGCAACGGGAGCAAGCCGTGTGCAGGCGGATAGATCATCTCGGGAATCTGGGTGGCACGTATGCATCGCGCGCCTAGCCGGGCCCAGATTTTTCGGGGAAATGCGTCTAGCGCAGGCAGTCCCATCTGCAGTGGCAGCATCGACATAGGGCGCATGTTCACCGTACCCGCGGGGGAAACGGGCGGCTGGACTGCCGCCGGTACCGGCAACCGGGGCTTCAGACCCGGCGTGACGAAAGTGCCCGCTTGGCCGCGAGGCTGAAAGTACCCCTCGGCGATCAACGTCGCATAGGCAACGTCAATGGTTCCTCTCGACAATCCCAATTCCTCGGCCAGTGCGCGGGCCGACGGGACCCGATCCCCAGGCGCGAGAAGACCGTCCGCAATGGCTCCACGGAACCGGCCATATATCTGCTGGTACAGGGGCTCTGTGGAGGCCGTGTCGAGTGGGGGAAACTTGCTCGTTTGTGCGTGAATCATGGCTTGGTTGATATGGCGAATCATGGATCTGTCCACTATGCCATAGCATTCGTACTATATACCCCGGTAGCACTCTGCAGCCGCAAACTTGAGGTCCATGATGCCGATTCTTACCACCGACATGCTCGATGTCATTCAACGCGCGATACTTTCGTTCGTCGCGACGGTGAATGAAGATGGAACGCCGAATCTCTCGCCGAAGGCGTCGCTACTCGCGCGAAACGACGCGCTATTTTTCGCGGACATCGCCTCGCCTCAGACCATCGGGAATCTCGAACGCAATCCGGCGATCTCGATCAACGTCGTCGATGTCTTCACCCGGCGCGGTTATCGCTTCAACGGGATGGCCCGTGTCCTACCCGCCGCCGATCCTGAACGGACGTACGTCGCCGACTGGGTTTCGCAGACGAACGGCCCGGACTATCCGGTGAACCACGTCGTCCGCATCGACGTGCGCGAGGCGCTGCCGCTGCTGTCGCCGGCCTACCGCTTCGGAGCGGGGGCTTCGGAAGACGCCCTTCGCGAAGTGTATATGGCGAAATACGGCGTCCAGAAACGGGATTGAAGCACGCCACAGCAACCCATTGACGGCCCTGCGGGTCGTGGGATGGCCGCCCAAACCGGGACGCTGAAGGAACAGGTCGTCGGAACGTCGGCCTACGTATCGGTCGATACCGTGCGCCCGGACGGCAGTCGGCAACCGATGTACGGCACCAATCCGCAAGGGCTCGCGGTTTTCGACGGGAGCGGCCACTATATTCTGATGACATCTCGCGCGGATATTGCAAAATTTGCGTCCGCCAACCGAATGGAGGGCACGCCGGAGGACAACAAGGCCGTCGCGCGAGCTGTGGACGACGGCGGCTTCGAGCGGCGGCACAGCGGAAGTGGTCCTGCAGGGGCTGAGATGATACCTGAGCGATGAATTGGGCAAGCCCATAGTGTCACAGCTGGCCGTTAAAGATGGATACGGACCACCGACAGGTCGGTAAATACTGCGGTTAGCTATGAAACTCGTGAAATCCAGTTGGACATACGACGAAATCACAGCCTGCGCCGAGAAAACAATAACCGGCTTTATGCGGCATCACGCGAGAGATCCGATCAAGAATGACATCTATGCGTATTGGGCACAGGACGCATTTTTTCTTGGTCGGAACTGACCGCCGGACTGCACCGCTCACACGACTTCGCACGCCTGAAGGCATTGCTGCAGAACGAGCAGCCACCGCGGGTGGATCAACGGCAAGACCGCCGACGGCCTGCTGCACGCGATCCGGCGGTGGGATCTGGCGCGAAAGAAGGAGATTCTAGCTGAGTTCGAAGCCTGGCAGGCGCGCTTGAATTCCACCGCGGCCGGCAACTCGTGGGGCAGGCGGGGAGCGTTCGGCCTGAATTTTTGCTTTTCCAGTTGAAGAAACCCGACGAAACACGGAGTGAAGAAAGATGAATCACAAGTCTCGACGCACGCTGATCGCCTTTGCCATCGTGGCAATCCTTGGGGCGGGCGTAGCAACCTCGGTACTGCGCCCCTGGCACGGAGGGGAAGCCCAGGCCAACACGCCGCCGCCGGCTCCGGCCGTCGAAGTGGCATCGGCAGTGGGCCAGACCATCACTGAATGGGATGAGTTCTCGGGCCGTATCGAAGCCGTGGACCGCGTGGAAATTCGTCCGCGCGTTTCCGGCACGATCGAAACGGTGCATTTCCGCGAAGGCTCGATCGTGAAGAAGGGCGACCCGCTGTTCACGATTGATCCGCGTCCGTACGCCGCAGAAGTGGCGCGCGCCGAAGCGGCGCTGGCCGCGGCCCAGGTACGCGCTGCGCACGCGCAGACCGAGAAGGCCCGTGCGCAACGCCTGCTCGACGACAACGCAATCTCGCATCGCGAATTCGACACGCCGCCAGCGAATTGTCGGCCGATGTGCGCGGCGCGCAGGCTGCGCTGGAAGTGGCGAAGCTGAACCTGAGCTACACGCGCATCGTTGCGCCGGTCTCGGGCAAGGTCTCGCGTGCGGAAATCACGGTGGGCAACCTCGTGGCAGCCGGTGCCGCGTCGCCGCCGCTGACCTCGGTGGTGTCGGTCTCGCCGGTGTACGCGAGCTTCGATGTCGACGAGCAGAGCTACCTGCGCTACACGCAGCCGGGCGCTGGCGGCGGCAAGAACGACCTGCCGGTATTCCTGGGCCTGGCCAACGAGGACGGCAACCCGCACAAGGGTCGTATCCACTCGATCGACAACCGGCTCGACACGCGCAGCGGCACCATCCGCGTGCGTGCCGTGTTCGACAACGACGATGGCCGTCTGCTGCCGGGCCTGTACGCGAAGGTCAAGCTCGGTGGCGGTTCGCCGCACCCGGCCGTGCTGATCAACGACCGCGCCATCGGTACCGACCAGGGCAAGAAGTTCGTGCTCGTGGTCGACAAGGCCAATAAGCTCGTGTATCGCGAAGTCGAACTCGGGCCCACGTACGAAGGGCTGCGCGTGATCCGCAAGGGTCTGCAGCCGGGCGAGAACATCGTCGTGAATGGCCTGATGCGTGTGCGCCCGGGCGACACCGTGGCACCGAAGGCCGTGACGATGGCGTATCGCAGCGAACCCGAGCCGCGTGGCACCACGCCCGACCGCAAGCAGGCGGCGGACGACGGGAGAGCCGACAAGGCCAAGGTGAGCTGAGCCCGCCCGACACCGAACTGATTTTTTCCCCTGCAGTTGTACATGGCGTCCGCTCCGGCGGACCGCCAGGGCGGACTGCTTTCGCCGAGACCAAGATGAATCTCTCGAAATTCTTTATCGATCGTCCGATCTTCGCGGGCGTGCTGTCGGTGCTGATCTTCCTGATCGGCGCCATCTCGATGTTCAAGTTACCAATCTCGGAGTACCCGGAAGTGGTGCCGCCGTCGGTGGTAGTGCGCGCGCAGTTTCCGGGCGCCAACCCGAAGGTAATCGCCGAGACCGTGGCCACGCCGCTGGAAGAGCAGATCAACGGCGTCGAGGACATGCTCTACATGAACTCGCAGGCCAATAGCGACGGCAACCTGACGCTGACGGTGACCTTCAAGCTCGGTACGGACCCCGACAAGGCCCAGCAGTTGGTGCAGAATCGCGTCTCGCAGGCCGAACCGCGCCTGCCCGAAGACGTACGCCGCCTGGGCATCACCACGGTCAAGAG
Organism: Cupriavidus sp. 01T418; assembly: GCF_056398885.1. Classification (NCBI taxonomy): domain Bacteria; kingdom Pseudomonadati; phylum Pseudomonadota; class Betaproteobacteria; order Burkholderiales; family Burkholderiaceae; genus Cupriavidus; species Cupriavidus sp. 01T418. The sequence goes on from NZ_JBFTQG010000046.1 coordinate 49,627, forward strand.
CTCGCCGGATCTGACCATGGTGGTCCACCTGGTCTCGCCGAACGACCGCTACGACATGACGTACCTGCGCAACTATGCGCTGATCAACGTGAAGGACCGCCTCGCACGGATCCAGGGCGTTGGCCAGGTGCTGATGTTTGGCTCGGGTGACTACTCGATGCGCGTGTGGGTGAACCCCGAGAAGATCGCCGAGCGCAGGCTGGCCGCGTCCGACGTGGTGCGCGCCATCCGCGAACAGAACGTGCAGGTGGCGGCCGGCGTGATCGGCCAGTCGCCGTCGTTGCCAGGCACCGACCTGCAGCTGTCGGTGAACGCACATGGTCGTCTGCAAACCGTGGAGGAGTTTGGCGACATCATCGTCAAGACTTCGCCTGATGGTGTCGTCACGTACCTGAAGGACATCGCGCGCATTGAACTCGGTGCGTCGGAATACGCACTGCGTTCGCTGCTGGACAACAAGTCCGCAGTGGCGTTGCCGATCCGCCAGTCGCCGGGCTCGAACGCGATCCAAATCGCGAATGATGTGCGCAAGACCATGGCCGAGCTGAAACAGAATATGCCGGAAGGCGTGGACTACAGCATCGTCTATGACCCCACGCAGTTCGTGCACCACTCGATCGAGGCCGTAGTCCACACGCTGTTCGAAGCCATCGCGCTGGTGGTGCTGGTGGTGATCCTGTTCCTCCAGACGTGGCGTGCGTCGGTCATCCCGCTGTTGGCGGTGCCAGTGTCGATCGTCGGTACGTTCGGCCTGATGCATGCATTCGGCTTCTCGATCAACGCGCTGAGCCTGTTCGGCCTGGTTCTGGCGATCGGTATCGTGGTGGACGATGCGATCGTGGTCGTGGAGAACGTCGAGCGGAACATCGAGGAAGGGCTGTCGCCGAAGGAGGCCACGTACAAGGCCATGCGCGAAGTGAGTGGCCCGATCATCGCGATCGCGCTGACGCTGATTGCCGTGTTCGTGCCGCTGGCCTTCATGACGGGCCTGACCGGTCAGTTCTACAAGCAGTTCGCGCTGACGATCTCAATTTCGACGATCATCTCGGCGTTCAACTCACTGACGCTGTCGCCAGCACTTTCGGCGCTGCTGCTGAAGGGCCACAATGCGCCCAAGGACTGGCTGACGCGCGGCATAGACAAGGTATTTGGCAAGTTCTTCGCCCGCTTCGACCGCCTCTTTGGCCGCAGCTTGGACAGCTATAGCCGTGGCGTGAAGGGCGTGATCCGCCGCAAGGGTTCGGTGTTCGGCGTCTACGCCGTGATGCTTGTGGCCACCTGGGGGGTCTTCCAACTCGTGCCGAAGGGCTTCGTACCGGCGCAGGACAAGCAGTACCTGGTGAGCTTTGCCAAGCTGCCTGATGGCGCCACGCTGGATCGTACCGAGGACGTGATCCGCCGCATGTCGGAGATCGCGCTCAAGCATCCGGGCGTAGAATCGGCCGTGGCCTTCCCGGGCCTGTCGATCAACGGCTTCACGAACAGCCCGAGCGGCGGCATCGTGTTCGTCACGCTCGATCCGTTCGAGAAGCGCAAGAGCGCGGATTTGTCGGGCAATGCGATTGCCGCCGACCTGAACAAGCGATATGGGGCGATCCAAGACGCGTTCATCGCCGTGTTCCCGCCGCCGCCGGTGCAGGGCCTGGGCACGATCGGCGGCTTCAAGATGATGATCGAGGACCGTGCCGCACTGGGGTATGACGAGCTGTTCAATGCGACCAATGCGTTCATGACCAAGGCGCGCGCCACGCCTGAACTGGCCCGCATCTTCAGTAACTACCAGGTGAACGCGCCGCAACTCGACGTGCAACTCGACCGTACCAAGGCCAAGCAGCTGGGCGTGCCCGTGACCGACGTTTTCGAGACGCTGCAGACCTATCTAGGTTCGTCATACGTGAACGACTTCAACAAGTTCGGCCGTACGTACCAGGTCAAGGTGCAGGCGGATGCGCAATTCCGCCAGCACGCCGAGGACATCCTGCAGCTGAAGGCGCGCGGCAGTTCGGGGGAGATGGTGCCGCTGTCGTCGCTGGCGAAGGTCAAGCAGAGCTTCGGCCCCGATAGCGTGACCCGCTACAACGGCTTTACCGCCGCCGACATGAACGGCGGCCCAGCACCCGGTTTCTCGTCGGGCCAGGCACAGGCGGCTGCCGAGCGTATCGCGGCGGAGACGCTGCCAAAGGGCATTAGCTTCGAATGGACCGAGCTGACCTACCAGGACATCCTGGCGGGCAATGCGGGTGTGTGGATCTTCCCGCTGTGCGTGCTGCTCGTGTTCCTGGTGTTGGCTGCCCAGTACGAAAGCCTGACGCTGCCGCTGGCCGTGATCCTGATCGTGCCGATGAGCCTGCTGGCCGCCATGACCGGCGTGTGGCTCACGCGTGGTGATAACAACATCTTCACGCAGATCGGCTTCATCGTGCTGGTCGGGTTGTCCGCGAAGAACGCGATCTTGATCGTGGAATTCGCACGGGAGCTGGAACACCATGGCCGCACCGTGGTGGAGGCTGCCATCGAAGCCAGCCGGCTGCGTCTGCGCCCGATCCTGATGACGTCGTTCGCGTTCATCATGGGTGTGGTTCCGCTGGTGGTGTCCACCGGTGCCGGTGCGGAAATGCGCCATGCGATGGGCGTGACCGTGTTCGCGGGAATGCTGGGTGTGACGTTCTTCGGCCTGTTCCTGACGCCGGTGTTCTACGTGGCACTGCGTCTGCTGGCCACCCGCAAGCAACGCTGTGAGGCGGTGTTGACGGCTGCTTCGACCTCGCGCGTTGTGGCGCCCGCAGAGTGATGGTGAAAGACATGAACAACAAGGTGGTGAAGCAGTACCTGCCCAAGCTTGCCACCCTGGCTGCCGCGCTGGTGCTGGCGGGCTGCTCGCTGGCGCCGACGTACAAGGTGCCGGAGACGGCCACCGCTGCGACGTTCAAGGAAGCCGAGGCCGCCGCCACCGAGGGTGCGCAGTGGAAGACCGCCGCGCCGGCCGAGGGCCAGCAGCGCGGCGACTGGTGGAAGGTGTTTGGCGATGCCGAGCTCGACCGCCTGATCGACGCGGCCAACGCGCATAACCAGGACCTGGCCGCTGCAGCGGCCCGCCTGAAGCGGGCGCGCGCGTTCACCGGCGCCACCGAGGCGGACATGTATCCGCAACTGATGGCGGGCTTCGATCCGACCCGCACGCAGCCCTCGGCCGCCTCGCGAGGGCTGCCCGATGGCACGCGTGTGCGGGCCCAGACCGTGTACAAGGCCCGTTTGTTTGCCAACTACGAGCTGGACCTGTTCGGCCGCGTGGCCAGTAGTGTGAACGCGGCACGTGCCGAGGAGCAGGGCGCCGCGGATCTGTACCGTTCGGTCCAGCTCGCGCTGCAAGCCGATACGGCGCGGGCCTACTTCGCACTGCGCACGCTCGACAGCGACCGCCAGTTGCTCAACGCGACGATCAAGTTGCGCGAGGACGCGCTATCGCTGCTGCGCAAGCGCTACGAAGTGGGTGAGACGACGGATCTGGACCCGGCACGCGCCGAAGCCGAGCTCGGCACCGCGCGTGCCGACCTGGCCAGTACCGAGCGCCGCCGGGCCAACCAGGAGCATGCGCTCGCCGTCCTGACCGGCGTGGCGCCGTCTCAGTTCGGGCTGGCCGCGAGGCCGTTCGACACCGTGCCGGTGTCCGTGTCGGCTGGACTGCCGTCGGAACTGCTCGAACGTCGCCCCGATATCGCTGCTGCAGAGCGCCAGATGGCAGCGGCCAATGCGCGCATCGGCATTGCGAAGGCAGCGTTCTTCCCGCGCATCTCGCTGACAACGTTGTTCGGGTTTGAGTCGTCAGACCTGTCGAACCTGTTCAAGTGGTCGTCGCGTACTTGGATGCTTGGGCCGCTGGTCGGCACTACCGTCGCGCAGACCGTGTTTGACGGTGGCCGCAACAGCTCGAACCTGGCCGGTGCCCGCGCCGCACATGAGGAAAGCGTGGCGCGCTACCAGCAGACCGTTCTGGTGGCCTTCCGCGAAGTGGAAGACAGCCTGACCGATGTGCGCTGGCTCAGCCGGCAGGCCACGGCGCTCGACGGTGCGCTGGCCGGGGCGAAGCGGGCGCAGCGCACCTCGCGCAGTCGTTGCGATGCCGGAGCGGTGGACTACGCAGACCGTACAGTGCTGCAGTCGCAGCGCGATGCCAACGCGGTGGCCGGCCTGCGTGCGGCGGCTACGGTGTCGCTGGTGCGTACCCTGGGCGGTGGCTGGGGGCCGTTGCCGGAGTCGGTTGCCAAGAACTGATCCGGTTAGTATGCCTCTGGCAGGCGCCCTCTCCCGTACAACGGGCTTGCCTTTACCCACATCACGGTTGGTACGGGAGGTTGTAAACCTGCGCCCGCCAGGGCCAGCGCCCTGGCCACGGGGCCTGTTCCACCTGCACCCGCATGTCCGACTGGCCGCCTTCCCGGCCAAAGACCTCATGCGCCAGCAGGCCGAAGGGTACGTCCGGCCCGTATCCGATCAGATCCTCCCCCGCCAGTTTGCTTGGGCGGACCCAGCCTTGCGTACTGAGCTGGTGACCGGTGGGAATCAGCGCCACGATTGGGTTCTTCGCCAGCAAGCGCGATTCCAGGTTCGGGTGCGCGAGCGGCATGTTCGATACCCCCAGGTCGGCCTGCCTGGAGATCAGCCCCCGCAGCATGTTGACAGGAATCCGCGTGGCGCCGCTGGGGGCTGCCCGGGGTGAAGATCGTGGGTGACTACGTCGACAACTACAAGCTCGGTCTGCCTTCGGAAATGGCCATGCTGAACCTGTTCGATCCGGCCTCACGAGAGCCCAGAACGGGTGTTGCTCCGCAGTTGAGGCACGAGTTCCTTCAAGAATTTTCGGGCGGCAAACGTGGAGTGCCCCAAACGGCATTGTCACGTTGGGGCGGTCGCGTAGGATGGCGCGATGACGAAGACGAAATCGCTCTACCACGGCCACCGCTTCCCGGCGGTGGTCATCAGCCAGGCGGTGCGCTGGTACTTCCGGTTCAACCTGAGCCTGCGCGACATCGAGGAATTGCTGTTCGAGCGCGGCGTGACGGTGACCTACGAAACGATCCGTCGTTGGTGCGACAAATTCGGCGCCTGTTTTGCCCATCGCGTCAAGGCCGCGCGCAGCAAACCGGGTGGCACATGGCACCTGGACGAGATGTTCGTGACACTGCGCGGCGAGCCGTATTGGCGGTTAATTGCGAAAAATGCATTGTCACGCTGAAAAACAGTCAGCGAAGCCGACGATGCCACCAAATCTACCGACGCAGAAAAAGCCTCTTGGTAATTGCGTAAATCAGGCTCTTACGTGCGAGCTGACACGCCCCGACGGCGACTAGTCCCATTCCCGGTCCCTGCCCCGCCTTTCTTCGTACGCCTTAGCCTCTTGTGCCGCATGAGATGCCGCCTTCTCGAGGAGAGGCACGTGTTCCTTCGGGACGACCAGCATTGTCAAACCCAAGCCGTCCAGAG
>NZ_JBFTQG010000047.1:0-57990 GCF_056398885.1 Cupriavidus sp. 01T418
CATCGGCTCGCAAGCGACAGAAGTAGCGATCCGCGTAGGCGTGCTTAACCGCATGGCGGTTCTCGCACGCCCGAATTCCGTCCGCATCGCCTGATTTTTGGATCACGGGAGCCACTTTGCCTTCAGATTCGATTAATGCAACAACGCCGGCAAGAAAACCCCAGTAGCAGCTTCGGCTGCGGCGGACTATTACCTGGATTTTTTCCAGCTGATTTGGGCCCAAAGATCGCGGATCCAGGCACTAAAAGGTGAAAGCGGCGATGATTGGCTGAGTTGGGAAAATACGATTGGAAATAGCTTCAAGGATAGTGTCTTTCTATGTGATCGGCTTGCAGAGTCACGGGATATGTACTCACGGAATTTCGTCGAATATGTCTTCCATCAGAAGGACTGGTGTAAGACCCAGGGAGCCGGTCGAGCAAACTGAACAGGTAATATTCACCGGGTTCATTTGGTTATATCGAGGCCTCTACCGCTATAACCGCCCGATCACTTTCCGTGGCGCGTAGCGCGCCTCTCCGGCGCACGCGCATGCGTGGCGCCCGAAGCCCGCCAGGTTCATGCCTCGCGGGCTTTTTGAATATGTCGTCCAGGCGTACCTGCTACGCGAAGTCGCCAAAGCGATCCGGGTCGTCTGGCATCGTCCACTTGGTGGCTTCTTCTTTGGCTTCTACCACCTGTTTTGGTGGTGGGGATGTCGTATGTGGTGCGAACGTTGAGATTAGCTGAAACCGCGGCACGTCGATGACTTCCTCGCCGTCTTCGGACCAGCACCTGAGCCTGACTGCCATGAATGCCTCCGGTAAGTGACCCAAGAAATCCCTGCCGCATTGGGAATGCGAAGGGGACGAACACTAACCATAGGTCTGTTTTATGACAGTCTGCTGACGAGGCTACAGAGTTCGGGAGTGGTCCCAGGCGCCCGCGGCGCCTGGAACGAACGACGACAGTGAACCGGCGGGTCGCTTTTGAGGCACCCACCTCCGACAGGATTGCGCAGCGCGGTTCGATTTATTTCCCCTCCCGCTCCACCAACACATCCAGTGGCACATGCAGCGCCTCCGCCAAGCTTTGAAACACCTCCACGCTGCCATCGCGCTTGCGGTTCTCAATCTGGCTGAGATAGGGTTTGCTCAGGCCTGCCGCCGTGGCCAGCGCATCCTGGGTCATCCGGCGGTACTCCCGCCAGGCCTTGACCGGGTTGTCGCCGGCGAGTTCGGCATCCAATATGGCGGCGGGAATCCGAAAGCCGTCATTGCGCGCCTCGGCATGGCCGAGCAGGGCGGAATCGTCGCACTCTTCGGCCCTGTGCTTGATGCGCTCCCATACCTCGATGGGTACCACCGCGAACTCGGGGTGGCCGTCGCGTTCGATGAATTGCGTCTTGATCATGGTTGGCACCTCCGGAGGAGCACGAGGCACGACGATCAGGATCCGCCGTGCTGGATCCGATACCGCACTCGCCAGTCGCGGGCAGGATCCCGGCGCGGTTGCCGATCGCAGCGTTCCTGACCAGGGCCTCGGAGCCTTCGCTGCATATTGCTGAACGCGATGGCGTGCATTTCCATGTTAGCCATGCGCTAACCGAATTGCGAAATATGTTTGCCGGGTACGTAGATATGGCAAGGACGCAAGACAGGCTCGCGTACTGTCTGGTCAACTTATGCCATTGCTTATGGCCGCGCTCATGCCATCGTGGACATCACACTCGATACGATTGCGTCCGCCCGCTTTGGCACGGTAGAGCGCCTTGTCGCTGCGGAAGAGCGACAAATCCGCGCAGGCATCGGTCGCATGCATGAGGGCAATGCCAACGCTGACCGTCAGGGCAATACGTTGCTCGCCCGCCAGCAGCGCCGTCTCCATAATGTCCTGCTGGATTCTCTGGGCAAAGCGGATTGCCGCGGCAAGGTCCGCATCAGGCAGCACGACTGCGAATTCCTCGCCGCCAATGCGGCCCGCCAGATCGTTTTCCTGCAGTGCTTTGCGCAGCAGGGCTGCGAAGTGCCTGAGCGCGTGGTCGCCCATCGCGTGGCCCCAGGTGTCGTTGATGGCTTTGAAGTGATCGAGGTCGAATGTCAGGACGGCAGCGGGGCGTCCGCCGGTGCGCCGGATCTGCGCCAGCGCCTCCTCGATCCGCACGACGAAATACCGGCGATTGGGTAGCTGCGTCAGGAAATCAATGGTCGCGAATTCCTGCAGCTCCCCCTCTATGCGCTTGCGCTCGGTCACGTCGGTGATAAATCCGTGCCACAGCGTGCCGCCGTCCGCCAGGCGCCGGGGCCGGGCGTCCCCTTGCCGCCAGCGCAATCCCTGCCGGGGCAATATGACGCGGTATTCGAGATGCCACGGGGTCAGGCTGGCCGCCGATGCATTGAGCGAAGCGCGGTAGGCTCCGAGATCATCGGGATGAATGACGGCGTCGATGGGGGATGTGCTGACTGCTACCTGTGCGGGAGCGAGTTCGTAGATATCCGCGATCCCCGCGCTGGCGTAGGAGAGGTACGATGCTCCGCCTGGCTGCAATCGATGCTGGTACACCAGGCCGGGGACTTCGTCGGTCAGGCTGGTGATCAGGTCGACCGTTTGCTGGAGCTTTTCCGACAGGGCGCGCATGGCCGTGATATCGGCCGTGGTACCGATCATGCGCAGCGGCTTGCCATCGGCGTCGCGGCTGACGACTTTGCCGCGGCTCGATATCCACTTGTAGCTGCCGTCCTTGCAGCGGATCCTGTGCTCCACCGCATAGCTTGGCGTTTCTTGATTGAAGTGGGCTTCCATCGTTGCCTTGACGTAGGCCAGGTCGTCGGGATGGACGCGCGTATAGCTCTCTTCGATCCGGTTGGTGATTTCGGACTCCGCGTAGCCGATGATCGCTTTCCAGCCGGGCGAGTAGTGAATCTCACCCGTCTGGATATCCCGGTCCCAGATCCCGGTGCCGCTGCCCGCGATGGCCAGCGCCAGTCTTCTTTCGTTATCGAGCCGCGCCTTCGCGTCATCCGCCAGTTTGTATGCGGCGCTATCGCGTTCGATGATGGCCATCGCCATAGACGCAAGATCGCGCAAGAGCGCGCGTTCGGCATCGTCGAGGTCGCGCGGGCTGACATCGAACAGGCAGAGCAGGCCAATCTGGCGTTTGTGCGAATTCGTCAACGGACACGCCGCGCAGAAGGCCATCCGCAAGCCGTCGATGACGATCGGCTCGTTGCGGAAACGCGGGTCGGTGGCGGCGTCGGGCACGATCAGCAGTTCGTCTCCCAGCATGACATGCTCGCCTGACAGAGCGTCCAGATACGCGCCCTGGCTCGGGTTCCGTTCGGCCTCAGCCACGCTGACGAGCGCGATGGGAACGCCGAACATTCGTCGCGCCAGGCGCGCCAGTCCGTCAAAGCGGTCTTGCTGTACCGCCTGCGGACGGTGAAGCGGCCTTGCGGCGTCGATCCGATCGATTGCGGTTTCAGCGTAGGTAGGAGCCAGCATATCCAGGTCAGATGACATTAGCCGGAAGGTGTTGATTGAACGCCAGCACTGCTGTTCGCGGGTACCTGGACCACGAGACCCGTGCCCATACTATCAGACGGCCTGATTGCAGGCCGGGACCTTTTATTCGCCGTCGGCGAAAGGCAACTCTCCCTGGACCGGCAGCGAGGCATGCTCCACGTCGCCCGCCAGTGTCAGCGCACTCACTCGTACACCCAGCAGCCGTATTTTCCGATTCAGCGGAACACGCTTGACGCATTCCGTCGCGGCGCGCCGCAACAAGGTGGCGTCCGCGGTTGGGACGGGCATGCTGAGGTCGCGCGTGACGGTATGGAAGTCGTCATAGCGCAGCTTGACGCCGATGGTGCGGCCAACGTAGCCCTTGCGGCGCAAGTCTTCGGCCAGGCGTTGGCACAGGCCGGTAAAGACTTCGCCGAGGGCCTGGCGATCATGCCGGGGGTGCAGGTCGCGCTCGAACGTGGTTTCGCGGCTCATCGACTTTGGCTCGGAGCTGATGACGACGGGGCGTTCATCGTGGCCTTGCGCGATCTCGGCGAGCCATGCGGAATAGCTGCGGCCAAAATGGGCCTGCAGCAGGCCGAGGTCCGCGCTGGCCAGGTTTCCAACCGTGGCGATGCCAAGCGCGGCGAGTTTTTCCGTAGCCTTCGGGCCGATCCCGTTGACCTTGCGCACCGGCAGCGGCCAGATGCGCAGGGGCACGTCCTCGGGCGTCAGCAGGGTGAGCCCGTCGGGCTTGTCGAGCTCGGAGCCAATCTTGGCGAGGAGCTTGTTGGGCGCAATGCAGATGGAGCAGCTGAGTCCCGTGGCTTCGCGGACCGCTTGCTTGATGCGGGCGCCAATCTCGGCGGGCTCGCCCGGCACATCGCTCAGGTCGATATAGATTTCGTCGATGCCGCGGTCTTCGACCTGGGTCGTGAACGTGCCGACGGCTGCCTTGAAGAGCCGGGAGTAGTGCCGGTAGGAATCGAAATCGGTCGGCAGCAGGATGGCGTCGGGGGCGAGTTGCGCTGCCTTCATCATGCCCATGGCGGAAAACACGCCAAGCGCGCGCGCTTCGTATGTGGAGGTGGTGACGACACCGCGCCCCGCATAGTCGCGCAGGCGCGCGAAACGCCGGCTTCCGTCTGCCAGCGTCTCGGGCCCCGCATTCCGCCCGCCGCCGATCACGACGGGCTTGCCGCGCAGTTCCGGATACCGCAACAGCTCGACGGACGCGTAGAACGCGTCCATATCCAGATGGGCAATGCGGCGGGGTGCAGATGACATGGTGCCAGCGAAACGGGGGGTGACGACGTGCACCGGCCGCGAGAATGCACTCGGTGGCGGGTCGCCTCGGTTACTGTATGCATGTACAGTCTACCGAATTCTACAAGAAGAATCCCCGCGGCGGCCGCGCGCGCCTGCCGGCGATGCACGTGATGGCCGTCATCGCGCTATCCGCCCCGATATCCGCCCCGCTATCCGCCGCTCGACGTCGCCCGTCGTTCAGGGCAGCAGGAACGCAATGTCGTCGACGCGGATCTTCGCCACGGCCACCCCCCGGCCATGCTGGAACAGGAGGTGCTGGAGGACCCGGCGGCGCTGCCTGGCAAACACAGCACGGTCGATGGGGATGCCGGCGCGCGCATAGTGCTCGACCAGCAGCTTATAGGCACGATGCCGCATCTGCAGGGCTTCGCTGTCCGCCCGTAGCCGCCCCGTGTCCTCGGGCCCGGCGACTTCGGTCTGGCGCAACGCCGCCATGGCGTGGGCGTGCAGGTCACGGTAGCGGTCGAGTTCGGCTTGCGTCGTGCGCAACCGCTCGCGCAGCGTGCGTATCTTGCGCTGCAGCTTCAGTGTCATGCCTACGCCATGCTCGATCAGTGTGACGGTTTCGAGCGCATGGCTGGCGGCGGCAATCGTGTTTTTCCAGATTCCCTTGTCCGTCGCCTCGGTTTCTGCCGCCCAAGCGTTGCTGGCCCCGCTAAAACTCTTCATATGACCCTTTGACCCTTGCCTAGTATTGATTTCCGGCGGCCGACCTTGTGGCAGACGGTCCTGTCCGGGGCCACGGCGGCCGCGCCGCGTTGGCGGGCCTGCTGTGTCGATGCGGCCTCGTTGCGCATGCGTTGGCTGGCATGCCTCGTGCCGATGTGTTGGGAATCCTACGGTGTCGCCGTTCGCGGGCCAAGTAGAAGTTGCTTAGATCTGGTGTTCCCGATGCATATGTCGCTGAATGTCTGGGTAGGCAAATGTGCTGTCATTGGCGGCTGACCCGCAGCCGGCGCCATGCCAGGCCGGGATAAAGCGCTCTTTTCCAGACTTTCAGAGGGGCCAACGCTTGAATCCGGTCTAAATAGGACAGCCGGACCCTCCATACCGTACGGAGGCTCCCGAATCGGATTAGGATGCAGGGATGGCACTCAACTTTCCCAATCCCAGCCGGAGTTACGACCCAGCCAGGCATTGCGTATGTTTCTGGGGCTACGACAACTCGCGTGAAATCGCCTTCGAGGTAGACCGCGCGGTGCTCTCCACCCTCAGTCCTGAGCTGCGTCCTGACGAGCCCGCCGTGCTGGACGCATTCGACCGCCACCGCGATCACATCCTGGAACTCGCGCGGGATCTGTATTCCCGCAGCCGGCAGAACCGGTACCAGATTTCCTGAACGCTGTGCGTTCCGGGGCAGCGCAGTGCGCTCAGGCCGCCGCCTGTGACGATCCCGGCGCCGGTCGCGGCGGCAGGGGAGCAGGCTCCGCGGCCATCTTCTCCACGGCATAGGGGCGCAGGAAGCTGCGCGCCAGTGCCGTATTCCTGCAGTTCAGCCAATCGTCCCACTCCGTGGCCGGCACGATCACGATCATCCGTTTCTCCTTGCCGGGCGCATGGAAGCGCTGCATCAAAGCGTGGTGCTCCGAATTGATGGTCAGCATGGTGAAGCTGAAGACGTCCTGGCCGCCTTCGCCCGGCCATGCCCGCCACAGGCAGGCGATGGCCATCGGCTCGTCATCCTTGAGCCAGATCCGCCAGCGTACCGCCTTGCCGGTTGCGTAGTCTGGCTCATAGAAGCACGAGGCCGGTGCAAGGCATAGCTGTCCCTGCTTCCACGCCGCCGAGAACGCCCGTTTCTCGCCGACCGATTCCGAGCGCGCGTTCGTGGTGTCGAACTTCGCCACGCCGGGCGGAATGCGCTTCCTGGGGACCATGCCAAAGGTGCCGACCAGGCATTGCCGCTGCCCCTCGTGGTCCGCTACCAGTAGCGGCGCCGCATAGTCAGGCCACGTCTCGGGCGGCCATTCCTGCGTCGGACAGGTCACGCCGAAGACGTCGCGCAGAACGGCGGCCTGCACGGGTGCGTAGTTGACGCACATGGCTTGCCTCCATGCCGATGCGGCATGTAAAGGGGAATATGGGAATATCCAGTATGGCGGATGGGCGGGCAGGACCAAAGTGATTCTTGTCCTACCGGCGCGGTGCCTGCCGTCATCGATTGCCGTGTCACGGCGCCGCTCCTGCGCGGGAGCGGCACCAGGTTCAGCTTTCGTGCGCTTCCAGCGTGAAGCCAGCGCCGTCATCCTGGCGCAGCATCGTCACCAGGGCGGGCATGGCCGCCTCCAGGGTTTCCTTCAGCCGCCACGGCGGGTTGACGATGAACATGCCGCTGCCGTGCAGGCCCAGTCCGCCCGAGACCGGGTGCTTGACGCGCAGGCTGACGTGCAGCCAGCTCTTGAGCGGCAATTTCTTCAGTTGCACCGGCAACTGCACCGATTCGCGGCGCTGGACCTCCGGATACCAGATGGCGTACATACCGGTGGCAAAACGCTGCAGGCCATCCTGCAGGGTGCGCACCACACGGCCGTAGTCCTGCTTATCTTCGTAGGAGGGATCGATCAGCACCAGCGCGCGGCGCGGCGGCGGCGGCAGGATGGCGTTGATCCCGGTGAAGCCATCGCCGTCGTACAGCATGACGCGGCGGCCGGCGCCGCGGAAATTTTCCCGCAGCACCTGGATTTCCGTGCTGTGCAGCTCGAACAGGCGCAGGCGGTCGGCATCACGCAGCATTTGCCAGGCGAGCCAGGGCGAACCTGGGTAGTGCTTCAGGTTGCCGTCCGGGTTGAGGGTGCGCACCTGTTCCAGGTAGTCTTCGACCAGGGTCGGCATGGGACGCTTGGCGGCGGCGGCCTGCCACAGCCGGGCGATGCCGGTTTCGTACTCGCCTTTCTTTTGCGCGTAGGCATGGTCGAGCGCATAAAGGCCGGCGCCGGCATGCGTGTCGATATACCAGAATGGCTTGTCTTTCTGGCTCAACTGCTCCAGCAACTGGACCACGATGGCGTGTTTGAGAACATCGGCGTGGTTGCCGGCGTGGAAGGCGTGACGGTAGCTGAGCATGGCGAGGCGGGCAGAGGGCGTGGCGGTGCCGGCCTGGACGGGCCGGCGGCACAGGGCGCTATGCTACCATCGACGGGCTTTGGCGCACCCTGGGGCGCCTGCCATATTCCTGCCCCGACGCCTTTCCTGCCCGAAGTTCTCCCGTCCCCCTCGCCCTTTGTCCAGCCCTTCGTCCATGCCCCACGCCTTGGAACTCGCCGAGCCCGCCTTCGCCGCCTCGGGCCCGCCGTATTCGTCGCGCTACCAGGATGTCTACCACAGTGACGAGAGCGCGCTGGAGCAGGCCCGGCACGTCTTCCTGGCGGGCAACGGGCTGCCGCAGGCTTGGGACGGGCGCGACCAGTTCGTGATCCTGGAGGCCGGGTTTGGCCTCGGGCTGAATTTCATGGCGACCTGGCAGGCATGGCGGGCCGATCCCGCGCGTTGCCGGCGGCTGCACTTTGTGTCGGTGGAGAAGCATCCGTTTACGAGCGAGGGCCTCGCCGCCGTCCACGCCAATCTGCCCGGCCTGGCCGAACTGGCGCCGCTGGCCGAGCAATTGCGCCAGGCATGGCCGCCTGTCGTGCCCGGACTGCACCGGCTGGAGTTCGAGAATGGGGCGGTCGTGCTGACGCTTGCGTTCGGCGATATCGATACCATGCTGCCGAGGCTGGTGCTGGGTGTCGACGCGTTCTACCTGGACGGCTTTGCGCCCGACCGCAATCCCGATATGTGGCAGCCGCCGCTGATGAAGCGGCTGGCCCGGCTGGCGCGTCCGGAGGCCACGCTGGCGACGCATGCGGCGGCCGGATTCTTCCTGCGCGGCTTGCAGGCGGCCGGTTTCGAAGTGAAGCGGGCGACCGGCTACTGCAGCACGTGGCACATGACGGTGGCGCGCTTTCCCGCGGCGCGCGGCGAGCGCCGGCATCCCCCGCCAGCCGCCGCCGGCTGGCCCGAGCGCCACGCCATCGTGATCGGTGCCGGGCTGGCCGGCTGCGCGGTCACGGAGCGCCTGGCCGCGCGCGGCTGGCGCGTGACGCTGTTCGATGCGCACGAGGGGCCTGCGCGGCTGACATCGGCGCACCGCGCCGCCGCCATGCATCCGCATCTGTCGTCGGACGACAGCCTCCTGTCGCGCCTGTCGCGCGCCGGGAATCTGTTCTCGCTGCGGACCTGGGCGGCATTGGCCGCGGCGGGGCATGCGCCGGGCTGGAAGGGTTGCGGCGTTTTGCAGATCGGCGCGGACATGGAGGACGCGCGCATCCAGCAGGCGGCACTGGCCGCGCTGGGCTTTCCCGAGACGTTCGCGCGCTGGATGCCGCCTGAGGAGGCGGCGAGCCTGCATGGCGCCGCCGTTTCCCATGGCGGGCTCTGGTTCGGGCAGGGCGGCTGGGCACCGCCGCCGGACATCTGCCGCGCGCAACTGGCGCAGGCCGGGACGGCAGTGACGGCACGCTTTGGCAGCCGGGTGGCGCGACTGGCACGTACCGCCGACGGCTGGCAGGCCCTGGACGAGGACGGCGGCGTGATGGCTCAGGCACCGGTCATGGTCCTCGCCAACGCCCACGAAGCGCTGCGCCTGCTGCCGCTGCACCATATGACGATCGACCGCGTGCGCGGCCAGCTGACCACGCTCGAGGCCGCGCAAGTGGCGCAGCTGGGCGCCTGGCCGGACTGCGTGGTGACCGGCTCCGGCTACCTGTTGCCGCGGGCCGACGACGGTAGCGCCCGGGTCGGCTCCAGCTATGAGCCAGCCGCCGGCGGGCAGGGCGAACTGGCCGAACTGGCCGAGCGCACCGAAGTGCACGCGGAGAATCTTGCCAGGCTGGGCCAGCTGCTGCCGGACCTGGCCGCCAAGGCTGCCGGGCTGGACCCGGCGGTGTTGAGCGGCTACGTTGGTGTGCGCAGCGTGTCGCACAATCGCCTGCCGCTGATCGGCCGCATTGCCGACGAGGCCCAGGCCGCGCACGGCGCCGCCGCGCTGCGTGGCGCGCGCCTTAGGGATATCCCTCGTCTTCCCGGGCTCTACGCGGCACTTGCATATGGCTCGCGCGGCCTCACATGGGCCGCATTGGGGGCGGAATTGCTGGCCAGCCAGATCGAAGGGGAGCCGTTGCCGCTCGAACTCGAACTGGCCGAGGCCATCGATCCCGCGCGACTGCTGGTGCGTGCCTTGCGGCAAGGGCAGGTAGCAAGCGAGTCTGAAGGCGCAAGTGCGCCTTCGGAGCCAGTTACCGGCTAAAAACTGCCGGAACCTAATTAAAACCGTGCGATAATCCCCGTTTTCCGTTTGCGTGGGCCTTCGCCCGGATGCTCCGGGTTCGTCGGTTTTCCGCGCGTACCTGCGGTTTTCGAGAGAGCCCGCGTACCGGGCATCGGCATTTGCCGTCGCTTTGCCTGTGTCTTGTCGGGCACGCGAGCGGGGTGCGCTTACGAACACAACAACATTTCTGGATTGGATCAACGACCATGTCGAATGTCATTGAAAACCTTGGCAAACTGGACCGCAAGGTGACCCTGGCCATTCCCAAGGCCGAAGTCGAAAAGGAAAAGCTGGAACGTCTGGTTCGCCTGTCGAAGACGGTGAAGATGTCCGGTTTCCGTCCCGGCAAGGTACCGATGAAGATGGTCGAGAAGCAGTACGGCCAGCAAGTCGAGTTCGAAGTCCGCTTCGACAAGGCTGCACGCAAGTTCTTCGACATCACCAAGGAACAGGACGTCAAGGTTGCCGGCCAGCCCAAGTTCGAGGTCAAGACCGACGGCGTGAGCGAAGACGAAGTGGCCATCGACGCGACTTTCGAAGTCTATCCGGAAGTCAAGCTGGGCGACCTGGCTGGCGCCGAAGTGACCCGCACCAAGACCGAAATCACCGATGCCGAGGTCGACAAGACCATCGACATCCTGCGCAAGCAGCGCGTGCACTACCACACCCGCGGCGAAGCCGGCGAACACGGCGACGGCGGCGGTGAAGTGGCTGCCCAGAACGGCGACCGCGTGACCCTGGACTTTATCGGCAAGATCGACGGCGTGGAATTCCCGGGCGGCAAGGCCGACGATTTCGCCTTCGTGCTGGGCGAAGGCCGCATGCTGCCCGAGTTCGAGCAAGCTGCCATGGGCCTGAAGGTTGGCGAAAACAAGACCTTCCCGCTGGCATTCCCCGAGGACTACCACGGCAAGGAAGTGGCCGGCAAGACCGCCGAGTTCACCGTCACGCTGAAGAAGATCGAGTGGGCGCACCTGCCGGAAGTGAATGACGAGTTCGCCAAGTCGCTGGGTATCCCCGACGGCAGCGTCGAGAAGATGCGCGCCGACATCCGCGAGAACCTGGAGCGCGAAGTCAAGCGCCGCACGCACGCCATGCTGAAGGACCAGGTCATGGACGCGCTGCTCAAGGCCAGCGAGCTGGAAGTGCCGAAGACCCTGATCGAGCAAGACCAGGAGCGCCTGGTGGAAATGGCTCGCCGCGACCTGGAACAACGCGGCATGCCGAACGCGAAGGACATGCCCATCCCGGCCGAAATGTTCACCCAGCAGGCCGAGCGCCGCGTCAAGCTGGGCCTGATCCTGGCCGAGGTCGTCAAGGCCCACGGCCTGGACGCCAAGGCGGACCAGGTCAAGGCCGAGATCGAGGACTTCGCCAAGAGCTACGAAGACCCGAAGGAAGTCATGCGCTGGTACTACGGCGACCAACAGCGCCTGGCCGAGATGGAAGCCTACGTACTGGAAAACAACGTGGTAAATTTCGTGTGCGACAAGGCCAAGGTCACCGACAAGACGGTGTCCTTCGAGGAACTGACTGCCGAAGGCAACAACCAGCCTCAGCTGGGCTGAGCCTGGCCCGTGGCCGGGGCGCGTGGCGCGCCGGCCGCAGCCTTGTCTCTTACCGAACTCCAGGAGAACTTGCATGACCCGCAATGATTTGCTTGACCGTCTGGCCACCACGCAGGCCTCCGCCCTGGAAACGCAGGGATTGGGGCTGGTGCCGATGGTGGTTGAGCAGTCCGGTCGGGGCGAGCGCGCCTATGACATCTATTCGCGCCTGTTGAAGGAGCGTTTGATTTTCATGGTCGGCGAAGTCAACGACCAGACCGCCAACCTGGTGGTTGCCCAGTTGCTGTTCCTGGAAAGCGAAAATCCCGACAAGGATATTTCGCTGTACATCAACTCGCCGGGTGGCTCGGTTTCGGCTGGCCTCGCCATCTACGACACCATGCAATTCGTCAAGCCGGACGTGGCCACGCTTTGCATGGGCATGGCAGCCAGCATGGGTGCATTCCTGCTGGCAGCTGGCGCCAAGGGCAAGCGTTCGGCGCTGCCGAACTCGCGCATCATGATCCACCAGCCGCTGGGCGGCGCGCGCGGCCAGGCCTCGGACATCGAGATCCAGGCCCGCGAGATCCTGTACCTGCGCGAGCGGCTCAACGCCATCCTGTCCGAAGTGACTGGCCAGCCGGTCGAGAAGATTGCCCGCGATACCGATCGCGACAACTTCATGAGCGGCGACCAGGCGATGGACTACGGCCTGATCGACAAGGTCCTCGCCCGCCGCAGCTGATATGCCGGCCCGGCTGCCAGCATGGCTGGCTGGCCGGGCGGGTGCCGGTCGATGGCCCTTCGGGTGCCGTGGGCTGGCCGGAATGAAGAAGGCTATACAGAAACGAGGCCTTGCGCCTCGTTTTTGCTTTTGCCCCACAGCGTGGGGGTCCCACCCGCCGCGCCAAATTTTTTTTGGCGTATGATGCGTTTGAAGCGTATCCCCGCAGCGCTCCGGCACTGCGGCACGCACACTGCTAATGTGACTGATTCCTATGGCGGATAAAAAAGGTTCATCCAGCGAAAAGCTCCTTTACTGCTCGTTCTGCGGCAAGAGCCAGCACGAGGTAAAGAAGCTGATCGCCGGCCCGTCGGTGTTCATTTGCGACGAATGCATCGACCTGTGCAACGAGATCATCCGCGACGAGGCAGCCGCATCCGACAAGGATGCGGGCGCCACGGCCAAGTCCGATCTCCCCACCCCCCACGAGATCCGCGAAAGCCTGGATCAGTACGTGATCGGGCAGGAGCAGGCCAAGAAGATCCTGGCCGTAGCGGTGTACAACCACTACAAGCGCCTGAAGCACCTCGGCAAGAAGGACGACGTCGAGTTGTCCAAGAGCAACATCCTGCTGATCGGGCCCACCGGCTCGGGCAAGACGCTGCTGGCGCAAACGCTGGCGCGCCTGCTGAACGTGCCGTTCGTGATCGCCGATGCCACCACGCTGACCGAAGCCGGCTATGTCGGCGAGGACGTGGAAAACATCATCCAGAAGTTGCTGCAGAACTGCAACTACGAGGTGGAAAAGGCACAGCGCGGCATCGTCTACATCGATGAGATCGACAAGATCTCGCGCAAGTCGGACAACCCGTCCATCACCCGCGACGTCTCGGGCGAGGGCGTGCAGCAGGCCCTGCTCAAGCTGGTCGAAGGCACGATGGCTTCGGTGCCTCCGCAAGGCGGCCGCAAGCACCCGAACCAGGACTTCCTGCAGGTGGATACCACCAACATCCTGTTTATCTGCGGTGGCGCGTTTGATGGCCTGGAGAAGGTCATCATGCAGCGTTCGGACAAGACCGGTATCGGTTTCGCCGCGCAGGTGCAGAGCAAGGAAGAGCGCGAGGCCAGCGAGGTCCTGCCGCAAGTCGAGCCGGAAGACCTGATCAAGTTCGGCCTGATTCCCGAACTGATCGGCCGCCTGCCGGTGGTGGCGACGCTGGCCAAGCTGGACGAGGCTGCGCTGATGCAGATCCTGGTCGAGCCGAAGAACGCGCTGATCAAGCAATACCAGAAGCTGCTGGCGATGGAAGGCGTGGAGCTGGAAATCCGACCGGCCGCGCTGTCCGCGATTGCGCGCAAGGCCATCCGTCGCAAGACCGGCGCGCGTGGCCTGCGCTCGATACTCGAACAGTCGCTGATGGACGTGATGTATGACTTGCCCAACTACAAGGGCGTGCAAAAGGTGGTGATCGACGAGAACACCATCACTGGGGACGCTCCGCCGTTGCTGATGTATGAGGAACAGCCCAAGGTGGCTGGTTCGAACTGACGCGAGCGCCGGCGCTTGTGACGATCTCGGGCCGGCAGCGAGTCCTAAAAGGCCGTTCGCGATAAGCGAGCGGCTTTTTTTCTTCATTTTCGTAAAACGAAGGGGAGGAAACGGGGGTATGCTGTTTGGACGGGTCTTGCAAGTGCGGGGAGCAGCATTTTGCAACTGGCATTGAATCGCGCGCAAAGCTTGTCTTGTAATCGATTCATGAGACCCAATTTACGCCTAAATGACTGACTGGGGAAAATGATGTCCGGAACACAACTCCTCCCGGCTGAGCCGATTCGCTTGCCACTGTTGCCGCTGCGCGACGTGGTGGTGTTTCCGCACATGGTGATCCCACTATTCGTGGGACGTCCGAAGTCCATCAAGGCGCTGGAAACTGCGATGGAGTCGGGCAAAAGCATCATGCTTGTAGCCCAGAAGACGGCGGCCAAGGATGAACCGACCGCCGACGACCTCTACGAGGTAGGCTGCATCGCCAACATCCTGCAGATGCTCAAGCTGCCCGACGGCACCGTCAAGGTGCTGGTGGAAGGCACGCAGCGCGCGAATATCCGCGAAGTGAGCGAAGATGAATCGCACTTCATGTGCGAAGCCGTTCCCGTGCCGCCAGGCCCGGTCGAGACCGCCGAGACGGAGGCGCTGCGCCGCGCCATCGTGTCGCAGTTCGACCAGTACGTGAAGCTGAACAAGAAGATCCCGCCCGAGATCCTGACTTCGCTGTCGGGCATCGACGAGCCGGGTCGCCTGGCCGACACCATCGCCGCGCATTTGCCGATCAAGCTCGAGCAGAAGCAGAAGATCCTGGAGATGGTGAACGTCACCGAACGCCTGGAAAGCCTGCTGTCGCAGCTCGAAGGCGAGATCGACATCCTGCAGGTGGAAAAGCGCATCCGTGGCCGCGTCAAGCGCCAGATGGAGAAGAGCCAGCGCGAGTACTACCTGAACGAGCAGGTCAAGGCCATCCAGAAGGAACTGGGCGAGGGCGAAGAGGGCGCCGACCTGGAAGAACTCGACAAGCGCATCAAGGCTGCGCGCATGCCGAAGGAAGCCAAGAAGAAGGCCGACGCCGAATTCAAGAAGCTCAAGCTGATGTCGCCGATGTCGGCCGAAGCCACCGTCGTGCGCAACTACATCGACACGCTGGTCAACCTGCCGTGGCGCAAGAAGAGCAAGGTCAACAATGACCTTACCAATGCCGAGCGCGTGCTGGATGAAGACCACTATGGCCTGGAGAAGGTCAAGGAACGCATTCTCGAGT
Organism: Cupriavidus sp. 01T418; assembly: GCF_056398885.1. Taxonomy (NCBI): domain Bacteria; kingdom Pseudomonadati; phylum Pseudomonadota; class Betaproteobacteria; order Burkholderiales; family Burkholderiaceae; genus Cupriavidus; species Cupriavidus sp. 01T418. The sequence continues at coordinate 15,199 of NZ_JBFTQG010000047.1, forward strand.
ACCTCGCAGTGCAACAGCGCGTGGACAAGGTGAAGGCGCCGATCCTGTGCCTGGTCGGTCCTCCCGGCGTGGGCAAGACCTCGCTGGGCCAGTCGGTAGCGCGTGCCACGAACCGCAAGTTCGTGCGCATGGCACTGGGTGGCGTGCGCGACGAGGCCGAGATTCGCGGCCACCGCCGTACGTACATCGGCTCGATGCCCGGCAAGATCCTGCAAAGCCTGGCCAAGGTCGGCGTGCGCAATCCGCTCTTCCTGCTCGACGAGATCGACAAGATGGGCATGGATTTCCGCGGCGATCCTTCGTCGGCATTGCTCGAAGTGCTGGACCCGGAGCAGAACCACACGTTCCAGGACCATTACATCGAGGTCGATTTCGACCTGTCCGATGTGATGTTCGTGGCGACCTCCAACTCGCTCAACATTCCGCCTCCGCTGCTGGACCGGATGGAAGTGATCCGCCTGTCGGGCTACACCGAGGAAGAGAAGGTCAACATCGCCCAGCGCTACCTGCTGCCCAAGCAGATCAAGAACAATGGTCTGAAGGCAGGCGAGATGGAAGTGAGCGAAGATGCCCTGCGTGACATCATTCGCTACTACACGCGTGAAGCGGGCGTCCGCTCGCTCGAGCGTGAAGTGTCGAAGATCGCCCGCAAGGTGGTGAAGCTGCTGCTGCTCAAGAAGGAAACGGGCACGGTCAAGGTATCCTCGGACAACCTGGACAAGTTCCTTGGCGTGCGCAAGTACGACTTCGGCCTGGCCGGCAAGGAAAACCAGGTAGGCCAGGTGACCGGGCTGGCGTGGACGGAGGTGGGTGGCGATCTGCTGACCATCGAAGCCGCGATCATGCCGGGCAAGGGCAACATCACCCGTACCGGTTCGCTGGGCGACGTGATGAAGGAATCGGTCGAGGCAGCGCGTTCGGTGGTGCGCTCGCGGGCACGTCGCCTGGGTATTGCGGACGAGATGTTCGAGAAGCGCGACATCCACATCCACGTGCCTGAAGGCGCCACCCCCAAGGATGGTCCTTCGGCCGGCGGGGCGATGACCACGGCGCTGGTGTCGGTGCTCACGGGCATCCCGGTGCGCGCTGACGTGGCCATGACCGGTGAGATCACGCTGCGCGGCGAAGTCCTGCCGATCGGCGGCCTCAAGGAGAAACTGCTCGCGGCGCATCGCGGCGGTATCAAGCTGGTGCTGATCCCCGAGGAAAACGTGAAGGATCTCGCGGAGATCCCGGACAACGTCAAGAACGCCATCGAGATCGTCCCGGTGCGCTGGATCGACAAGGTCCTGGAACTCGCACTCGAACGCAAGCCAGAGGCGCTGCCGGAAGAAGTGGCCAAGCCTGCCGATGTGGCAGACAAGGGAGCTGCTCCGGTCGAGATGATTCATCACTGACGTTGCCGATGCTGCCGCCTTTGGCAGCCCTTTGGCAGCATGTGAAAAACGCCGCGGATGTCCCCCGCGGCGTTTTTCCATTGCGCGTCACTTCGGGCAGTACATGCTGCGCGCGCTGGTGCCGCACGGGTGCTTTTTCCGGCCGTTGGGAATGGCTGCGAAGAAAACTTGGCAAAACGCCAAAGGCTGTATTACACTTGCGCCCTCGCAACGCAAACAGCAGTAATTACTCTGATATGTGCGCGGCGATGCTTGCAGCATGCAGTGCGGCTGCGGTACGAGCGGGTGCTTAGCTCAGTTGGTAGAGCGGCGCCCTTACAAGGCGTAGGTCGGGGGTTCGAGCCCCTCAGCACCCACCATCGCTCCTGCCGCAAGACAAGCCAGACACACAAGGTGCATCCTGTAGCACCCAATCAGGAGTGGTAGTTCAGTTGGTTAGAATACCGGCCTGTCACGCCGGGGGTCGCGGGTTCGAGTCCCGTCCACTCCGCCAGACATGCAGTCAGCAAAACGGGCCCTTAGCGGCCCGTTTTGCTTTTTGCGTCTCCTGTATCCCCTTATCCCTTCCCCCCGCTTCCTGCACTCATGGTCCGCTGTGCGGGATCCCGGGCTACTTGCGCGGCAGGGGCATATCCGGTTCGCCAGTAGCGCCGCGGGCGCGGCAAATCGCGTGAAGCCTGCCGCTCCTGATAGAATCCCGGGGTTTGCCGTTACCAACCCTTTTCCTGAGTCAGCATGCTTGATTTCGTACGCAACAACCGGCGCTTGATGCTTTTGCTGCTGCTGGTGCTTGTCTTCCCGTCGTTCGTATTCTTCGGCGTGGAGAGCTACTCGCGTTTCATGGACAGCTCGCACGATCTAGCCAAGGTCGATGGCCGCGCTATCACGGCCCAGGAAGTGGATAACGTGGTGCGTGACCAGAGCGAGCGCATGCGCCAGATGCTCGGCACCAGCTACGACCCGCGCCAGTTCGAAGGCGCGCAGGCGCGCCAGCAGGTGCTCGACCAGTTGATCCTGCAGCGCGTGGTGGCCAATGAGGTAGCCAACAAGCATCTCACGGTCTCCAACGAACGCCTGTTGGAAACCATCAGCACCATTCCCGCCATCGCCCAGTTGCCGAAGAAGAAGGACGGCACCATCGACGACAAGGCCTACGTCGATCTGCTCGCCCAGCAAGGCATGACGCCGGAGCAGTTCGATGCGCGCATGCGTTTCGATCTCGCCACCCAGCAGCTCGGCAACGCCATCGCGACGACCGCCTTTGTGCCGAAGTCGCTGCTCGACCGCCTGATCGCCATTCGCGACCAGCAACGTGACGTGCAGGCGCTGCAGCTCAAGCCGGCCGAATTCGCCGCCAAGGTGAACCCGGACGAAGCCGCGCTGAAGGCCTATTACGACAGCCACAAGGCCGAGTTCGCGGTGCCCGAGCAGGCCAAGGTCGAATACCTGGTGCTGTCGGCCGACGCGCTGGCGGCTTCGACGCCGGTCACACCCGAAGAACTCAAGTCTTACTACGACAGCAATATCGCGCGCTTCCGGACCGACGAGCAACGCCGCGCCAGCCATATCCTGATCGGCTCGCCCAAGGATGCCCCGGCGGCGGATCGCCAGGCCGCCAAGGAAAAGGCCACCAAGCTGCTCGAGGAACTGCGCAAGCATCCCGAAACGTTTGCCGACGTGGCCCGCAAGCAATCGCAGGATCCGGGCTCGGCGGAGAAGGGCGGCGACCTCGGCTTCATGGGCCGCGGCGCACTGGTCAAACCGTTCGAAGATGCGATGTACGCGCTCAAGGACGGCCAGATCAGCGATGTGGTCGAAACCGACTACGGCTACCACATCATCAAGCTCACCGGCATCAAGCCGGCCGAGACCAAGCCGCTCGACCAGGTCCGTACCGAGCTGGAAGCCGAACTGCGCAAGCAGCTTGCCGCCAAGAAGTACACGGAACTGGCCGACGCGTTCGGTAACACGGTCTACGAGCAGTCCGACAGCCTCAAGCCGGCTGCGGACAAGTTCAAGCTGACGATCCAGAGCGCCGACAACGTGACCCGCCAGCCGAACCCGGCGCTGGGCGCGCAAAACCCGCTCAACAACGAGAAGCTGCTCAAGGCCCTGTTCAGCGACGACTCCGTCAAGAACAAGCGCAATACCGAAGCGGTGCAGGTTGGCCCGACCACGCTGGTGGCGGCACGTATCGTCGACTACCGCCCGGCCGCCTTGCGCAAGTTTGAAGACGTGCAGGCCAAGGTGCGCGAAGGCTATATCGCCCGGCGGGCCGCCGAGCTCACCGCCAAGGCGGGTACGGAACGTCTCGAGGCACTGAAGAAGAGCGGCGGCGCCGACGGCTTTGGCGCGCCGGTGACGGTCTCGCGCGCCAAGGCCGATGGCCTGCCGCCGAAGGCAGCCGAAGCCGTGATGCGGGCCGACACCACCAAGCTGCCCGCCTTCGTGGGCGTGGACCTTGGCGCCGACGGCTATGCCATCTATCGCATCGGCAAGGTCAGCCAGCCTCCTGCGCAGGCCGATACCGCGCGACGCCAGGGCGAGGCCCAGCAATTGGCGCAGATGGTTGGCCAGAGCCAGCTGGAGGCCTTCTACGAGAGTCTGAAGGACCATGCCAAGGTGAAACTGCTCAAGCCTGCTGCCACGACGGAAGCAGGCGCTGCCAGCAGCGCTGGCGCGCAGTAACGCCGGCCATAGCCAGAAAGAGAAAGGCCCCCTCAGGGGGCCCAGGGGGAGAGGGGAGCAACCCGGTGGTGCGCCGGCCCCCGGCAACCAGCGTGCCGCGAGCAGCTAGCGGGCAGCCGTCTTGTTCCCCGGCGCCTTGAGCAAGGGCTTGAGCTGCGGCCACACGGTTTCCAGCAACGTCCCCTGCGCCTGCGCCGTGGGATGCATGCGATCCGCCTGGAACCACTGCGGCTTGGTGACGACGTGCTCCAGCAGGAAGGGCACCAGCCGGACCTTGTACTCGCCGGCCAGCTTGGGATACAGCGAGAAAAATCGCTCGGTGTAGTCCTGCCCGTAATTGGGCGGGATGCGCATCCCCACCAGCAGCACGCCTGCCTTGGCCTGCTGCGCGCTGGCGACGATGTTGCGCAGGTTGGCCTCGGTGGTCTGCAGCGGCAGGCCGCGCAAGGCATCGTTGGCGCCAAGCTCGACGATCACCACCGCGGGGTGATGCCGTACCATCAGGTCCGGCAGGCGCGTCTTGCCGCCCACCGTGGTCTCGCCGCTGATGCTGGCGTTCACGACGTTATAATCGAAACGCTCCTCGCGCAGCCGCGTCTCCAGCAGCTTGACCCAGCCCGCATCGCGCGCGATGCCATACTCCGCGGACAGGCTGTCGCCCAGCACCAGGATGGTGGGCGTTGCCGCACGCGCCATTGACGCCGTCGCGGGCAGCAGCGTGGTCATGCATACCGCCAGCGCCAGCTTTCGCCAACCGCACCAGAACTTCTTGCTCATGTCTTCATCCATTCTTGCAGTCGAGTCATTAGGAAAGACCGTGGCCGACACGACGGGTTCGCTGACGATTTTGCATGACGTCACGTTTTCCGTCATGCGCGGCGAAACGCTGGCCATTGTCGGCGCATCCGGCTCGGGCAAGTCGACCCTGCTTGGCTTGCTGGCGGGGCTGGACCTGCCCACCACGGGCACCGTCAGGCTCAACGGGCAGGACCTGTTCCAGCTCGACGAAGACCAGCGCGCGGCGCAGCGCGGGCGCCACGTGGGCTTTGTGTTCCAGTCCTTCCAGCTGGTCGGGCACCTGAGCGCCCTGGAGAACGTGATGCTGCCGCTGGAGCTGCGCGGAGAGACCGCGGGCGTACGTGCGCGCGCGGCCGATATGCTCGCGCGGGTAGGTCTGGGCGGGCGTCTCTCCCACTATCCGCGCACCCTCTCCGGCGGCGAGCAGCAGCGCGTGGCGCTGGCGCGCGCCTTTGTGGCGCGTCCCGATATCCTCTTTGCCGACGAGCCGACCGGCAGCCTCGACACGGCCACCGGCGAGGCCGTGATTGCGTTGATGTTCGAGCTCAATCGCGATGCCGGATCTACCTTGGTGCTGGTCACGCACGACCGCTCGGTGGCGGCCCGCTGCGGGCGCATCCTGACCATCGAGGCCGGCCGCGTCGCCAGCGACGAATGGATGACGGCCCCGGTGTAAGAACCGGCCCGTCAGGCGCTGCCGAGTGCCGCGCGCGCCCGCGCAATCAGGGCGCTGGTGGAGGCATCGTGCGCAGCTGTGTTCGTCTCGCCAGTGAGTTCGCATTCGATCGGCTTGGCCAGGATCTTGCCAAGCTCCACGCCCCACTGGTCGAATGAATTGATGTTCCACACCACGCCCTGCACGAAGGTGCGGTGCTCGTAGAGCGCGATCAGCGCGCCGAGCGCATGCGGCGTGACGTCCTCCATCAGCAGCATATTGCTTGGCCGGTTGCCCTCGAACACCATATGGGCGATGCGGATCTCGTCGCTCAGGCCGCCGGCGCGCAGTTCCTCGGCGGTGCGCCCGCGCATGAGCGCTTCGGCCTGGGCAAAGCAATTGGCAAGCAGCTTTGCATGATGGCCGGGCAATACGCGCGGGGGGCGCAGCGGCGCCACGAAATCCACGGGCACGATCTGCGAGCCCTGGTGGATCAGCTGGAAATAGGCGTGCTGGCCATTGGTGCCGGCGGAACCCCAGACCACCGGCGCGGTATGGGCGCGCACGTGGCGGCCGTCGAGCTGGATCGATTTGCCGTTGCTCTCCATTTCCAGTTGCTGCAGGAACGCGGGAAACAATTCGAGCGAGGTCGAATAGGGCGCCATGCAACTGGTCGGCATGCCGAAGAAGTTGCGGTACCAGATGCCGAGCATGCCCAGCACCACCGGCATATTCCGCCCCAGCGGCGCACTGCTGAAATGCTCGTCCATGGCGCGGCCGCCGGCCAGCAGGCCGGCGAAGGCGTCGAAGCCCACCGCCAGCGCAATCGACAGCCCGACCGAGGACCACAGCGAGAAGCGTCCGCCGATCCAGTCCCAGAATTCGAACATATGCGCCGGGTCGATGCCGAAGGTGCGCACCGCCTCCACGTTGGTCGACACGGCGGCAAAATGGCTGGCCAGCTGGCCCTGGGCCACGCCCCGGTCCAGGAACCACTGGCGCGCGCTACAGGCGTTGGCCATGGTCTCCAGCGTGGTGAAGGTCTTGGAGCAGACGATCACCAGGGTCTGCTCCGGGTCGAGCCGGTCCAGGGTTTCGGCCAGTTCGGTGCCGTCCACATTCGAGACGAAATGCAGGCGCGGCCCATTGCCGGCCAGATGGGATAGCGCGCGGCAAACCATGCGCGGGCCGAGGTCCGAGCCGCCGATACCGATATTGATGACATCGGTGATGCGCTTGCCGGTGGCCCCGGTCCAGTCGCCGCTGCGCACGCGCTCCGAGAACACCCGCATGCGGTCCAGCACGGCGTGGATGGCCGGCATCACCGGCTTGCCGTCGACCTTGAATGTGGCGTCGGGGCCGGCGCGCAGGGCAATGTGCAGGACCGCGCGGTCCTCGGTCGCATTGATATGGTCGCCTGCGAACATGGCATCCCGGTGCTTTGGTACGCCGGCTTCGTCCGCCAGTTGCATCAGCAGCGCCATGGTCTGCGGCGTGATGCGGTTTTTCGAGTAGTCGAGATACAGGCCTGCCGCTTCCAGCGAGAACTGCTCGACGCGCTGGTGCGCGGCGCCGTCGGCGAACCACTCGCGCATTGGCGTGTCGCGAATGGCGTCGTGTTGTTGCAGGAGAGAGTGCCAGGCGTGGAGATCTGTGGGCATGCGTGCGGAATTCCTTGAAGGACAGTGCGGACGTACCGTTCTGATCCAGGGGTTCAGCCAATTCTTGTTAGTCCCGGGGCAGGCCGCTTGGCCGGCCTGGCCCAGTCGTCGGGGCGCGTCTCCAGTATAACGCGCACTTTTTGCGATGAATCCAGGTTATGGCTGTAAAACAAGGCATTAGTGTCACAAACTGAAACAATGGCAGGGCGCATCCCCGCCGGCTAACGGCGGTGATCCGACATTAACCCCCTTGGCCGGCGGGCAATCGCTATCGGTAGCCTTGGTCATGCGTTGCGCGGATCCCGCAGCAATGCATTGAACAGGCGGCGCATCGGTGCGTAGAGCTCGCTGGCGGTGAGGCCGGCGGGGCCCGCGCCGTGCGCCACCAGGTGGTCGGCGGCGCGCCCGTGCAGCCAGACCGCGGCCTGTGCCGCCTGCAACGCCGGCATGCCCTGGGCGAGCAGGGCGCCGATCATGCCGGCCAGCACATCGCCGGTGCCGGCGGTCGCCAGCCCGGCGTTGCCGGTGGGGTTGACTGACAGCGCTACGTTGCCGCCGGCGTCCGGTGGCGCCGCGATCACCGTGCCGGAGCCTTTGAGCACGATCACAGCCTGCCATTGCGTGGCCAGCAAGCGCGCCGCCGCCAGGCGGTCGCGCTGGATTTCCGCCACGCCGGTGCCGGCCAGGCGCGCGGCTTCGAGCGGGTGGGGCGTCATCACGCGCACCTGCGGGCTGCGCGCCAGCATGGCGGCGAGCGCGGGGTCCGAGGCGAGCAGGTTCAGCGCGTCGGCGTCCAGTACGAGGGCCGGCGGCTCGGTGGTGGTGGCGCCGCCTTGCAGCAGTCGCTCGAGTTGCTGGCGTGCAGCCGTACCGGTGCCCATGCCCGGGCCGATCACCAGCGCGGACATGGTGGACAGCTGGATCTCCGCGATCGGATGCAGCATCAGTTCCGGATGCACAGGGTCGAGCAGCGGCGCGGGCTGCGCCAGGAAGGCGATGTGCACGCGTCCGGCGCCCAGGTGCTGCGCGGCGCGCGCGCCGAGCAGCGGTGCGCCGGTCATGCCGATACCGCCACCGATCACCGCGAGCGAGCCGAACGTGCCTTTGTTGGCGGCATGGCGGCGCGCGGGCAGTGCCGCAGCGAACGAGGCCGGGACGTTGACCGTGGCGCAGGCCGGCACGGCTGGCGGGTAAAGCAGGCCCAGCGGGGCGATATCGACTTGGCCTGCGCAATCGCGGCCGTCGAGCGTCAGCAGGCCGGGCTTGGCGGCAATGAAGGTCAGCGTGCGGCAGGCGCGCACGGCCGGGGCGCCGGCGCCGGTGTCTGCGAACAGCCCGCTCGGGATATCGAGCGCGAACACAGGCAGGCCAGAGTCCGCAAGATGCGCGATCCACTGCGCCATGAAGCCGTCCGCGGCGCGGTTCAAGCCAATGCCCAGCAGTCCGTCGACCAGTGCGCAGGTTTCCCCGGGGATGGCAGGCAGGGTGCCATGGCATGCGGATTCAGGAACGGCGCGCAGCGTCACGCCCGCCGAGCGCGCTTCGAGCCAGGCTCGGCCTGCGTCGGCGGGCAGGCGATCGGGCTCGGCGGTCAGCCATACCTGGACCTGGCGCCCAGCCTGGTGCAGCCGGGTGGCGGCCACCAGCGCATCGCCGCCGTTATTGCCTGGCCCGGCCAGCAGCAGCAACGGGCCAGTTGGCGCGTGGCGCGCCAGCCAGGCGGCCGCGGCGTTGCCCGCCCGCGTCATCAGCTCGAAAGCGGGCAGGCTGGCCATGGCGCTGGCCTCGATATGGCGGATTGCCGCCACGTCGTGGAGCGGGATCTCGCTGGCGCTGGCCGCGTCCAGGGGCAGCCACGCGTCGGTGGGCAGCGCAGCGGCTGCAGCGTGGGTGGGAGAGATCGGGGCAGGGGCTTGCATGGTCAGGGAGGGCATAGCCTGACGATGGATTCCACGGCAATTGCCGTGCCCAGCAGTTGCGCGTCGCGCAGCGCCCCGTGCGAGAGCATCAGGCCGACCGGCAGTTCGTCCGGCTGGTGGCAGGGCAGCGAGATCGAGCAGCCGTCGAGGAAATTGAAGGCCGAGGTATTGCGCAGCAGCAGGCCGTTGGTGCGGAAGAACAGGGCATCGTCCGCTACCAGCGGGGCAATCGGCGGCGCCACCATCGGCACCGTCGGGCAGGCCACGGCGTCGAAGCCGTCGATGCGCGCCGTCACCCGCGCAATCCAGTCGATGCGGGCGCGCATCAGGTCGACATAGTCGGCCGCGTCCATGCTGGCGCCGCGGTCGATGCGCGCGGCCACGCGCGGATCGTATTGTTCGCGCCGGGTTGCCAGCATATGCCGGTGGATGGCATAGGCTTCCGCGGCGCTGAAGCCGCCGGAGGCGTTGATGGTGGGCAGTTCATTCAGCTCAGGCAGGTCGATATGCTCGATCTGCACGCCGGCCGCGGACAGCCGGCCAAGGGCGCGGTCAAAGGCGCGCGCCACGATGGGGTCGAGATCGTCAAGCAGGGACTGGCGCGGGATGGCCAGGCGAATGCCGGCCGCGGCCTTGATGACCGGAACCACTGCCTGGTCGGCGATCACGCTGTCCATCAGCGCGCAGTCATGCACCGTGCGTGCCATGGCGCATGCCGTATCCAGTGTGTAGGAGAGCGGGAAGGCGCCATCCAGCGGCACGCGGCGGGCAGTGGGCTTGAAGCCGGTCAGCCCGCACAGCGCTGCCGGAATGCGGATGGAGCCGCCGGTATCGCTGCCCAGCCCGGCGACCGCCAGGCCCAGCGCCACGGAAACCGCGGCGCCCGACGAGGATCCGCCGGGAATCCGTGCCACCCGGGCATCCGCCGGGTTCACGGGCGTGCCGAAATGCGGGTTGATGCCCACGCCGGAAAAGGCGAACTCGGTCATATTGGTGCGGCCCACCAGCGCCGCGCCAGCCTCGCGCAGCCGGCGCACCACCGTGGCATCGGCCGTGGCCGCCGCCGCGTCGCTGCGCACCGGCGAGCCGGCGCGCGTGGCTTCACCGGCGATATTGAACAGGTCCTTGACCGATACCGGCAGGCCGGCCAGGGGATGCAGCGGCTTGCCGGCCAGGCTGGCCGCGTCGGCAGCCTGCGCTACCTGCGCCGCGGCGTCGAAGGTGGTGTGCAGGAAGACGGCATCGGCCGCCGGCGTCCGCGCAAGCTGCGCCGCCTGGGCGATGACGTCGGCCCGCGAGGTCGCGCCGTCGCGAAGTTTTGTCTGTAGCGTATGGATATCCGTGGGCATTGGCGTCGCGGTCAATCGCGTTCAGGAGGGTTCGAGTCGAGTCTATCCAGTGCATCCTCACTGCGCAACCAGGCCTTTGCAGGGCATGCGCGGGTCACTCCGAGGGTGCGGGAATGGCGGCCCCGCCCATTCTTCGTGCAGATTCCACGGTGACATTCACAATGTTTTGCTTGGATTTATTGTGTTTATCCTCGTAATTTGTTAATAAACTGTTAAACCAAATATGGTGGCGGCGGCATCGGGGATACCTGCTCATCCCTGTCATACCGTGCGCAGACCAACCCATGAAAGGAGTGAAGACATGGCGCGCAAGTCAGTAACCGAGCCAGCAACCGAGCCAGCCCGGGCCGACGACAACAGCGGGCACGAGGCGTCTGCCCGGTCCACGGCCAGCGCCTTTGCGCGATCGGCATCCGGGCCCAATATTGTCTCGTCTTCGCACCTGGTGTCCGAGCGCAGCCCGGAGCTGTCCGAGTTCGAGTTCGGCCTGAACACGGCCTACAACGCATACAGCCGCTGGGTGGTGCGCTGCATGGGCGCCTCCGGCGTGCGCGACCTGACCTTCCTGGATGTGCTGGTGCTGCATCACGTCAACCACCGGGCGCGCCCCAAGCGGCTGGCGGATATCTGCTTCGTGCTCAATGTCGAGGACACCCACCTCGTCACCTATGCGCTCAAGAAGCTGCAGGGCCTGGCGCTGGTCGAGGGCGAGCGGGTCGGCAAGGAAGCCACCTACATCACTACGCCCGCCGGTACGCAGGCCTGCGCCCGCTACCGCGAGATCCGGGAGCACTGCCTGACCAATAATTTCTCGGCCGGCAGCGCGGAAAACGCCGAGATCGGCGAGCTGGCGCGACTGCTGCGGGTGCTGACCGGCCTTTACGAGCAGGCGGCGCGATCCGCCACTTCGTTATAGGCCGCGTTGCAGCGGCGTTTTTCGCGGCCAAAGCTGCGGCGCCGCATTTCAACCGCAGCCATCCCAACGATGTCGAGCGCGTGTTCGAAACCAGCGTGGCGGGCGTGCGCATGCGCGTGCCCATGGTGAGCATCCACACGGTGGCCGCGGGCAGTTGCGGTTAAGCAGCAACTGCATTAAACCTTAATCAGATCAGTCTTTCGTCACTTACCCCCCAAGGTGGTCACGTGGATTTTCAAATCCACCGTGTTCGCCAACTCCGGCACTCCTGGCGACGACGCCGAACCAACCGCGTTGCAGCAATTTCCTTGACTTATGCCCATCACATTCCTAGGTTTATGAGGACTCTGGGGTGCGAGGCCATAGTGTGATAAATGGCCGATTCCCTTGTGCAGGGAGGGCGGAGGTGAATCCAGGCAGCAGAGCTATCGTTCTGGTGATTGCGTTGATTGGCTCGATCGCCGTGGGCGGGTGTTCGAAACCGGAGCCGGGCCACGTCCTGGATGAGGCGCAGCAGGCCGGTCGTGGCGCGGACTCGTTCCGGCATGCGGCGGAAGACTATTTCCACGACATGGATCGTGGCATCGCCCTGGGCAAGGAAGAAATCATGGGCCGCAATATGTGGCTCGTGTGGAGTGGCGGCAACGATAGGTTCTGGGACGACATGACGCACTTCACGTTCGGCGCCTTCGACCTGCTCAAGTCCATCAGCTCCCATCCCAGCCAGGGCTATTCGCGCGACACGCGCTGGAATTACCTGGGCCTGCTCAACGAACCCTGTTTCGAGAAACCCACCGCGCCCGACCCGCAACGCTTTGGCCTGTGGCTCGATCAACGGGTGAAGGATTGCCCGGCCGACCCGTTCGAGGACGAACGAGCCTATCCCGGCGTCAAGATCGGCGCGCGCGGCACGACCTTGCCGAACGGCGTGAAGTTGCCGGTCGGCTCCTACTACGGCTATCCCACGGGCATTGTCGGCCTGCGCCTGTTTCCCAACCCGGCATTCGACGAAAAGGCCGCGAAGGCATGGAATCCGCAGCGCTATTACACCGATCCGTCCTACTACAACAGGGCCGACCTGGTGCGCCCGTATCGCGTCGGCATGGCATGCGGCTTCTGCCACGCGGGCCCCAGCCCGGTCCATCCTCCAGCGGACCCTGCGCATCCGAAATGGGCCGACCTGAGTTCCACGGTGGGCGCGCAGTATATGTGGGTGGACCGGCTCTTCATCCATAACGCGTCGACGCGCGAGGGCCAGCAGAATTTCATGTTCCAGCTCGTGCATACGTTCAGGCCGGGCACCATGGATACCTCGCTGGTCTCCACCGACAACATCAACAACCCCAGGACCATGAACGCGCTCTACGACCTGATGGCGCGCATGGGCGTGGCCAAACGGATCGGCCAGGAGAAGCTGGCCGGCGGAGAGCGCAACAACCGGCAACTCAACGATTTCGTGAAGGATGGTGCGCTGACGCAGTTCTACACGCCGCCCGATACGGTATGGACACCCCATGTCCTCAAGGACGGTGCCGATTCGGTTGGCGTGCTTGGCGCCCTGAACCGGGTGTACCTGAATATCGGCCTGTTCAGCGAGGAGTGGCTGCTGCACTTCAATCCCATCCTCGGCGGCAAGACCATCACGCCGATCGAACTCGCGGTGGCCCAGAAGAATTCAAGCTACTGGAAGGCGACCGAAGCCGGCACCTTCAATACGGCGCTGTTCCTGCTGAAATCGACCCCGCCGGACCACTTGAGCGCTGCGCCGGGGGGCACTGCTTTCCTGGCGGATGCGTCCTCTGCGGCCGGCGCCCGGCAGCTTGCGCAGGGCAAGAACGTGTTCGCCGATACCTGCGCGCGCTGTCACTCCAGCAAGGCGCCGCCACCACCGGCCAGCCTGAACCTGCGGGATTGCGCGGGGCCGAATTATCTCGCCTGTTTCATGCGGTACTGGAAATGGACGCAAACGGACGAATTCAAGGCGCGGATGCGCCAGATCGTCAATGCGCCGGATTTCCTGGACGGCAACTATCTTTCATCCGATGCGCGCGTTCCCGTCACGCTGCTGCGCACGAATGCGTGCAGTCCGCTGGCGACCAATGCATTGCGGGGGAATATCTGGGACAACTTTTCGTCGGAGTCGTACAAGACGCTGCCTTCGGTCGGCACCATCACGCTCAATGATCCATTCACGGGGGAACGCTGGCAGTACCGGATGCCTGCCGGCGGCCGTGGCTATACGCGCGTGCCTTCGCTGATCAGCATCTGGTCGACCGCGCCGTTTTTCCTCAACAATGCGCTCGGGCCGTTTAGCGACGATCCCTCGGTGGCAAGCCGGGTGAAGGTCTTCGACGCTTCCATCGAGCAATTGCTGTGGCCGCAGAAGCGCGCGCACGACGATATCCTGGGCGCCAAGGTGCCCGGCGTGATCGACCGCACCACGGAGCGTAGCCAGATCACGGTGCCGGCAGGTTTCGTGCCGGAGGCGCTCAAGCCGTTGCAGGGCTTCATGCACCGCTTCGCGCCGTGGCTGGTCGGGGCCGGCGGCGATGTGACCATCGGTCCCGCGCCCAGGCAGATGCCGGTCGACCTGGTCGCCAATATCCAGCCACTGGCGGAGAGCGCCGACATCGGCGCAAAGGCCGACCATGCAGCCAGATTGCTGGGCCTTGCCGTCAAGCTGAAGACGGACCTGGCCTCGGTGCCGGCGGGGGCGACCGACGACGATTTGCGCAAGACCTACGCCAACGTAGTCAAGCCCATGCTGGACCTGAGCAAGTGCCCGGATTTCGTGGTGAATCGCGGCCACTATTTCGGCACGGCGGAGTTCAACAACCAGGCCGGCCTGAGCGCCGATGAGCAATCGTTTGGGCAGGAGCCGGTACTGAGCGACGAGGATAAGCGGGCCTTGATTGCCTTTCTCAAGACCTTCTGACGAAGACTGCGCGGCGGGGATATGTCAGCTCAAGGCGAGCAAGCCTGGGATTATGTGATCGTCGGCTCCGGCGCGGGCGGCGGCACGCTCGCCGCGCGGCTCGCGGAGGCGGGCATGCGCGTGTTCCTGATCGAGGCGGGCTGCGATGCGCGCGAGCATGCAGCGGCGTGCCTGCCGGAGGACTACGAGGTGCCGGCATTTCATGCCTGCGCGTCCGAGAATCCCGCGATGAGCTGGAATTTCTTCGTGCGTCACTATGCGGACGAGGCGCAGCAGCGGCGCGACCCCAAGTGCGGCAGCGAAGGCGTGCTCTATCCGCGGGCTGCCACCTTGGGCGGCTGCACCGCGCATAACGCGATGATCTTTCTCTACCCCCACGACTCGGACTGGGACGACATTGCCGAGCTGACCGGCGACCGCTCGTGGCGCGCCGTGCGCATGCGCCGCTACGCCAAGCGGCTGGAGCAATGCCGCCACCGTCCGCTGTGGGAGCTGGCCCGCCGGCTTGGCTTCGATCCCACCGCGCACGGCTGGGACGGGTGGCTCAGTACGGAGCGCGCGTTCCCCCTGAAAGCGCTCACCGATGATGCGCTGACACGCCTGGTTCTCGGTTCGATGGAACTGGCTGCGCGCAGTGTGCCGCGGCGGCTCCATGCCTTGTTGCGCTTGCTCAGGTGGCAGGGCGATCCGAATTCCAGGATCTGGGGCAGACGTTATTTCGATGGCGTGTGCTACACGCCGATGACGACCAGCGGCCATGCCCGCACGGGCACGCGAGAGCGGCTGCTCGAAGTGGCGGGCCGCTTCCCTTCGCGGCTGCATATCGAACTGGACGCGCTGGCGACCCGGGTGCTGCTCGACGCGAACGGTACCGCGCTCGGTGTCGAATACCTCAAGGGGCGGCATCTCTACCAGGCGCATGTCTCGCCGAATCCGGCGCCCGGCATGCGGCAGGAAGTGCGCGCGCGCCGCGAGGTGATCCTGGCGGGCGGCGCGTTCAATACGCCGCAATTGCTGATGCTCTCGGGGATCGGCCCCGCAGAGCACCTTCGCGCCCATGGCATTGCCGTCCGCGTGGACTTGCCGGGGGTGGGGCGCAACCTCCAGGATCGTTATGAGATCGGCGTCGTGAGCCGGATGGCGCGGCCCTGGCAGATACTGGATGGCGCCCGTTTCAAGAAGGATGACCCGGCCTATTGCAGCTGGCGCGACCTGCGCCACGGGGTCTACACTTCCAACGGCGTCGCGATCGCGGTGGCAAGGCGCTCGCGCAAATCCCATCCCGTGCCCGATATTTTCTGCATGGCGCTGGTCGAGCACTTTACCGGCTATTTTCCCGGGTACTCGAAGCTGTTCGCGAAGAGCGACGATATGCTTACCTGGGCCATCCTCAAGGCGCACACACAGAATCGCGCGGGCACGGTCATGCTGCGGTCCGCGAATCCGCTCGAACCGCCCTTGATCAACTTCCACTATTTCGAGGAGGGCGACGCCGCCTCGGACGACGATATGCGCGCAGTGATCGACGCCATCCGCTATGTGCGCAAGCTGGCGGCGCCGCTGGCCGCGCGCGGCGTGGTCGCGCAGGAGCAGCTTCCCGGCGCCCACCTGCGCGATGACGCCGAGCTGGCCGGCTATGTGCGCGACAACGCCTGGGGCCATCACGCATCGTGTACCTGCGCCATCGGCGCACGCGACGCGGGCGGCGTGCTCGACAGCGCTTTTTCCGTGCACGGAACGCACCGGCTGCGGGTGGTCGACGCGTCCGTTTTTCCGAGGATTCCGGGCTTTTTCCCGGCCAGCGCAATCTACATGATCGCCGAGAAGGCGGCTGACGTGATCCTGAACGAGACCACGACGGGCGCCTAGGCTGGCGATCGACATGGGAGGTGCAAAATGGCCTGCGACGTGAAAGGGCTGCTGGCGATGAGCCAGGAACAGCTCGACGCATTGTTCCGCAACAGCCCCGCCGGCGAGATTCCGGATGGCGAAGCCACGGGCACCGCGATCATTTCGCCCGGCACGGTGTTCAGCGAGACCATTGCCGGGATGATCCATCTCTTTGCCTGGCAGGGGAAAGTCTTCGACGCAAAGCGCGGGGTGCTCAAGAACAAAGTGTCGCCATTTGGGCTCGAAGCCGTCCTGGCGGAGGTGTACAAAGGCGAGAGCTGGCTCGACCAGAAGGAATGCATTGTGCTGGACTATTCCAGGACCTCGGTCGTGGCGCACTGGATACGCGACGAGATCCGCTGCATCGCGCCGGATGTCTATCTCGGTGTCGTGTATTGGGACAAGCATCGCCTGTTCGATTTTTCCCTTGCGTTCCGGCCATCATGAAGCGCAGGACCTTCCTGTTCGGCGGCCTTGGCGCGGCGGGCGCGCTGCTGGTGGGCTGGTCGGTGCTGCCGCCGCGCCAGCGCCTGACAACGTCCACCCCATTGCCAGCGGTTGGCACGCAGGTCGGGCTCAATGGCTGGGTCATGGTGGCGGAGGACAACACCGTCACCATCATGATGTGCCGCTCGGAGATGGGGCAGGGCGTGCACACCGGCCTCGCCATGGTGCTGGCGGACGAGATGGATGCCGGCTGGGCACAGGTGAAGGTCGAGCATGCGCCCGTGGACAAGATCTACAACAACCTGGAAGTCGTGGTCGATGATCTCCCGTTTCGCGCGGAGGACAATGGCGTGGTCAAGCACGCGGCGGTCTGGTTCACCCGCAAGCTCATGCGCGAGATCGGCGAGATGGTGACCGGCGGTTCGTCGGGCCTCAACGACCTGTGGGAGCCGATGCGGGAGGCCGGCGCATCCGCCCGCGCGATGCTGATCGGTGCCGCCGCCGCGCGGTGGAAAGTGCCCGCGGGCGAGTGCCGGGCGCAGGACGGCAGGGTGCTGCACGCCTCCGGGCAGTCGGCCACCTTCGGCGAACTGGCGGCGCTGGCCGCCAGGCAGCCGCTGCCGGCAAGCGTGGTGCTCAAGCGGCCGTCCGAATTCAAGCTCATCGGAAGGAACGTGCACCGCATCGAAGCGGCGTCCAAGATCGACGGCACGGCGCGCTTTGGCATCGACGTGCTGCCCGAGGGCCTGTTGTACGCCAGCGTGACGATGTGCCCGGTGCTGGGCGGTACGGTGGCGAGCTTCGACGGTTCGGCCGCCAGCGCGTTGCCGGGCATCGTCAAGGTGCTCGCGGTCGATGCCTACAACGGCGGCACCGGCGGGGTGGCGGTGATCGCCGACAATGCGTACCGGGCCATGAGCGCGCTGGACGCGGTCAAGGATATCGTGTGGAAGAAGGGGCCCGCTGCCTCGATCTCCAGCGCGGAAGTGAGCCGCCGTCTCGCGCAGGCACTGGATGCCTCCGACGGGCATGCTTATTACCGGCACGGCGACGTCGAGGCTGCGTTGAAGTCCGCGGCGAAGCCCCTCAGCGCTGAGTACAGCGCACCCTACCTCGCGCATGGGGCGGTGGAGCCCATCAACTGCACGGTGCAGGTTCGCGACGGCGCGGCCAGGGTCTGGGTCTCCACGCAGTTGCCCGGCCTGGCGCGCCGGGCGGTTTCGGAAGTCCTCGGGATCGATGCCGGCAAGGTCGACATACAGCCGCAACTGATCGGCGGCGCGTTCGGCCGGCGGCTGGAAGTGGACTTCATCTCCCAGGCAGCGGCCATCGCGCGCGAGGCCGGCGGCAAGCCGGTCCAGACGATCTGGTCGCGTATCGAGGACACCACGCATGACTTCTACCGGCCCGCCTGCCTCTCGCGCTTCAAGGCCGGGCTCGATGCCGCGGGCAACCTGGTGGCCTGGCACAATACGTCGGCCAGCCAGGCGATCGTGCCGGCCATGCTGGCACGCTTGCTGGGCCTGCCTGGCATCGGCATCGACAAGACCACGACGGAAGGCGCATTCGACCGGCCCTACGAATGGCCAAACGCGCGTGTAGGGCACGTGATTGTCGACCTGCCGGTGCCAGTGGGCTTCTGGCGCTCGGTGGGCCATTCGCACCAGGCTTTCTTTACCGAGAGCTTTATCGACGAACTGGCGGTGGCGGCCGGCAAGGATCCCGTCGCCTTCCGTGCCGGGCTGTTGGTAAAGCATCCGCGCCATCAGGCCGTGTTGCATAAGGCCGCGGAGATGGCCGGATGGGGGAAACCGCCAGGGAGGACGGCTGACGGCGCCACGCGCGCACGCGGGGTGGCGCTGCATGAGGCCTACGGCAGCATTGTCGCGCAGGTGGCGGAGGTATCGCTGGCGCCGGACAAGCACGTGCGTGTGCACCGGGTGTTCTGCGCGATCGATTGCGGCATGCCGGTGAACCCGAACCTGATCCGCCAGCAAATGGAAGGCGCGATCATCTTTGGCCTGTCGGCCGCGCTGTTCGAGGAGATCACGATCGCCGGCGGCGAGGTGCAGCAGAAGACGTTCAACGATTTTGCCGTCATCCACATGCACGACTGCCCGGCGATCGACACCTACATCATGCCAAGCCAGGCGCATCCCAAGGGCGTGGGTGAAACGGGGACGCCGCCGATTGCACCGGCGGTGGCAAACGCCCTGTTCGCACTGACGGGGCAACGCCTGCGCGCGTTGCCCCTGAAACTGGCCTGAACTGACCCGATTCCCGGGAGAAAACCATGCTATCCCTGAGCATCAACGATAAGACGGTGTCCGTGCAGTCCGATCCGAACACGCCGCTGCTGTGGGTACTGCGGTGCGAACTGGGGCTGACCGGCACCAAGTACGGCTGCGGCATCGGCGTTTGCCGCGCCTGCACGGTGCAATTGAACGGCACGGCGGATGTCGCGTGCATGAACCCGATCTCCAGGCTGGCCACTACCCGGATCGTGACCATCGAAGGCTTGCGCGGCGCGCAGGCGCAAGCGCTAAAGGCCGCCTGGCTCGATCTTGACGTGGTGCAGTGCGGCTACTGCCAGAGCGCCCAGCTGATGGCGGCCAGCGCACTTCTGAGCAAGATCCCGAAGCCCAGCGATGCCGACATCGATCAGCACATGTCCGGCATTGTCTGCCGCTGCGGCACCTATCCACGGATCCGCGCGGCGATCCATCAGGCGGCCGGGCACGCGCGCCCCTGAGGCGCGCCGCCCGCCGTGGCAGCGTGGAGTGGCTATTGCCGCATACGGCGCCGGGGCGCCGCGCGTGGCACGTGATGGCTGCGGAGCTTGCCGGCCCCGCTTCCGGCCTTGCCCTTGAAGCCGCCTGTGCTGCATCGCGGCCCCCCCCTTCGACAAGGTATAATGCCGGTTTCTCGCCAGCACGGCGCCCCAACCAGCGGCGCCGGCCGGTAGCAGCCCCTACCTCCTGCCCTCCCGACCGCTCAGACCATGGCGCATTTCTCGTGCTTCCCCGGTGCATTGGCGCTTTCCGCCTTCCGCCAGCAACGCCTGCTCACCGCCCTCAAGCAGATCGACTCTGACATCGAGTCGGTGCACGGCCAGTTCCTGCATTTCGTCGACACCGATGTGCCGCTGTCGCAAGACGATGGCGCCCGCATCGGCGCGCTGCTGACCTATGGCGCGCCTTTCGAGGCACAGGCCGAAGGTGACCGCTTCGTGGTGATCCCGCGCTTTGGCACCATTTCCCCGTGGGCCAGCAAGGCGACCGATATCGCCCATAACTGCGGCTTCGAGCACGTGCACCGCATCGAGCGTGGCATCGAGATCACCGTGGTATGCAAGAAGGGCCTGCTGCGCGGGCGCAAGTCGCTCGACGCGGGTACGCGCGCCGCCGTCGCTGCCCACTTGTTCGACCGCATGACCGAAAGCGTGGTGGCCTCGCGTGAAGACGCCGCTGGCCTGTTCCAGGAACTGCCCGCCAAGCCGCTGCGCTTTATCGATATCTCCGGTGGCCGCGCCGCGCTGGCGCAGGCCAACACCGAAATGGGCCTGGCGCTGTCGGAAGACGAAATCGACTACCTGGTGGACGCGTACGCCAGGCTGGAGCGCAACCCGACCGACGTCGAGCTGATGATGTTCGCGCAGGCCAACAGCGAACACTGCCGCCACAAGATTTTCAACGCCACCTGGACCATCGACGGCGTGCAGCAGGACAAGTCCCTGTTCGCCATGATCCGCAATACCCACCAGCTCAACCCGCAAGGGTCGATCGTGGCGTACTCGGACAACTCCGCGGTGATGGAAGGCGACGTGGCCGAGCGCTGGTTCCCGCGCGGCACCGAACAGAAGTACGGCCGCCACGAGGCGCTGACGCACACGCTGATGAAGGTGGAGACGCACAACCACCCGACCGCCATCTCGCCGTTCCCCGGTGCCTCCACCGGCGCTGGCGGCGAAATCCGCGACGAAGGCGCGACCGGCCGTGGCGGCAAGCCCAAGGCTGGCCTGACCGGCTTCACGGTCTCCAACCTGATGCTGCCCGATGCCGTGGAAGGCTGGGAAAACGCGCGCGATGCCGCCCAGCCGGTGGCGCACCGCAACCCGGACGACAAGGTGAGCGTGACCGGCAAGCCGGACCGCATCGCCTCGCCGCTGCAGATCATGACCGAAGGCCCGCTCGGCGGCGCCGCGTTCAATAACGAATTCGGCCGTGCCATCCTGGGCGGTTATTTCCGCGTCTACGAGCAGAACGTAGGCGGCACCGTGCGCGGCTATCACAAGCCGATCATGATCGCCGGGGGCATCGGCAATATCGACGCCGGCCACACGCACAAGAAGGCACTGCCGGCCGGCTCGCTGCTGATCCAGCTGGGCGGCCCGGGCATGCGCATCGGCATGGGCGGCAGCGCCGCCAGCTCGATGGCGACCGGCACCAACACCGCCGACCTGGACTTCGATTCGGTCCAGCGCGGCAACCCGGAAATGGAGCGGCGCGCGCAGGAAGTCATCAACGCCTGCTGGCAGCTCGGCGACGACAACCCCATCCTGTCGATCCACGACGTGGGCGCGGGCGGCATTTCCAATGCCTTCCCCGAACTGGTGGACGGCGCCGGCCGCGGCGCGCGTTTCGACCTGCGCCATGTGCACCTGGAAGAGTCCGGCATGAGCCCGGCCGAGATCTGGTGCAACGAGTCGCAGGAACGCTATGTCCTGGCCGTGGCGCCGGAATCCTTCCCGCTGTTCCAGGCCATGTGCCAGCGCGAGCGCTCGCCGTTCGCGGTGGTCGGCATCGCGACCGAGGAGAAGCAGCTGCAACTGGTCGACGCGAACGTCGACGCAGCGCTCAAGGAACACCATGCCGTGAACATGCCGATGGATGTGCTGCTGGGCAAGCCGCCGCGCATGCACCGCGACGTCAGGCACGTGGAGCAAGACCTGCCGCCGGTGGACGTGACCGGCATCGCGCTGGACAAGGCCGTGCGCGACGTGCTGCGCCACCCCACCGTGGCCAGCAAGTCCTTCCTGATCACCATCGGCGACCGTACCGTTGGCGGCATGAATGCGCGCGACCAGATGGTCGGTCCCTGGCAGGTGCCGGTGGCCGACGTGGCCGTGACCACGCTCGACTACAAGGGCCGCGCCGGCGAAGCCATGACCATGGGCGAGCGCACCCCGCTGGCCGTGATCAACGCACCGGCCTCGGGCCGCATGGCCATCGGCGAGGCGCTGACCAACCTGGCCGCCGCGCCGGTCAGGGACCTGGGCAAGGTCAAGCTGTCCGCCAACTGGATGGCGGCTTGCGGCGTGGAAGGCGAGGATGCCAGGCTGTACGACACCGTGCATGCGGTCGGCATGGAACTGTGCCCGGCCCTCGGTATCAGCATCCCCGTGGGCAAGGATTCGCTGTCGATGCGCACCAAGTGGCAGGACAACGGCGTCGACAAGGAAGTGGTCGCGCCCGTCTCGCTGATCATCTCGGCGTTTGCCGCCGTGGATGACACCGACCGCACCCTGACCCCGCAACTGCGTACCGATGCCGGCGACAGCGTGCTGATCGCCATCGACCTCGGCCGCGGCAAGAACCGTCTCGGCGGCAGCATCCTGGCGCAGGTGACGCAGCAGGTGGGCGACACCACCCCGGACGTGGACAACGCCGCAGACCTGAAGAATTTCTTCAACGTGATCCAGCGCCTGAACCGCGACGGCAAGCTGCTGGCCTATCACGACCGTTCCGACGGCGGCTTCATGGCGGCGCTGGCCGAGATGGCCTTTGCCGGTCATTGCGGCCTGTCGCTCAATGTCGACATGCTGGCGCTGGACCCGGTCCAGGAGCAGGATTTCGGCGACGCCAAGAACTGGGCACAGCAGATCTCCGGCCGCCGCGACGAGCAGACCCTGCGCGCGCTGTTCTCCGAAGAACTCGGCGCGGTGATCCAGGTACGCCAGGAAGAGCGCGATGCCGTGTTCGCCGTGCTGCGCGAGGTTGGCCTGTCCGCCTGCAGCCACGTGGTGGGCAAGCCCAACACCACCGACCAGATCGAGATCTACCGCGACGCCAGGAAGGTGTTCGGCGCCGCGCGCAGCGAGCTGCAGCGCACCTGGAACGAAGTCAGCTGGCGCATCGCGCGCCAGCGCGACAACCCCGCCTGCGCCGACAGCGAGTACGACCGTCTGCTCGACGCCGCGGACCCGGGCATCTCGCCGGTGCTGACCTTCGACCCGGCAGAGGACATTGCCGCGCCGTTCGTGGCAACCGGTGCGCGTCCGCGCGTGGCGATCCTGCGCGAGCAGGGCGTCAACTCGCAGATCGAGATGGCCTACAGCATGGACCGCGCGGGCTTCGACACGCATGACGTCCATATGAGCGACCTGATCGCCGGCCGTGCCAACCTGGCCGATTTCTCCGGCTTTGTCGCCTGCGGCGGCTTCAGCTACGGCGACGTGCTGGGTGCCGGCGAAGGCTGGGCCAAGACCATCCTGTTCAATGCGCAGATGGCCGAGCAGTTCGCGGCCTTCTTCAACCGCCAGGACACCTTCGCGCTGGGCGTGTGCAATGGCTGCCAGATGATGAGCAACCTTGCCCCGATCATCCCGGGCGCGGGCGCCTGGCCCAAGTTCACGCGCAATCAGTCGGAGCAGTACGAAGCGCGCTACGTCACCGTGGAAGTGCAATCCTCGCCGTCGATCTTCTTCGCCGGCATGGAAGGCAGCCGCATCCCCATCGTGGTGGCGCACGGCGAAGGCTTTGCCGACTTCTCGCAGCAGGGCGACAAGAGCCAGGTCCAGGTGGCGCTGCGTTTCGTGGACAACCACGGCACGCCCACCCAGGCCTACCCGCTGAACCCGAACGGCTCGCCGGACGGCATTACCTCGGTGACCACGGTCGATGGCCGCTTCACCGTGCTGATGCCGCACCCGGAGCGCGTGTTCCGCACCGCCACCATGAGCTGGGCGCCGGACACCTGGAAGCAGGTGGAAGATGGCGGCAGCCCGTGGATGCGCATGTTCCGCAATGCACGCAAGTGGGTGGGCTGAGCGGTTTGCCGGCTGCCCTGGCCAGTAGGGGCAGGAAGCCCGCTTCGCCTCTGGCCGATAGCTGCCTGGGTTGAAAGATCGGGGGCAGTCTCAGTGACTGCCCCCGATTTTTATTCCGGCCGCGCGCGAGCGGCTCCTCGAACTGGACTGGTCGTCAGCCTGTGCAGCCGGTCTCGCCGGCATGGGGCCGGCGGCTCACGCCATCATCTGCGTACTCCAGGCCTGATAGATGTAGTACAGCGGCCGCTGCGGATCCGATTGCCTGGCAGAAGCCGGAGCCGCGCCGCGGATCTGCATGGTGGCCAGCACCATGCGTGCCGCCTTGACGGCCGAGTAGCGGTCGCGCAGCGGCAGCATCGGCAGCACGGAGCGCCATTCCGGCGGCAGGCCGTCGCAGCTGAAGGTGCCGAGCGCGCAGTAGCCCCAACCTTCGGACGTAAGGTGCCAGAGTTGCCAGTAAGTGCTGCCTGAGGCCATGTTCTCCCTTTTTCCCGTGCCGGCGCCCGAAGCGGGCAATCAGGCGTGCAAGGACATTGCGGAGTGCGCGCCACCCATGCTGCCGGTAGTGCTTATTGCTTATGGCCTGATCTTACGCATCTGCCATCACGGTGGGAATGTCGGGGAGTGCGATTGTGTATTGTGAGGCACAAACGCGTTGTATCACCGCTGTATCACCCGCTACAGGCTGCTACAAGCTGCTACAGCCTGCTACAGCCCGCTGAACCAGTTATATCCCTGGTCTTCCCAGTATCCTCCGGGATTCTGGTTGGTCACAAAGAGCGCCGCGATATGCTTGGGATTCTTGAACCCGAGCTTGGTCGGCACGCGCAGCTTCAGCGGGTAGCCATACCGGGCCGGCAATGGTTCGCTGCCGAAATCCAGCGCCAGCATGGTCTGCGGATGCAGGGCGGTCGCCATGTCGAGGCTGGAGTAATAGCGGTCCGCGCATTTGAAGCCGACATAGCGGGCGGTGGTGTCGGCGCCAATCCGTTCCAGGAAGGTCCGCAGCGGCACGCCGCGCCATTCGCCGATCGCGCTCCAGCCTTCGATGCAGATATGGCGCGTGATCTGTCCCGCCTGCGGCAACGCACGCAGTTGAGCCAGGCTCCATGCGTGCTTGTCTGCTACCAGCCCGGAGACTTCGAGACGGTAGTCCGCGCCGTCGACTTCGGGCACGTCGAACTCGGGGTAGAAGGCGTTGAAGGGAAATGGCCTGGTGATCTGGCTGCGCGCGTAGCTGGGTGCCAGGCGGTTGCGATTGAACAGCCAGGCCTGCACGCGATCGTTCCAGCGCGACATCGACCACAGCACCTTGTCCACGGTATCGCCATCCTGCAGCGTGCAGCCCGCCAGCATGGACAGGGCGCCGAGCGACAGCGAGGAACGCAGGAACATGCGCCGCTGGAGCCGGGCAAGCTGGGGTTTGAAATCCGCCGCGTCGAGGCGCTGCGCGGCGTGCGTGGCGATACGGGATCCGGCTCCGGTCTCGCCATCCAGGCGGACGATCCGCGTCTTGTCGGAAGGGGCGCTCATGCTTTCGCGTCTCCATGATTGGCACGCCCGGTAAGCATCGGCAGCAAAGTGGCCGGCACCAGGATGACCAGCGCCAGGTGCAGCGCCACAAAGCCCACGATGCCCGCCATGGCGAAGAAATGTACATGGCGCGCCATGTCGAAGCCACCGAACAGTGCCGCCAGCCAGTCCAGTTGCACGGGCTTCCAGATAGCCAGGCCGGAGGCCACCACCAGCACGCCAAGCAGCAGGACTGCCACGTACATCAGCCGCTGCACCGCGTTGTAGCTGCCGCGCCGATGCGGCAGGCGCAAGCGGATGGCCAGCGACGCGTCATGCAGCACGCCGCGCGCGCTCAGCGGCAGGAAACGGCGGCGAAAGTGCCGGGTGGCAATGCCATGGGCCAGATAGAGCAGGGCATTCAGGCACAGCAGCCACATCGCCGCGAAATGCCATGCGATCGAGCCGCCCAGCCAGCCGCCCACGGTAGCCCATGCCGGAAACCTGAACGGGAACAGTGGCGAGGCGTTGTAGATGGCCCAGCCGCTCATCACCATGCAGATCATGGCGAGGGCGTTGATCCAGTGCGTTGCGCGGACGACCAGCGGATGGACGACGGCGCGCCGCACGGGTTCGGAAGAGAGTGGCTTGCGCATGGCGGGGAGCGTGCGTTGGATGGAAGGGGCCGGCCCGAGCCGGCCCGTGCAGCGATTACATCGGCGGCACGACGCCTGCCTTGCCTGCGGAGATAAAGCGCGCGGTCAGCGCGCCTTCGGCGCCCTTGCTGGCAAACAGCACGATATGCGCGCCCGGGACCAGCAGCGAGCGGTCGCCCGCCTCCAGGTTGACGATGGGCACGTCATTCGGGATCACGATGCGCTTTTCGCCATCCGCGTACTTCACGGTGATGGTGCGGCCATTGCTCACCACCACGTTGCCCACGGTACCGTTGGTCATGCTGCTGTTCTTGCCGAGATCCCAGGCGCGATGCCCGTCGCCGGTGCCACGCATGCTCGGCGGGAACACGTGTACCTCCAGCGCCTTGAGCGAGCCGTCCGCCTGCGGCACGGCGGCCGAGCCGATATAGCTGCCGGGCTTGATCTCGTCGACCGTGGCCAGCGTCACCGCGCGCACCGCCGTGTCCTTGGCCAGGCCCACGTCCAGGTCCTGGCCCGAACGCGTGCGCACCTTCAGCGTGTCGCCGGAGAGCGCGGTCACGGTGCCGCGCACGCCCGTGGGCGTGGCGGCGGGGGCGGGCTGCGCCAGCACGGCGGGGGCAGCCGCCAGCATCGCGCCGGCAAGCATGGCCGGGGCTACGGTACGCATCAACAAGCTCGAAACGGTCTTCATCCTGGAACTCCTGGAACGATGGAAAGTGCTGCCTAGGTTAGGCCGATGGGCTGGTCGTCCGGGTGACTTTTTGATGACAAAAGTGTCATGAAACACGGGCCGCCCCCCGCTAGAATGTCAGCACACCCGCTGACCAACCTTGCGCATCATGAGCATCCTCGTCATCGAAGACGACCCCAAGACCGGCGACTACCTCAGGAAGGGACTGCGCGAAAGCGGCTATGCCGTCGATCTCGCGCGCACCGGCACGGATGGCTTGCACATGGCGCTGGAGCATCCCTACGATCTCGTTGTGCTCGACGTCATGCTGCCCGGCATCGACGGCTGGGAAATCATGCGCACGCTGCGCGCGCGGCGCGACCTGCCGGTGATCTTCCTGACCGCGCGCGACCACGTGAACGACCGTATCCACGGCCTCGAACTCGGCGCCGACGACTACCTGGTCAAGCCCTTCTCCTTCATCGAACTGGTGCTGCGCATCCGCACCCTGCTGCGGCGCGGCGTGGTGCGCGAGGCGGAGCTGTTCGAGTTCGCCGACCTCAAGCTCGATGTGCTGCGCCGCAAGGTGACGCGCCAGGGTATCGAGATCGCGCTGACCAACAAGGAATTCCTGCTGCTGCACCTGCTGGTCAAGCGCCAGGGCGAAGCGCTGTCGCGCACGCTGATCGCCGCCGAGGTGTGGGACATGAACTTCGACAGCGACACCAATGTCGTTGACGTGGCGATCAAGCGCCTGCGTGCCAAGATCGACCACCCCTTCGACAGGAAGCTCATCCATACCGTGCGCAGCATCGGCTACACCTTCGGCGACGGCACGTGAAACCCTGGTCCTTGCGCTCGCTCACGGCACGCACCACGCTATCGTTCGCCGCCATCGCCTGCGTGGTGATCGGCGCGCTGGGCGCTTATTTCTACCAGTCCGTGAAAACGTCGATGGAAGCCCGGGCGGATATCCAGCTGATCGGGCGGGTCGTGCATTTCCGCCGGCTGGCGAGCGATGTGTACACGGTCGGCGAGCTCAAGGGCCGGCCCATGCTGTTCGAGTCCATGCTCGGCGCCGAGCGCGATGTGCTGATCTTCCGCAAGCCGGGAGAGCCGCCATTTATTCACGTCAATCCCGATAACCTGCAGGTTCCGGCAGAACTCGCCCCGACCGTGGCGGGAGATCGCACCGGCCCGACCACGGCCAGCATCCTGCGCACCCGTCTGGCAAACGGCGTGCCGGTGCACTGGGCGGCCGCGACGGCGCGCTCCAGCGAGGATGGCAGCGTGGTCGAGGTCATCGCGGCGCATCAGATGAGCAACGAAGTGCAGATGCTCGCCGCCTACCGCAACCGGGTAGTGCTGGCCGCGCTGGTCGGCATGCTGGCGGCAACCGCGCTTGCGTTCTTCGCCATTCGGCGCGGGTTGAAACCGGTCGGCAGCATTGCAGCGCGCGCTGCCGAGATCAGTCCGGCCAGCCTGGCGATGCGCCTGGACGAGCGCGATGCGCCCGCCGAACTGCGCAGTCTGGTCGGTGCCTTCAATGCCATGCTGGACCGCCTGGCCGATGGCTACGAGCGCCTGACCCAGTTCTCCGCCGACCTCGCCCACGAGATACGCACGCCCGTGGGTGCGCTGATCGGGCAGACCCAGGTCACGCTCAGCCGGGCACGCCGGCCGGAGGAGTACCAGGAACTCCTCGAGTCCAATCTCGAAGAGCTCAACCGGCTTGGCCATATCGCCGAGAACATCCTGTTCCTGGCCCAGGCGGACCACGCCGGCCTGGTCATCGAGCGCGCACAGGTGCCGTTGCCCGACGAACTCAGGAAGATCGCCGAATATTTCGAAGGTCCGGCGGACGAGAAGGGCATGACGTTCGAGGTGGCAGCGGGCGGGACGCTCTGGGCCAATCCGCTGCTGTGCCGCCGCGCCATCAACAACCTTGTGGTCAATGCCGTGCGCTACGGCGCGCCGGGCAGTGTGGTGAGGCTCAGCGGCGTCGAGCAAGCCGACGGCATCGTCGTCGCGGTCGAGAACCAGGGCGATGCCATTCCGCAGGGCCAGCTTGACCGCCTGTTCGACCGCTTCTATCGCGGGGACGCGGCGCGCAGCCGGCTGACCGAATCCAGCGGCCTCGGGCTCGCCATCGTGAAGGCCATCATGGTGCTGCATGGCGGCGGCGTGGAGGCCAGTTGCCCGGCGCCGGGGCGGGTGCGGTTTGCACTGCGTTTTCCGCGGCAGGGTGTGGCCTCCTGAGGCGCTGGCAGGGTTCCTCCCTGCCGATAGCGTCATAGCGTCGTCGGCGCACGGACGCCAGGTTCCCCTGGCAGCGTGCCTCGGCTGCCAGGGTGGCCAGACGCAAATCCGTGCAACCGAATCCCTACACCAACCCATCCAGCAAATCCGGCCCAAACACCTCCCGATGCACCCGCTCGGCCTTCACCCCCCGCGCGTGCAACGCTGCCCGCTGCGCCTGCATGAACGGCAACGGCCCGCACAGGTAGAAGTCAGCATCCGCAAGATCCTCGTCTGCCAGGATCACATCCAGATCCATGCGGCCGGGCAGGGCGGCTTGCGCCAGGAATTCCGCTGGCTCCGCGGACTCCAGGAAATAATGCGTGGTTAGCTTCGGCAGCTTCCGTGCCGCTTGCTTGACATCCTTCAAATGCGCCACCTGCGAAGCCATGCGAGCCGCATGGCCAAACACCACTTTGCGTGCGGGATTGCGTTGCGCGACCGCATTCAGCGCGGAGATCATGGGCGTCACGCCGACGCCGGCGGAGAGCAGAACGATGGGCGTGCTCGGCTCGATGCGCGGCGCGAAATCGCCGAAGGGCTGGCTGACCATCAGCACGTCGCCCTCGCGGGCATTGTCATGCAGCCAGTTCGACACGGTCCCGGCGGGCTGGGCGTCGCCGTTGCCGCGCTCGCGCTTGACCGAGATGCGCCAGGTGCTGCCGTTGGGCGCGTCGGACAGGCTGTACTGCCGTTGCTGGAAGGCGCCGGGCGCCAGTTCGACCACGACCGAGATGTACTGGCCGGGCAGGAAGTCGGCCAGCGTGGTGCCGGCGACGGCTTCGAGCGTGAAGGCGGTGATGTCGGCGCTTTGCGCTTCGCGGGCAACGATGCGTACGGGCTGGCGGTGGTCCGGGCTGGTCTGTGCACGTTCATAGAGGCGGCTTTCCGCGGCGATCAGTTCGGCAGCGAGCAGCCAGTAGGCTTCATCCCACGCAGCCACCAGTTCCGGCGTGGCGGCGTCGCCGAGCACTTCGCCGATGGCGCCAAGCAGGTGGCGGGCGACAATGGCGTAGTGGCTGGGCTTGATGCCGACCGAGGCGTGCTTGTGGACAATGCGGCTGACCACCGGGGCCAGCGCGCTGTTGTCGCCGTAGTTGGCGGCGTAGGCGAATACGGCAGAGGCGAGCGATTGCTGTTGTGATCCGTTGGCCTGGTTGCCCATGTTGAACAGGCCGGTCAACTCGGGCCGATCGGCAAACATGTTGCGGTAAAAGGTGCGGGTGATGGCCAGGCCATGTTCACGCAGGACGGGGACGCTCGCGTCGATCAGTGGTCTCGATTTTTCAGACAGCACGACAACCTCCAAAGATGTACGTTTGATGCAACAAAAAGGGGAAAAGAAATCCGCAGCGTGCTGCGGTGGCGGCGTGCAATCTTCCTGCGGCGCCTTGGGAATGATTCTATTAAACATGCATATGCAATGCAACAAATAATTTGCGGCAATGCAGAAAGATGTATTCGCAGTCCATGTTAGACTGCGGCGACCTGCCTGATTCCGCGCGGCGCCTGCCGCGGAGCCATCCTGGCTGTCACGCCTACCACCAACACGCCGCAAGCCGCATCCACGCCATGAGACTGACTGACTACACCGACTACAGTCTGCGGACCTTGATCTACGTCGCGGTGCACCCAGGCGAGCTTGTGACCATCCAGCGCATCGCAGTTGCGTTCGGCATTCCCAAGAATCACTTGATCAAGATCGTGCAGAAGCTCGGGCAGGAGGGCTTCCTGCACACGGTGCGCGGCCGTGCTGGCGGCATCGAGCTGGGCCGGCCGGCGGCGCAGATCAATGTGGGCGACGTGATCCGGACCATGGAGTCGGATTTCAACCTGGTGGAGTGCTTCCAGGGGGAAGACAACCATTGCGTCATCACGCGGGTGTGTGGCTTGCGCGGCGTGCTTGCCGCTGCGTTGCGGGCCTATTTCGAGGTGCTGGACGCTTACAGCCTGCAGGACCTGGTGGAACAGCCCGCGGCGCTGAACCGCGCGCTTGGACCGGACGGGGCTGCCTCCCTGGTGGGGATTCCCATGAAGGGCCCGACGCGCAAGACCCGGCCTTCCCAGGCGGAACCCGGCGACGCTGGAGAGCAGTAAGGCGGCGTCCGCGGAGGCGGCGCGGACGCACGCCGGCAGGCGGGCCGCCGGTGGCCGCGCGGGACTAGGCGGCCCTGGCCCGGTTCAGCACGAAGTCGAAGTCGAGCCGGTAGCCGCCATCGGCCTGCTGGATCCACTCGCCGACCAGGGACTCGCGCACACCGAACACGGCGTCCGAATCCAGGTATTGGTCGCCCTTGCGGAACACATGGGTCACCAGCGTTTCATAGCCGGGGGCCTTGATCATGAAATGCAGGTGGGCCGGCCGCCACGGATGGCGCCCGGTGGCGCGCAACAGTTCGCCCACCGGGCCGTCGGCCGGGATCGGGTAGGCCTGCGCCACGATGGTATGGAAGCGGAACCTGCCATCGTCGCCCGCGTGCAGCACGCCGCGCGCCTGCGCCGTTTCCAGCTCCGCGTATTGCACGTCATAGTTGCCGTCGGCATCGGCCTGCCAGACATCGATGGTGGCGCCGGCCACGGGCGTGCCGTCCAGGCCCTTGATCGTGCAATGCACCTCGCACGGCTCGCCCTTGGCGCCATTGGCCAGGTCCGCGCCATCCTCGAAATGCGGCGCGCCTTCGACGTGGAAGGGGCCGAACACGGTGGATTCGGTGCAGCCCGGCGGCTTCTGGTTGTTCATGCAGACGGTGAGCATCGACAAGCCGAGCACATCGCTGAGCAGGATGAACTCCTGGCGCTTGTCGTCGCACTTCTGGCCGGTGGCGGTGAGGTACTGGATGCCCTTGAGCCATTCGGCTTCGGTGAGTTTCACCTCGCGCGCGAAGCTGTGCAGATGCTGCACCAGGCTGGTCACGATCTCCCTGACGCGCGGATCCGGGGTATCCGACAGGCGCGCGAGTACCGCCTGCGTGATGGTGTCTTGGTCGAGGTTGCGCATGTCGTTGTCTCCTGACTTCTTGGGTTGGGCAAGCGGCCGCTCATGCCAGCGTGCAGGCCTGGTCGAAAGACAGGCGCGGGCTGCGCGCGAAGACCTTGGTGGGGTCGCCGTGGCCGATGCCGCAGATAAAGTTGGATTTGATGGTGGTGCCGGCAAAGAAGGCGGCGTCGACCGCGGCGTTGTTGAAGCCGGACATCGGGCCGCAGTCCAGGCCGACCGCGCGGGCGGCCATGATCAGGTAGGCGCCTTGCAAGGTGCCGTTGCGAAAGGCGGTGATCTCGGCAAAGGCGGCTTTCTCGTCGCCTTCGAACCAGCTCTTGACGGACGGGTTGTGCGGGAACAGCTCGGGCAGGTTCTTGTAAAAGCTGGTGTCGTAGCCGACGATGGCGACGACCGGCGCGTTCATCACCTTGTCGATATTGGCCGGGGCCAGCGCGTCCTTGAGCTTGAGCTTGGCTTCCTGGGTGCGCACGAAGACGATGCGCGCGGGCGAGCAGTTGACCGAGGTCGGGCCCCATTTCATCTGCTCGTAGATTTCGCGCAGTTGCGCGTCGGAAACGGAGCGATCGCGCCAGCCGTTCTGGCTGCGTGCGTTGGCGAACAGGGTGGCGAGCATTTCGTGGGTGGACATGGTGGTCTTCCTTGGGGTCGGGTCAGCAGAGGTGAAGCGCGGAGCGCCCGGCGCGGGTACGCCGCGCCGGTGCTCGTACAAGGGGGGTGTCGTTAGTGGGGATCAGATCGCCATGGCGCCGGCCAGTGCGACTTCTTCCTGGTGCCGGGCCGAGTCGAGTGCCTTGGCGTAGTCGGCGGTCTTGGTGTATTCCGTGGACTGCTCGGCCATCGCGTCGATGCCGCAGACCTGGCGGGCCAGCTTGCCGTAAGGACCCGAGCCGGAGAACTCGGCGCGCTGCATGGTCAGCATGCGAATGCTTTGCAGCGGCGTGCCGTTGAAGTTCTCGAACACGAACAGGCGGTTGCCCCAGTCGGTCAGGAACAGGTCGCGGATCACGCGGCCGATTTTCACGCGGTCGTGCGGCTTGCCCACCGGACCGTTGTTCATGCGCTCGAACCAGCCATTGAGCTTTTCGTCCTGCCACTGGTCCTCGCTGGCGAAGATCAGCGCGCTGCGCCCGGACAGGTCGACCAGCTCGTAGATCATCTGCGAGAAGTTCTCCAGGTAGAGCGCGCGGCCGAAGTCATAGATCAGGATATTGGGCTTGTAGTGACCTCCCGGCGTATGGAAGCCAAGCTCCTCGCTGGAGATCACGTGCGCCAGCATGGCCTGGTGAAAGCCGATCAGCTTGGCCAGCCGCGTCTGCACCGCGGGAATCTTGCTGGTGCCGATATGCTCGGTGATCAGCACGGCGAGACCCGCCACCAGTTCGGCGCGCACCATCTGGCGGATCAGCGCGTGATAGTGCAGCCAGTCGAATACGCGTTGCGGGTAGAGCTTGGCGTGCTCGGGATTGCCGATGTGGAACACGTGCGACCACGGGATGAACACGTTGTCGAACACCGTCATGCCGTCCAGCTCGTCGCCCTGCGCGGC
Organism: Cupriavidus sp. 01T418; assembly: GCF_056398885.1. Taxonomy (NCBI): domain Bacteria; kingdom Pseudomonadati; phylum Pseudomonadota; class Betaproteobacteria; order Burkholderiales; family Burkholderiaceae; genus Cupriavidus; species Cupriavidus sp. 01T418. The sequence continues at coordinate 48,588 of NZ_JBFTQG010000047.1, forward strand.
CAGCGGGTGCTCTACGGGATCGTCCTTCACCAGGCTCTCCCGGCAGACGATGGTGACGCCCTTGGTGTTGACCGGCGTCGCCGCGAAGATGATCTGGTCGCCCGGGATGCCGGGGCGGAAGAACACGCCGATATGGATCCAGTCGGCAAATGCCACGCCGGTGCCGATGGCCTTCACGCCGGTGACCACGATGCCCTTGTCGTTTTTCTCCACCACGCGCAGGCCCGGGGACTTTTGCTGCGTGTCGGGGCTGGAGCGGTCCATCTGCGGATCGACGAACTGCGGCGCGCAGTTGAAATCATGCTCCTTGGCAAACTGGATGAAGTCGACGATATTGCGTGCCTTGATCTTGCCCTCGGCGCCGATCGACTGCGTCTCCCACGGCGACGGATCGTCGATATAGGTGGTCAGCACATAGTTGTTGACGTCCGGCGTGCGCGGGAACGATGCGCCGGCCATCTCGCGCATGACGGTCTCGTGGTACTTGCGCTTGCGGCGCAGCTGCTCCTTGTCGCGGTGGCCGAACCACTGCATGGCGCGGCGCTCGCCGTCTTCATCGATATAGGTCATCACGTCCTGCAGGTCGGGGCGGTGATGCAGGTCGTAGAAGTCCGCGTGGCGCTGGGCGTAGTCGCGCGTCTTGGGATGGGTGGCGATATTGTCGATCTTCTCGTTGCCGACCCAGACATCGCGGCCGTCGTTGAGGGATTCCAGGTACTGCTTCCCGGTGCGGATCATGACTGTCTTCTCCTTGGGTGAATCGACTTCGCGGGACTGCGATGCGATTGGGTGTTGCAATGGCGATTGGCGTGGCACGGAGTGCCGGCCTGGTGTTCGTTTGCGGTTGGTTGCCGACACGACGCGGGGGTCAGGCGGCAACGGGTTGCGTGGTGGCATAGGCGCGCTGGCAATAGACCAGCGGCGACACGGCTTCGGCGTGGGTCGCCGCCAGCACATGTGCCAGGAAGATGCTGTGGGTGCCGACCTCGTAGGCGTCAGCGACGCGGCAGTCCAGCGCGACCATGGCGGCCTTGCTGCAGGGCGCGCCGGTGAGCAGGGGGCTCCAGTCGCCGGGGGCAAAGCGCTCGGGCATCGGCAGCGCGCCGGCGCCGGCAAACACTTGCGAGAGGTCCGATTGCCCGGACTGCAGCCAGTTCACGCTGAGCACGCCGTTGGCCTTGACGATGGCATTGGCGTAGCTCTTGCGGTTGATGCAGACCAGCACGGTGGGCGGGTTGTCGCAGACCGAGCACACCGCCGAGCAGGTGACGCCGGCCACGCCGCCGGCGCCGTCGGTGGCGATCACGGTGACCGGCGTGACGGCCTTGGCGAGCGCGTCGCGGAAGGCTTGCGCCGTGATCCCGGGGCCGATATCCGTGGTGGCGGGAACGGATGGCAAGTACGTGGCGGGCGTCTCTTCGGGCTTGTCGTCGCGCGCCGCCATGGATGCAGTAAAGGGAAAGCCAGACATGATGAATCTCCTTTTTGCGAAGTGGCCCGCTTTCGGGAACGCCTTCGCACCATCATCGGGAAGTCACGCTTCCTGTGTTCAAGGCCGAGCGTTGAAAGTAGACTAATTGGAATGCTGGCCTTCTACTATTGAGACGACGTCATGGACACTATTCCGCAGAGGAATGAAGACGAACTGGGCCTCCATCACCTGCAGGTGTTCGAAGTCCTGCTGGCCGAGCGCAGCATTACCAAGGCGGCGCGCGTGCTCAATCTCACGCAGCCCGCGCTGAGCAAGACGCTGGCGCGGCTGCGGCTGTATTTCGGCGATCCGCTGTTCGTGCGCGTATCGCTGCGCATGGAGCCCACGCCGAAGGCGCTTGCGCTGGCGGAACCCGTGCGCGGCATTCTCGAGCGCATGCGCGCGCTGCGCTCGGAGCACGTGCCCTTCGATCCCGCCGCGGCCGAGCGGACCTTCAGTTTTTTCATCATCGATGCGGGGGTGGCGCAGATGCTGCCGCCCATCATCAATCATCTGGCGGCAGAGGCGCCGCGCGTGTACGTGCAGGCCGTCAACTGCGACGCGCAGCACATCGACCTGTGGCTGGAATCCGGGCTGGTGGATATCGCGGTGGGTTCGTTTCCCAACCTCACGCAAGGCGTGCGCAGGCAGCCGTTATGGCGCGAGCACTACGTGGCGGTGACGCGCAGCGGCCATCCGCGCCTCGGGCCCACGCCCAGCCTGGCGGCATTCGTCGCGGAGAAGCACGTGCTGGTGACGGCGGCCGGCACCGGGCACGAGCACCTGTCGATCGAGCGCATCCTGGAGGCCGCGGTGCCGCGCGAGAACATCGTCTGCCGCGTGCCGATGTTCACGGCAGCGGCCATGATCGCGAAGCATTCCGATGCGGTGGTGATGTTGCCGATGACCCTGGGCACGGTGCTGGCGAAGGACATGGGGCTGCAACTGGTGGAACCGCCGCTGGCGTTGCCGGAGATCCAGATCGCGCTTTACTGGCACGACCGCGTGCACCGTGAAGCGGGCAACCAGTGGATCCGGTCGGTACTGCGCAAGCTGTTCCAGCGGCACGCGGTGGCACAGATCGCTTGAGGGAAATCCGCGGGAAATCGCTTACAGGTAAACCCTCCGGCGAGCGCTGGTTATAGTCTTTATGCCCCAGCCTGCCTTGGATACGCGGCGTTTCACGCCATAGCATTGGCTGCATGCCCTTGAGGCCGAATGCCTATCGTGCGGGAGACGCATCCATGAAAGTCATCACCGAAGCCAACGAATTCGCGCCAGGCGGGGCGGTTGTGTCCATCGGCATGTTCGACGGCGTGCATCGCGGCCACCGGCGGGTGCTGTCACTGTTGCGCGCCAGGGGCCGGCAGTCCGGGCTGGCCACCGTCCTGGTGACCTTCGACCCGCATCCCCGCGCGGTCGTCCATCCTGAAGGGCCGCCGCCCTTGCTGTCCAGCCTGGATGATCGCATGGCGCTGCTGGCGGCCACTGGCGAGGTGGACACCTGCCTGGTGCTGCGTTTCGACCGGTTGCGCAGCGCGGAGAGCGTCGAGGACTTTGTCGGCGAAACGCTGGTGAGGCACCTTGGCATGCGCACGTTGGTGGTGGGCGAGAATTTTGCCTGCGGCCGTGRCCGCAAGGGCAATGTCGACTATCTGCGCGTGCTGGGTGCGCAATGGCGCTTCGATGTGGATCCCGTTGCGCTGCGTGCGCCGGCGGAATCCGGTGCCGGCAACCCGTGCTCGTCGAGCGAGACGCGGCGGCTGATCCAGCTTGGCGATGTCAGCGCGGCGGCGGCAATGCTGGCGCGCCCGCATGAAATCACCGGGACCATCGCCGCCGCGCAGCCGCCGTCTGGGCGTGCGATCTCGGTGGTGCTGCCGCAGGGGATGTGCATGCCGGCTGCAGACAACTATGCGGGTGCGGTCAGGCGCAAGGAAGGGGCATCGCCGTGGTTGCCGGCCATTCTCCAGGTGCGCGAAGCGCAGGCCTTGGGTGCGCCCGCGGTGCATCTGGTGACACGTGAGAGGATCGATGCCGCTTGCGGGGAGCGCATGGCCCTGCGTTTTTTCCACAGGGCCGGGGAGTTGGCCGCGGCGTAGCAGTTTGGTTCTGGTCTTCCGGACTTCTGTATGGATCGATCCACCGTTCGGGATGATCAGCGGAGAGCGGACGCGCTCAGGCCGTCGAGAATTTGTCGAGCAGGCGGAGGAACTCATTGAACTCGTCCCTGGTGAAATCCTTCAGGCGCGCATTCAGCACCTCGGGGGCAATCTCCGGAATCTGGTTGGCAACGCTGTGGCCCTTGGCGGTCAGCGCCAGGTTGACCACGCGGCGGTCGTCGATGCTGCGCGAGCGGGTCAGCAGGCCCCTGTGCTCCAGCTTGTCCAGCATGCGGGTCATCAGGCCGGTATCGATGGCCAGCAGCTTGCTCAGTTCGAACGGAGTGGTGGCCATGCCGCGGGACAGCGATAGCATGATGCCCATTTGCTGTGCGGTGATATCCAGTTCTTTCAGGGCGGTGTCCATCTCCATCAGCACGAGGTTGCGGGCCTTGTTGAGGAAGAAGCCGACGCTCTCGGTGAGGTTAAAGGTCTCTTTCGTGTAGTGCTTCATGGCCGTCTCCTGATCGCTGACTGGATAATATTTGATAAGTCAGATAAATGCAAGATCAGAATCTACAATTCTTGTGGTGCCGCTACGGGTCTCTATGCACGCAATGGCCACGGGACCGGCCGCTCCTGTGCCAGGGTGAGGCGGGCCTGCGTGTTCGGGGATTGCGCGGATGATGCCGCCACAGGCATCAGTGCGTGCCGCGCGGCTAAGGCATGAGGGGGCCGCGCGGGTTTGCCGCGCCAGGCGTGCCGCGGTGGATGCGCGTTGCCGCTTGTGGCGCGGCAACGCGGGGGAGAACTACTTCGGAGACTTCGCGCCGTCGGTGTACGGATCGGCCTTGCCAGCCTTGGCGCCGTCCGTATAGGGATCGGGCTTGCCGGTCTTGGCACCGTCGGTGTACGGGTCGCGCTTGCCCTGCGTGGCATTCAGGTCCATCTGGGTGGATTGCTTGGCGCCATCCGTGTAGGGGTCAAACTTGCCGGTCTTTGCTCCATCCGTATAGGGATCAGCCTTGCCGGCCTTGGCACCGTCGGTGTATGGATCGAACTTCTTTTGCTGGCCATAGCTCAAGCCTGAAGCCGTCGCGGCGGCGATAAATAACGTCATCGTGAGGACTTTACGCATCTCTTGCTCCGGTGGTAATGCGGCCGCTATGCCGCGGCCCGCCAATATCATCGTAGGAGTGATTTCGCGGCGTCCGTAGGAAAACGTTGTAAATCCTTGTTGCCACGGTTGCGGTTTTTTTCTGCACATTGGACAGAGGCTGCCAGGATGCAAATTCGCCTTGTGCGGTGTTGGCCGCATCGCATGCCCGTCCAGGGATCGCGAAAAAAAGTCCTTGACTATCTATCTACCAGTAGATAATATTCGGCACATGGAAGCCACTGCTCCGCCCCAGCAAGAAAAGCTGAAGCAGGAAAGAGGATCCAGCGCAACACCCGGGGAATCCCCGTTTTTTTTGGCCGGCTTATCTATCTACTAGTAGATAACAGCAAAAAGAGCGAAGGCTTCCAAAGCGTACCGATTCGATTCCGCGCCAGCGCGGATCCTCAAAGTGAATGGAGAACATCATGACCTCGAACCTCTTCGCCAAGACCCTGATCACCGCCGCCGCTCTGGCTGCCGCCTTCGTTGCCGGCACCGCGGCAAGTTCGACCCGTTCACGGAAGGTGCCCGCGTCGGCAAGGCCGACCCGTACACGGACGGCGCCCGCATCGTGGCAGGCCTGGACCGCACTGGCGTGTCGGCCTCGCCGGCGCGCAGCGTTGACCAGTTCACGGACGGTGCCCGTGCCGGCAAGTTCGACCCGTACACGGACGGCGCCCGCATCGTGGCAGGCCTGGATCGCACTGGCGTGTCGGCGTCGCCGGCCCGCAGCGTCGATGCCTATACCGACGGCGCACGTGTTGGCAAGGCCGACCCGTACACGGACGGTGCCCGCATCGTCGCAGGTCTGGATCGGACTGGCGTGTCGGCTTCGCCGGCTCGTAGCGTCGATGCTTACACGGACGGTGCCCGTACCGGCAAGTTCGACGTGTTCACCGAAGGCGCCAATGCCTGAGGGCAGGGAAGCGCATGACGGGGATGGGGAGCCGGTTCGCACCGGTTCCATGGCCTGAATGGCGCACTTGCCAGTGGCTGCAGCAGGGACAGGCTTTGAGTGGGAGTGCATCATGAATCTACGGGACGGTTTGCTGATCCTGACCGGCTGGGTGGTTCTCTGCGTGGCCAGCGGCGCTTTGGTCACCGCGGTGGCAAAAGTGCTGCCAGCGTGAATCACATGGACCGGCTTTGTGCGAGCGCACACGAAATTGGCTTGAGGATCTATCGATAGATAGATAAGATCGCGCTATGAAAACGAAATCCGTACGCGAACAACTGCTCGAACACACGCTGGTGCTGATGCGCCAGCGCGGTTTCAATGGTTTCAGCTACCGCGATCTGGCCGAGCTGGTCGGGGTCAAGACCTCGAGCATCCACTATTATTTCCCCGCCAAGGGCGACCTGGTGCTGGAGGCTGTGAAGGAGTACAGCGCCCGTATCTCGGAGCGGCTGCATAGCGTGGATCCATCGCTTTCACCGCGCGAGCAGGCGGAAAACTATCTCAGTTGGCTGCGCGTCGCTGCCTGCGGCGACCAGATCTGCCTGGCTGGCATGCTGTCCACCGAGACCCTGTGCCTGCCGGAGTCGGTCCACGCCGAGCTCAAACAGTTCTATCGCATGAACGAAAACTGGCTGTTGGCGCTGATCGAGCGCGCGCAAAGCGAGTACGGGAAGGTCTACCCGGTGACGGCTCGCGCGCTCGCGCAGGTGATCTACGGCGCGCTGCAAAACGGCTTGATCGTTGCCCGCCTGTTCGGCGCGCCGGAACGGCTCGAGTCGGCGGCGGCATTGTTGATCGCCTCGGTGTCCGAGTAAGTGTCCAGGTAGGCAGCCTGCGAGGCCTGGGCCGCACACATGTAAAAAGCCGACCTTCAGAGGTCGGCTTTTTGCTTGAGACGCAGGGGGCGATGCCGCGGCGTCATCCGGGCGCATTTGCCGATAGCTGCCAATGCGAGCCGGACTCTTGCGCGCGGCCGTCCTGCACCAGCTTGAGCAGGTGCGCCAGCAGCGAACGCTTTGCCACCGGGAGCATGTGTTCGGGCACGTCGTCATACACGCGCACGAGCAGGGCGTCGATATCGATTTCGCCCAGGTCACGCAGCGCATTGAGCACCTTGGCCTCACGCTGCGTGCGATGGCGGATCAAGGTGCGGATGGCATCGGCGGGCCTGGGCATCAGGAAACCGTGGCCAGGCGCGAGCCATTCCAGGTCTTCGTCCTGCAACGCGGCCAGCGAGACCTGGTAGGCGTGCATGTCGCCGTCGGGCGGATTGATCACGACGGTGGACCCCTGCATCACGTGATCCCCGGTGAACAAGGTTTTCTCTTCCTCCAGCAGGAAGCACAGGTGGTTGGATGCGTGCCCCGGCGTGTGGATGACCCGCAGCGTGCAGCCGTCGCCCAGCGCCAGGCGCTCGCCATGCTCCAGGATGCGCCCGGGCTGGAACGTCTGGTCCTGCCGCGGCGTCGGCGGTGCGGGCCGGCCCAGCACCGTGGCCCCGGTGGCGGCCTGCAGCCGGGGTGTCGCCGGGGAGTGGTCGATGTGCGTGTGCGTGGCGAGGATCCAGCGGATCGGTCCGGGTGCGGCTGCCAGCACCGCGGCCACATGGGCTTCATCGTCGGGGCCCGGATCGATCACTGCCCACGCGTTGCACGCCGGATCGCCGACCAAATACGTATTGGTGCCGGGCCCGGTCATGACGCTGCCATTGTTGGCGGTGACGCGCCGGATGCGCTCCGACAGCCGCACCGCGATATCCGCCGTCAGTTCATAGCGAGCATGCCCTTCGCCATGCGGGTCGATGCGCTCGATCTCCGCATAGGCAGCCTCGCTCGGCAGGACGGGGCGCGGGCCGTCGCTGCCTTGGGCCAGGCGGGGCATGATGCGTGCGATGTCGCGTTGCTGCGCGGCATGGTCGAAGCAGGCTTGCGCGGTGTCGAAGCGAGCGATCGACGCGAGCGTGCGCCGCGTGACGGGCACGGTCTTGAGCCCGCGTGCCGGGTCGATGGCATCGCTGGGGCGTACCCAGATATGTTCCACGGCCTCGTCGCCGTCATGCGCGGCGGTCTGGCCGGCGGGCGCCACCGCCACGAAGAAGCGTGTGTCGAAGCGCTTGGGCAAGCCGAGCGGCGTCAGCCAGTGGCTGTGGTAGGCCAGGCGGTCCACAGCCAGGCGCACATCGAGGCGCTCGCAGATCTGTGCCACGCCTGGACCACCCTGCCGGGCAGGCCGCCGCAGCCATGCATGTTGCGCCGCATCAAGGGTATCCAGCGCGATCAGCTCGCCAGCGGCATCGCTGGCGAAGAGCAGGCCGGCTTCCTCGAAGCATTCGCGCACGGCCGCCAGGTAATATTCCAGGCCGCCGTCGGGCAGCTTCAAGCGCTGGCTGGCGCAGGCGTCGTCCAGGCCGGCGCAGAGTTCATGCAGGGTCTTGTCTTGCGGGTCGAGCGTGCCGCCGGGAAATACAAAGGCGCCGCTGCTGCGGTCGTCGTTGCGCTCGGGGCGGCGCACCATCAGCACTTCCATGCCGGCCGCGCCATCGCGTACTACCAGGATGCTGGCAGCGTGGCGCAGGGAGGTCGATCGGGATGGCAAAGGGAGGGCATTTCCGCTCTGTTCTTGTTCGCTCATGGGGGGCGGGTTCCTGGTGGACTGGCTGGATTCAGGCTTAAGGCGCTAGTGTAGCGGCATCGCCCGGTTATGCCACCGAGGGAAAGCGAGAGGAAATCGTTGGCGGCGGACCGGTCGAGAGACCTACTTGTTGTTCGTGTTGTTCATCGCAGCGAACTGCTGCGTGAGGTAGGAGGCGGTGGAGTTCATCCGGCTGACCATCAGGTCAAGTTGCTGGAACTGAGCGCGGTACTGCGACATCGTGGCGTCGATCGCCACCGAGGTCCTGTCGTAGGTGGCCTTCAGGTTCTTGAGGTTCGCGGTGATACCGTCGTTGGCGGTCGTCAGCACGCCCTTGGGTGCGCTGAACGATTTCACCATCTCCGACACCTGGTTACCGTAGCCGGACTTGCCGTCGGCACCGCTGAACAGCTGCGCTACGCCGGTCCGGTTCTCGCTGAGCGCCTTGCCCAGCTTGCCCGTATCCAGTCCCATGGTGCCGTCGGCCTTGAACGAGATGCCGATCTGGGTCAGGTTAACCAGGCTCGTGTTGCCGTTGGGGTCTTGCGGTGTATTGAACACGGAGCGCAACTGGTTCTGGATCGTGCGCAAGGTGGCGTCACCGAGCAGGGGAGCCTGGGCGATCTTGTTGGCCTCGGACGCCCCCTGGTTGGCCTGGGCGATATCCTTGTCGAAGGCAGACAGCTTCTTGACGGTGGCCTGTAGCGTGTTATAGGCGTCGACGAAGCTCTTGACGGCGCTGGACATCGCGCCGGTGTCCGTGTTGGCGGTCACCGTGCTGTCACCGGTGCTGAGCAGGTTGAGGGTGAGGCCCTGGGCGGCACCCTGCACGACGTTGGTCGGGCTGGTCACGTCCAGGCCGTTGATGGTCAGCTTGGCATCGGCAGCCTTGATGTTCTCCGTCATGGCCTTGGTGCCGGCTGGATCGTACGCCAGCAGGCCGGCAATGGTGCTGGGGTCGCCGCCGCCGTTGTCTGCCACCGAGACACGCATGCTGGACTTTTCGCCCGTGGTGTTGGAGGTCAGCACCAGGTGATAGGGCGTGGCGCCGCCGTCATTGACGATGCTGGCCGTGACGCCCG
>NZ_JBFTQG010000048.1:0-53085 GCF_056398885.1 Cupriavidus sp. 01T418
ACGTTGCGACCAGGTGCAAGAGGTGCAAGACCAACGTTGGGATGCTTCCTCAGTTCCAACCTCTTGAAGCCCCGGTTGCAGACAAGCGACAGGGTAAGCACGAAACGGATCGGGGCAGATCGCCGGTTCGCAACATTGCCGAGGGGAGACCTCCCGCAGGGGAGGCGTCACCAGGCCCGTAAGGGCAACTTTTCAGGAGAGATTGCCTTGGCAGTCTTTGTGTTGGACAAGAGCGGCAAGCCGCTCATGCCGTGCAGTGAGAAACGAGCGAAGCTGCTGTTGGCGCGCGGCCGCGCGCGCGTGCACCGCGTGATGCCTTTCGCCATCCGCCTGGTGGATCGGCGACAGGCGGACAGCGTCCTGCAACCGGTCCGTCTTAAGCTGGATCCAGGTAGCAAGGGCACTGGGGTGGCCATCGTACGAGAAGTTGAGTCCGGCGGTGCCGAGCCGGCTCGGCATGCTGCCGTGCTGTCTCTCGCCGAACTGATCCACCGCGGCGCGCAGATCAGCCTGAGCCTGACCGCACGGCGGGCCATGCGACGTGGCAGGCGTGGCCGCAAGACTCGCTATCGTGCCGCTCGTTTCGATAACCGGCGCAAGCCCGTAGGCTGGCTGGCGCCGAGCCTGCAACACCGTGTGCAGACCACGATGGCTTGGGTACGCCGTTTCCGGGCGCTCGCGCCGATTACCGCCGTCAGCACCGAACTCGTCCGCTTCGACATGCAGGCGCTGCAAAACCCGGAGATCTCCGGCGTCGAGTATCAGCAAGGCGAACTGGCCGGCTACCAGGTCCGGGAGTACCTGCTGGAGAAATGGGGCCGGCAGTGCGCGTACTGCGATGCCCGCGATACGCCGCTGGAAATGGAGCATATCGATGCCCGGGCAAGCGGTGGCTCCAACCGGGTCGCCAACCTGACGCTGGCGTGCGTGCCTTGCAATCGGAAGAAGGCCGCACGTCCGCTCTCTGATTTCCTGCGCAAGGACCCGGAGCGTCTCAGACGCATCCTGGCCAAGGCAAAGTCACCGCTTCGCGACGCTGCTGCGGTCAATTCGACCCGGTGGGCTTTGTACAACGCGCTGAAGAGCATGGGGCTTTCAGTGGAGACGGGTTCTGGCGGCCGGACGAAGTACAATCGCCGACGATTCGATCTGCCAAAGACGCACGCGCTGGACGCCGCGTGCGTTGGGGTGATCGACTCGGTTTCGGGATGGCAAAAGCCCACGTTGGCGATCAAGTGCACGGGCCGCGGCGCTTACCAGCGCACGCGACTCACCGCATCCGGCTTTCCTCGCGGCTACCTCATGCGCAGCAAACGCGCCTTCGGCTTTCAGACCGGCGATATGGTGCGGGCCGATGTCCCGTCCGGGAAGAAGGCTGGCAGGCATTTTGGGCGGGTGGCGATTCGCGCCACCGGCTCCTTCAACATTCAGACCGCCGAAGGCGTCGTCCAAGGTGTTTCTCACCGCAATTGCAAGATCATGCAACGCGGCGACGGATATGGTTATTCACTCGTAGCGCCATCCACGAAGGAGAGCGGGCACAGGGACGACGCTTCGCGTCGCGCGCTATCCCTCACCGGCCTGAAGGCCGATGTTTCCCGCGCGAACTGATGAAGGTCAGTGGGTTCACATTCCTGCGGAATGGCACGACCCTGGGATACCCCTACGTGGAAAGCTTGCGCGGCCTCCTGTCGGTATGCGATGAGGTCGTTGTTGCGGTCGGGGCCAGCGAAGACGACACCTTGGAACGCGTGCGCGAGATTGGGGATCCACGCATTCGAATCATCGAAACGGCGTGGAACGAGAGGATGCGTACGGCAGGGTATGTTTATGCGCAGCAAAAAATGGTTGCGCAATTCAACTGTACCGGCGACTGGGCCTTCTACCTGGAGGGTGACGAGATCATTCATGAGGCAGACGCGCCGACGATCCGCGCCGCCATGCATGAACACCTTCATAACCCCGAAGTTGAAGTGCTCGTCTTTGAATACCACCACTTTTACGGTTGTCCGGATTTTGTGGCCAAAAGCCCGGCCTGGTATCGCCACGCGCCCCGGATCATCCGCAACAACATTCGCAGCCTGGCTCCAGACGGACTGTTCTGGATGGTAATGGAGGGGAATCGGCGCAATCGCTATCCCCGTGGAGCGATGGTCGGCTGCCCGATCTACCACTACGGTCACGTGCGCAGCATCGAGAGGATGCGAGAAAAGAGCCGGCAGGTCTCGCGGTACTGGGACCACACGCCGAAATTCAAGGATTACAGCCAGATTGATTCAACGACTCTCCAGACCTTCAGCGGGACCCATCCCAAGGTGGTCCAGGATTGGCTCGCCGAATATGCTGAGCAAACCTTTCAGCCGGACGCGACATACCGACTCAGTCGCCGCGACTTGCGGCATCGTGCATTGGCAAGAATCGAGCGACTCCTTCGGCGGGACTTGACCAGGAAACACTATAACCTGGTTGCCTAAAGCGACTTAACGCATCCGGCTGGAGCGAAATATGATTTTATTCAACGCGGGAACACTTTGTTTGCCTGGTGGCGTGGCACCTGGCGTGCCATGCGCGTTTGTATCGTAATCGACGCGCTCTTGCCGCCGGTCCAATACGGCGGCACCGAGCGGGTGGCCGTTTGGTTGGGCCGCGCCCTGCACGAACTCGGCCATCGCGTATGCTACCTCGCCCATGCCGGCTCGCGGTTGGACTTCGCTCCGGTCCTGGCCTGGAACCGTGCCACGCCGCTGCATACTCAGATCCCCGCCGACACCGATATCGTGCACAGCCATTCTGGCTTGCCTGAGGACTTTGGGCTATCTGCGTGCCAGACCATCCACGGTAACACTTCGGAGGCGAGACGCTTCCATCCGAACAGCATCTTCGTATCGGAGAGCCATGCGCGCAACCACGGCGCTACGGCCTTCGTCCACCATGGGATGGATCCGCGCGGCTATGCGCAGCCAGATTTTGCGGCGCGCGGCGGCCCCTTCGTGTTTCTGGCCAAGGCCGCCTGGAAGGTCAAGAACTTGACGGGCGCGATCCGCACCGCAAGGCTTGCCGGCGCGCCGCTGGAAGTCCTGGGCGGGCACAGGCTGAACTTCAAGATGGGCTTTCGGCTCACGCTGGATCCAAACACACATTTCCACGGCATGGTGGATGACCATGTGAAGAGCCGCTGGCTACGTGGCGCGCGTGGGCTGCTACTCCCCGTGCGTTGGCCGGAGCCCTTCGGCATCGCGACGATCGAAAGCCTCTATTTTGGGGTGCCGGTCTTTGGGACACCCTATGGCTCATTGCCGGAACTGATTGGTCCCGAGGCGGGGTCGCTGGCCGTCTGCGCTGACGAGTTAGCCGAGGCCGCGCGCCGCGCCGACCGCTTTGACCGGCGCGCGCTCCATGCCTACTGGGCAGCACGCTTCACTGCCGAGCGAATGGCGCGCAAGTACGTGATGTACTACGAGAAGATCCTGGCTGGCGAGCCTTTGCACTCCGGCGTGGTCGAATCGCCTTCGGTCAGGGGCAGTACACTGCTGCCGTGGAGAAACTGAGGTTAAGGACATTTTCCGTACGAACGGTCAAGGAGTTGACCACAGCCAGGCGCCGCACTGTTAGCGGCAGCGGGGGCTTTTTTGCGTTCTTCAAGGAATAAACGTGCCATTCATCATCGCCGGCCTGGCACTGATCGGTGCCCTCATCTACGGTGCGGTCCGGCTATACATTGCAGTAGACGCGGCATTTGGCTGGGTCGCAGGTACCGCCGCCGTGGTCGTCTACGCGGCGCTGCTCGCTGGATTTGTCGTAAGCCTGGTGCGTCGCTATCGTGCGATCCACGGTGTCAAGGTCAGAGGGGAGCGCATCCTGTCGTTGGAAGGGACGTGGGGATCGCTCCGGGTCGACCCTGAGCGAAAGCGGGGCTCCCTGGATATCGGTGGCCAGCAGACTCGATTTATCTTTGCGGATATTGCAGGCGCCAGCCCGTTGGAAAGCGGCGGCAAGTGGATGCTTGAATTGCGTCTTGAGCACAATGCGCAAGCCAGTTGGACTATCCCGACGGCGAATCGCAAGGAGGCGATGCGCTGGGCGAAGATATTTGATCTGGCCGCGATTCAAAAGCTCTGAAAGGCAGGATGTGAAAGTCGGTTGAAGGCAAGAGAAGTTCCAGCGCCCAGCGCGCCGCCCAACATGCAGTTCGTGCGGCTGTTCGCTCAGTCTTGGTGGGAGATCGTACATACCGCGCGGATCCGGTGCCTTCAAACTAGCACGTGTCATTCTGCGTTCCGCAGTGCACCATGACATGGTCGGGGACACTAAGGGGTTGCGCAGCCAACCACACACGCGCCGCATCAAGAAGCGGGAGCACTAGATGAAAAGAAATTTTCCGGGCCTGGATTGTCTGCGTTTTCTGCTTGCCTGCTATCTTGTTCTGTTTCACACGCTTTTGGGATATCCCGGTGTCGAAACGATTCCGCTGACTGGCATCTTTAAATTCGGCGGATATGTGACCAGCACCTTTTTTATTTTATCCGGATTCATTCTGGCACATGTTTATATTGGATCGAGTATAGGAAAGGAATTAAAAGTTCCAGCGTCGATATTCATCCGTAATCGATTTTTCAACATTTATCCCATACACATTATTACACTGCTTCTGACAATCGGGTTGATGTCTTTTGGCTCCCATATGTACGAGGTTGATCTGAGCTGGGTGGATTCGACGCCACCAGCAAGCCATACGATGAGCCCGGTAGAATTTGTAGTCAATTTAGTAATGCAAGTCACGTTGCTTCAGGCGTGGAATCCGTTTTACGCTGCCTTCAACATCCCAGCGTGGTCCTTGTCAACGCTGTTCTTCTTTTACTTATCCTTCCCGGCGCTCGCACCCCGGTTGCTCCGTATGCGCCGAAAGTACACGGTACTTCTTGCTCTGTGGGCCGCTTGCCTGTTGCCGGCACTAGGCGTGGCGATGCTTGCATCTTACGAGCCATGGGCAATCGGGACACTTCACACGAATCCACTGGTACGGCTTCCCGAATTCCTGGCGGGGATTGTCGCGTACGGTATTTTCACCGAAAATGATGAGCGAATCACCTTTTTCGTGGCTCGCCATTGGCGCATCGCAATACTAACGCTTGCAGCAATTTTCGTCGGCGCGGCTTATCTGTTCGCGATTAGTCCAATATTTTTCCGGGTCCTGCTTCATAACGGGATGATGATGCCTACTCAAATCGCGTTGATTCTCGTCTGCACGAGCATGCTGCGAGAAGCATCGCAACGAACGGTAAATTGGACCAAGCGGCTGGGCAACGCGTCGTTGTCAATATTCGCCATCCAATGGCCGCTTTTCATCCTGTTTATAAAAGTTCAAAAAATTCTCGAAATACCATACCCGCTTCTGTCCTGCGTTCATAGGGCGCACGAATGTGTTCAGGCAGTGAACGCGGCTCCGCCACGGCTTTATTACTATCCGGTCTATCTGCTCCTGGCCCTTCTCGCGTCCATCGTTTTCCAGGAGAGGGTTATCGCCCCGCTGAGAAGCATTCTGCGTCGAGTGTTTGGCCCCCAGCAGCGCGTCACGGCCCTATCGTCACCATTTGCTTCCCAGCGGGCTTCAAACGCGCGCGTTAAAGAGGTAGACGTGTAATGGCGGCGCCGTCACTTGGCCTCGTTGGCGAACGGGCGACAGCCCCGGACCTGCCGAGAATGTTCGACTGGATTGGTTTCCAGGTCATCAGCTAACGGCCTGGGGCAAGATTGGCAGGCGTTACTACGTGGAGCCAATATGAACAAGGGGTTACAACGCAAAACGCTGTAACCCCTTGATTTAAATGGTGGGCCTCCCGTGAGTCGAACACGGCACCAACGGATTATGAGTCCGCTGCTCTAACCAGGCATGAGCTAGAGGCCCAGGAAATCAGACCGGCATCATACCGATTAACTACCTTCGAGGAAACTCTTAAGCTTATCTGAGCGGCTCGGATGACGCAGCTTGCGCAGTGCCTTGGCTTCTATCTGGCGGATCCGTTCACGGGTGACGTCGAACTGCTTGCCGACTTCTTCCAGCGTGTGATCGGTGCTCATTTCGATGCCGAAACGCATGCGCAGCACCTTGGCTTCGCGCGGCGTGAGCGAGTCCAGCACGTCCTTGACGACGTCGCGCATGGAGCCGTGCAACGCCGCTTCGGCCGGGGCCAGCGTGTTGGTGTCTTCGATGAAGTCGCCCAGGTGGGAGTCGTCGTCGTCACCGATCGGCGTTTCCATGGAGATCGGCTCTTTCGCGATCTTCATGATCTTGCGGATCTTGTCTTCCGGCATCTCCATCTTCTCGGCCAGCGTTGCCGGATCCGGCTCGTTGCCGGTTTCCTGCAGGATCTGGCGCGAGATGCGGTTCATCTTGTTGATCGTTTCGATCATGTGCACCGGGATACGGATGGTGCGCGCCTGATCGGCGATCGAACGGGTGATGGCCTGGCGGATCCACCACGTGGCGTACGTGGAGAACTTGTAGCCGCGGCGGTATTCGAACTTGTCCACCGCCTTCATCAGGCCGATGTTGCCTTCCTGGATCAAATCGAGGAACTGCAAGCCACGGTTGGTGTATTTCTTGGCGATCGAGATCACCAGGCGCAGGTTGGCCTCGGTCATCTCGCGCTTGGCTTCGCGGGCGCGCTTCTCGCCCTCGCTCATCTTGCGGTTGACGTCCTTCAGTTCCTTCAGCGGCAACACCACGCGCGATTGCAGGTCGATCAGCTTTTGCTGCAGCTCACGCACGGCCGGCACATTGCGCTCGACGGTGACGCTGTACGGCTTGCCGTCGGCAATGATCGAGTCAATCCATTCGAGGTTGGTTTCATTGCCCGGGAAGCGGGCGACGAAATCCGCGCGCGGCATGCCGCACTTGTCCACCACGATCTTCAGGATGGAGCGCTCGAACTTGCGCACTTCGTCCACCTGGCCACGCAGCGTGTCGCACAGGCGTTCGACGTTGCGCGCGGTGAAGCGGATGGTCATCAGTTCATTCTGGATGGCTTCCTGGGCCTTGACGTAGGCCTTGGACTTGTAGCCTTCCTTCTCGAACGAGCGGTGCATCTTCTCGAACTGCTCGGCGATGATGCGGAATTTCTCCAGCGCGCCCAGCTTCAGTTCTTCGAGCTGGCGCGCGGAGGCCGCCAGGCCGCCTGCGTCGTCGTCCTCGTCTTCGTCCGACCCTTCCTCGTCCGACTCTTCTTCGTCTTCCTCGGCCGCCGCCGCGACAACCGGCGCCGGGGGTGCCACGGGAATTTCCTCGGCGTTCGGGTCGATCAGGCCGTCGACGAACTCATCGATCTTGATCTCGTCGCTGGCAACGCGCTCGGCCAGCGCCAGTATCTCGGAGATCGTGACCGGGCATGCCGAGATCGCCATCACCATGTCTTTCAGGCCGGCTTCGATGCGCTTGGCGATTTCGATTTCGCCTTCGCGCGTAAGCAGTTCCACCGTGCCCATCTCGCGCATGTACATGCGCACGGGATCGGTGGTGCGGCCGAATTCGGAGTCCACCGTGGACAGCGCAGCCTCAGCCTCTTCCTCGGCTTCTTCCTCGCTGGTCGCCGACGGGGCGTTGTCGTTGAGCAGCAGCGTTTCCGCGTCCGGCGCCTGCTCGTAGACGGCGATGCCGATGTCGTTCAGCGTGGCGACCAGCGTGTCGATCGATTCCGAATCGACCATGTCGTCCGGGAGGTGATCGTTGATCTCGGCGTAAGTCAGGTAACCGCGCGACTTGCCCAGCTTGATCAGCGCCTTGAGCTTCTGGCGGCGCGCCTCCAGTTCTTCCTCGGTGCCCTGCTGGGTCGAGGCGAACTCCTTGAGCAGGGCCTTTTCCTTGGCCTTGCGGTCGCGCGCCTTCTGCTTTTCGGACTTGGGTGCGGCAGCGGGCGCTGCAGCGGGGCTCTCGTCTTCGTCAAGCTCTTCAGTCACGTCGTCTGTCGTGCTGTCGTCTTGCTGCGCTCCGGCCTTGGGCTTGCGGCCACGCTTCTTCGTCTCCAGCTTGACTGCCGGAGCGGCGGGACGCTCGGATGCAACGGGGGCGGAAGTGGTGGCAGCCAGGTTGGCCTCGGACGCGGGCGCGTCTGACTTGGCGTCTCCCGTCCTGGCACTTGTCGCTGCCGCCTGCTTGCTCTCGACTTCGGTATTCTGCTGTTTCGCCACGGTAATACTCTTGCCTTTCACAGGTACAGACGCGGCGTTGTTGCCGCTTGTATTGGCGCTATCGCCGCTCTCGCGTGCCGAAGTTGAGGACTTCAAGTTCTCGGATATGCGAGTCCCGGTGGGAGTAGACGCAGCAGACGCCACGGCGCTCCGCGCAGTCTTGGCTGGCACAGGCTGGGCTGGCGCCTTGACAGACGCGGCCGTCTTCGCAGCCGCCGTTGTTTTCGCGGACGCCTTGCCGCTCCCTGTTTGGGGAGCTTTAGTGGAAACCTTTTCGGTTGCTTTGGCCTTTGCCATTGGCACGCTCACTTTCACCAGAACGGGAGAGAAAGATTTCGCTATCCAAACCGGCAATTGTAGCACGTCACAATTAGCCGGCTTCCCAACAGGTGAGGCTTTCACCTGATAAATCAAGGCTTAAGCTCAAGCAGGCCGAGCCAAACCCTCACTTATATATCACGACGGCAGCGTTGTCCGAGCTGCCGGACAGTCAACTCACGTCAACCCAACTGGCGCCGGCGGTTGATCTCGCCGACCAGCCAGCGCATCCGGATCTTGCCCGCCTCGTCCGCCGTTCCCATGACCACCGCCTGCTGCAGGCTGGCGAGTTCGCGCTGCAACGGCCCCGCCAGCAGCTTGGTGATGGCCGCATCGAACTCCTGTTCCGCCGGTTCCTCGTCGATCTCTTCTCGCAGTACCGCCGCGCGCACATTGGCGTAGGCCTCCGCATACGGCGACTGCGCGAGATGCTCGCTAAAGGCCGCGAAGTTCACTTCGCCCTGCAACTCGTCACACGCGGACACGAGGTGCGCCAGCACCTCCGCGTCGGCCTGCTCATCTTCCAGCAATAGCGCTCGACTATCGGCGTCGAGCCTGCTCGAGAGCTGCGGATAGCACATCAGCAATTGCAGCACGCGCTGTTCCAGCCCCGTGGGCGCCTGGCGCTTGGCTCGCGGCCGCGGCTGGGCGAAGCGGCCGACCCGCACCGGGTCGCTGGCCAGCCCGCAGACCGCCTCGATCTCGGCAGGCGTGGTGCCGGTGGCGTCGGCCAGCTCGCGCACGATCTGCAGGCGCAGGCCTCCACCGGGCATGGCCTGCAGCAATGGCTTGGCCTCGTACTGGGCGCGGGCGCGGCCTTCCGGCTGGCGCAGTTCCTGGCCTTCCGTGACCACCTGCAGCAGGAATCGCGACAGCGGCATGGCGTCGCGCACCTGAGCGGCGAAGGCATCGGTGCCCTGCTCCCGCACATAGCTGTCCGGATCGTGCTCGGTGGGCAAGAACAGGAAACGGATGGTCTTGTTGTCCGCCACATAGGGCAGGCACGCCTCCAGGGCCCGCCGCGCCGCGCGGCGCCCGGCGGCGTCGCCGTCGAACGAGAACACTACGGCGTCGGTCTGTCGCAGCAGCTTCTGCACATGCACCGGGGTGCAGGCCGTGCCCAGCGTGGCCACGGCGTTGGCAAAGCCGAGCTGGGCCAGCGCCACCACGTCCATATAGCCTTCGACCACCAGAACGTAGCCGGTTTCCCGGATCGCATGGCGTGCCTCGAATAAGCCATATAGTTCGGTACCTTTGCTGAACAGCGGGGTTTCCGGCGAGTTCAGGTACTTGGGCTCGCCCTGCCCCATCACCCGTCCGCCAAAACCGATCACCTGGCCCTTGGTGTTGCGAATGGGGAACATGATGCGGTCGCGAAAGCGGTCGTAGCGCCGCGGCTTGCCGTCGGCGTCGCGCTTCTCGGCGCTTTCGATCATCAAGCCGGATTCCACCAGCGGGCCGGCGATGGCGTCGTCGCGATAGCTGCCGAACACCGATTCCAGTCCCTGCCAGTCGTCAGGTGCATAGCCCAGGCCGAATTGCGCCGCGATCTCGCCGGACAGCCCGCGGCCCTTGAGGTACTGGATCGCCTGGGGCGCGCTGCGCAGTTGACGCCGGTAGAACTCGGTGGCGCGCGTCATGGCGTCGGAGAGCGCGAGCGAGCGAGCCTGTTGTTCGGCGCGCTGGGCCGGCGGCAGCCGGTCGCGGTCCTCGGGCACGGACAGGCCGACCGATTGCGCCAGTTCGCGCACAGCGTCCGGGTACGACTGCCCGGAGTATTCCATCAGGAAGCCGATGGCCGAGCCATGCGCGGCGCAGCCGAAGCAGTGGTAGAACTGCTTGGTCGGCGAGACCGTGAAAGACGGCGACTTCTCGTTATGGAAGGGGCACAGCCCCATGAAGTTGGCGCCGCCCTTCTTCAACTGCACATACTTGCCCACCACATCGACTATGTCGACACGGTTGAGCAGGTCCTGAATGAAGGATTGCGGAATCACCCGGCTTGTCGTCCCTTGGCCGAGCCCCCCGTGGAATCGGGCGGCAGCGATGTTGTGTTGTGAAATGCGTGACCGGCACTGCGCTTTCCGGCCTCATGACACTACATTGTAGTGCAGACGCAACGGATTGCATTCAGCGCCGGCGAGGGTGTCGGACAAAACATGCTTTATACAACACTCGCGGCGGCAACTAAATCAGCTGCGGCTGGCCGCGGCTCAATGCGCCGTCAGCGCGGCCTTGACCAGGCCGGATACGACAGTCATGTCGGCGCGACCGGCCAGCCTGGGCTTGAGCACCGCCATCACCTTGCCCATGTCCTGCGGACCGGCAGCGCCGCTTTCCGCCACCGCGGCCTGCACCTCGGCGGCGATTTCGGCATCCGACAGCGCGGCGGGCATATAAACCTTGAGCACCTCGATTTCAGCGCTTTCCTTGTCCGCCAGGTCAGTGCGGCCGGCTTGGGTGAACTGGGACAGGGAGTCTTTGCGCTGCTTGATCAGCTTTTCGATCACGGCCATCACGGCGGTGTCGTCGAGTTCGATGCGCTCGTCCACTTCCCTCTGCTTGATGGCAGCCAGGAGCAGGCGGATGGTGCCGAGGCGCTCGGTTTCGCGGGCCCGCATGGCGGCCTTCATGTCTTCAGTGATACGGGCTTTGAGGGACATGGCAATGTTTCCAGGAAAGGGTGGGCGGGACGTTGCTGGCCAAGCGAGGCAAGCGCGGCCATCGGGCCGCCAATGCAAAAACCCGCCGGAGCCTTGCCCACAGCGGGTTTTGATGCAGCAGCGAAGGGCGCGGTCAGTACAGCTTCTTCGGCAGCATCTGGCTGCGGATGCGCTTGTAGTGGCGCTTCTCGGCGGCGGCCTTCTTGCGCTTGCGCTCGGCCGTCGGCTTTTCGTAAAACTCACGAGCCCGCAATTCAGTAATCAAGCCGTTCTTCTCGATGGTGCGCTTGAAACGACGCATGGCGACTTCAAACGGCTCGTTTTCTTTAAGGTGGATCGTGGTCATCTTGCTGATATAAGTAGCAGCTGTTGGCGATTTTACGAAAGCTACAAGTGTAGCACACGGACTGTCAAGCCGGCGCGGCAAGAAATTTCGCCGTGCCGCCTAGGCCACTCCCACCGTCGTGGCCCGTGCGTTTTCCGCAACGGCCTGGCCGGCTGCCACGCCGGAGGCCCAGGCCCACTGGAAGTTGTAGCCGCCGAGCCAGCCGGTCACATCGACCACCTCGCCTATGAAGTAGAGGTTGGGCACCGTCCTGGCCATCATCGTGGCCGACGACAGCGCCCGGGTATCCACGCCGCCGAGCGTGACCTCGGCCTTGCGGTAACCCTCGGTCCCAGCCGGGGTCAGTTGCCAGCCATTCAGCGCGGCCCCAAGCCGGCGCAGTGCCTTGTCCGGCATATCATGCAGCGGTTGGGCGCCATTCAGTCCGGCAGCCGCGCACCAGGCATCCGCCAGGCGCGCCGGCAGGCGTTCGGCCAGCAGGTTGGCCAGGTGCTTGCGGCTGCTGCCCTTTTGCTCCAGCAGCCACTCGCTGGCGTCCTTGCCGTCGAACAGGTCGATGGCGATGGGCGTGCCCGGGCGCCAGAAGCTGGAGATTTGCAGCACGGCAGGGCCTGACAAACCGCGGTGGGTCCACAGCAGGTCCTCGCGGAAGGCGCCAGCCGTCTTGCCGTTGCCCGTCACGATATCGACCTCCATCGAAACGCCAGCCAGCGGCACGAACGGCGCCCAGCCCTGTCCGTCGAAGGTCAGCGGCACCAGCCCCGGGCGCGTCTCGATCACGCCCAGCCCGAACTGGCGGGCAAGGCGGTAGCCCAGGTCGGTGGCGCCGATCTTGGGAATGGAAAGCCCTCCGGTCGCCACCACCAGGGCACCCGCGCGGATTGGACCGCTGGCCGTCATCAGCAGGTAATCCTCGCCCTCGCGCCTGACCTCGTCCACGCTGCAACCGGTGCGCCAGTGCACATTGCCCGCGCCGCATTCCGCGCGCAGCATGTCGATCACCTGCTCGGCGCTGTCATTGCAGAAGAGCTGGCCGCGATGCTTCTCGTGCCAGTCGATCTCATGGCGCCGCATCAGGTCGAGGAAGTCCTGCGGCGTATAGCGGGCCAGCGCCGAGCGGCAAAAGTGTGGATTGCCAGACAAATAATTGGCCGGCCCCGCCTGCAAGTTGGTGAAATTGCAGCGCCCGCCGCCCGAAATGCGGATTTTCTCCGCCAGTTTGGTGGCATGGTCGATCAGCACCACGCTGGCACCACCCTGGCCGGCTACCGCCGCGCACATCATGCCGGCGGCCCCGGCGCCAAGCACCGCCACATCGAAGCGCCCTGCGCGCGCGCCGGCCTGGCCGGTCTGCGCGGTCTGCTTGCTGCCCATGTTTTTCTTGCCTACCGATTGCCTGCTGAAGAAGCGGCGATTGTAGCGAAAAGCAGGGCGATCGCCGCTGTGCTACCCTGCTGGCCTCACGCCCGGCTGCCGGCCCGATGGTCCGCCGCCCGCGCCAACCCCTTGATTTGCCGGCTGCCCCTGGCACCGGCCTAAGCTTCTCCCATGCTTGTTCTCGGCATCGAATCCTCCTGCGACGAAACCGGCCTCGCCCTCTACGACACCGAGGCCGGGCTGCTGTCCCACGCCCTGCATTCGCAGATCGCCATGCACCGCGACTACGGCGGCGTAGTGCCTGAACTCGCCTCCCGCGATCACATCCGCCGCGTGCTGCCGCTGTTGCAGCAGATCCTCGACGAAGCCGGCCGCACCCGCAAGGACATTGACGCGATTGCCTTCACCCAGGGGCCCGGCCTGGCCGGCGCCTTGCTGGTGGGCGCCTCGGTGGCCAACGCGCTGGGCTTCGCCCTCAATGTCCCGATGCTGGGCGTGCACCACCTCGAAGGCCATCTGCTGTCGCCGCTGCTGACGCCCGATCCGCCGCCCTTCCCCTTCGTCGCCCTGCTGGTTTCCGGCGGGCATACGCAGCTGATGGAAGTCCGCGGCATCGGCGATTACGCCCTGCTGGGCGAGACCCTGGACGATGCCGCCGGTGAGGCCTTCGACAAGACCGCCAAGCTGCTCGGCCTGAGCTACCCCGGCGGCCCGGAGGTATCGCGGCTGGCCGAGTTCGGCACGCCCGGCGCGTACGCCCTGCCCCGCCCGATGCTGCATTCGGGCAACCTCGATTTTTCCTTCGCCGGGCTCAAGACGGCGGTGCTGACGCAAACCCGCAAGCTGGGCAATGTGTGCGAGCAGGACCGGGCCAACCTGGCGCGTTCCTTCGTCGACGCCATCGTCGACGTGCTGGCGGCGAAGTCGATGGCCGCGCTCAAGCAGACCGGTCATCGCCGGCTGGTGGTGGCCGGCGGCGTAGGTGCCAACCGGCAGTTGCGCGAGCGCCTGGACCAGTTGGCCGCGCAGAAGAACATCGAGGTCTACTACCCCGACCTGGCCTTCTGCACCGACAACGGCGCCATGATCGCCTTTGCCGGCGCGATGCGGCTGCAGGCCGCGCCCGAACTGGCGCAGCACAACTACGGCTACGGCGTGACGCCGCGCTGGGAACTATCGGATATTCGCCTGCCGGCGCGCTAGGCTTCCCGCGGCAACCAACCAGACAACAAAAAAGCCACCTCAGCGGTGGCTTTCTCGGTGCCTGCAAGGCCGGCTTATCGCGCCGTGCGCTTGTCGCGCTCGATCACGGCATAGGCGCTGTGATTGTGGATGGACTCGAAATTCTCGGCCTCCAGCACATACGCCACGATGCGATCGTCCGCATTCAGGCGCATGGCGATATCGCGCACCAGGTCCTCGACGAACTTGGGATTCTCGTAGGCGCGCTCGGTGACGTACTTCTCGTCCGGACGCTTGAGCAGGCCCCACAGCTCGCACGAGGCTTCTTCCTCGGCCATGCGCACCAGGGCTTCCACAGGCAGGTCGGCCGCCAGCTCGACGTTCATGGTGATATGCGAGCGCTGGTTGTGCGCGCCGTACTGCGAGATCTTCTTGGAGCACGGGCACAGGCTGGTGACCGGCACCAGGGCCTTCAGGAAGACCTTGGTGGCGCCGTCGCGCACTTCGCCGATCAGCGTGACTTCATAATCCATCAACGATGGCACGCCCGACACCGGCGCGATCTTGTTGATGAAATACGGGAAGGTGACTTCGATGCGCCCGGCCTCGGCTTCCAGCTTGACAAGCATCTTGTCCAGCAACGTACGGAAGGTTGCCAGTTCGAGCGGCTCGCGCTCATCTTCCAGCAAGGCAACGAAACGCGACATGTGCGTGCCTTTTTGGTCGGCAGGCAGGTGCACATCGAGATTGAAGATACCGACCGTGGCCAGCACGCCGGCAGGCGTCTTCAGCGACAGCGGGTAACGCACGCCCTTCACGCCCACCCGCTGGATCGGGATCAGGCGGGTATCGAGGCTCGACTGCACGTCGGGCATCACAAAGGCCGGATTGATGTCATTCATATCGGTCAGGTTTCCTCTACGGTCGCGGCATTTTTCGCAGTCAACCTTGCCGCGCAACGAGTGTGAAACCGCGGGCGAGGGCAAGCGATGCCGTCCCGCAGCTGCGAACACAAAACCTGCGATTCTAAGGGAAATCGTCGGTTGCTGCCCATGAGCGGGCCGATACCCGCACGGTCCGTGCGGATGATGCCGCAACAAAAAAGGGGGCATCGCCGTCGTGCCCACCAGAAACGGGCACGACGGCGAGACGGCAAGACGGATCAGGCCGCGCGCGTGGCGACCGCCGCCTTGGCGAGGTTGAAGCGTTCGCGCACGGCGTGCTCGATGCCCTTGGCGTCCAGCCCGCATTGCGACAGCAGGAAGGCCGGATCGCCATGGTCGACGAAGCGGTCGGGCAGGCCTAGCTGCAGCACCGGCACCGCGATGCCGGCTGCGGCCAGCGCTTCGAGCACCGCGCTGCCCGCGCCGCCCATCACGCAGCCTTCCTCGACGGTGACGAGATAGTCGTGCTCGCTCGCCAGCTTCTTCACCAGTGCTTCGTCGAGCGGCTTGACGAAGCGCATATTGGCCACCGAAGCGTCCAGCGCCTCGGCCGCGCCCAGCGCCGGATGCAGCATCGAACCGAACGCCAGGAAAGCCACGCGCTGGCCGGCGCGCGCGCCGCCCGTGCGGCGCATCTCGCCCTTGCCGACCGGCAGCGCGGTCAGCGCGGCCGCGGTCGCCACGCCGGTGCCGGCGCCGCGCGGGTAGCGCACGGCGGTCGGGCACTCCTGCTGGAAGGCCGTGGTCAGGAGCTGGCGGCACTCGTTCTCGTCGGCCGGCGTCATCACCATCATGTTGGGGATGCAGCGCAGGAAGGCGATGTCGTAGGCGCCGGCGTGGGTGGCGCCGTCGGCGCCGACCAGCCCGGCGCGGTCGAGCGCGAACACCACCGGCAGGTTCTGCAGCGCCACGTCGTGGATCAGCTGGTCATAGCCGCGTTGCAGGAAGGTGGAATAGATCGCCAGCACCGGCTTGAGGCCTTCGCAGGCCAGGCCGCCCGCGAACGTCACGGCATGCTGCTCGGCGATGCCCACGTCGTAGTAACGATTGGGGAAGCGCTTTTCGAACTCGACCATGCCCGAGCCTTCGCGCATGGCCGGCGTCACGCCCACCAGCTTGGGATCGGCGGCAGCCATGTCGCACAACCATTCGCCGAACACCTGGGTGTAGGTCTTGCGGGCCGGCTTGGCCGACGGCCGGATGCCTTCGGCCGGATTGAACTTGCCGGGACCGTGGTAGAGGATCGGATCGGCTTCGGCCAGCTTGTAGCCCTGGCCTTTCTTGGTGACCACGTGCAGGAACTGCGGGCCGCCGCCTTCCAGTGCGCGCTGGCGGATGTTCTGCAGCGTGGGCACCAGCGATTCCAGATCATGGCCGTCGATCGGGCCGATGTAGTTGAAGCCGAATTCCTCGAACAGCGTGGCCGGCACCACCATGCCCTTGGCATGTTCCTCGAAGCGCTTGGCGAACTCCAGCACCGGCGGGGCCACCGACAGCACGCGTTCGATGCCCTTCTTGGTGGCGGCGTAGAACTTGCCGCTCAGCAGCCGCGCGAGGTGGTTGTTGAGCGCGCCGACCGGCGGCGAAATCGACATGTCGTTGTCGTTGAGCACCACCAGCAGCGGCAGGTCCTTGTAGACGCCGGCGTTGTTCATGGCTTCGAAGGCCATGCCCGCCGTCATCGCGCCGTCGCCGATCACGGCGATGGACACGCGCTTCTCGCCCAGCGTGCGGGCGCCCAGCGCCATGCCCAGCGCGGCCGAGATGGAGGTGGAGGAATGCGCGGTGCCGAAGGTGTCGTATTCGCTTTCGCTGCGGCGCGGGAAGCCCGAGATGCCGCCCCACTGGCGCAGCGAATGCATGCGGTCGCGCCGTCCGGTCAGGATCTTGTGTGGATAGCTTTGGTGGCCAACGTCCCACACCACACGGTCGTCCGGGGTATGGAAAACGTAGTGCAGCGCGATGGTCAGCTCGACCGTGCCAAGATTGGACGACAGGTGGCCGCCGGTTTGCGACACCGATTCAAGCACGTAGGCGCGGAGTTCGTCGGCCAGCGTCTTGAGCTGGCGGCGGTCCAGCCTGCGGAGGGCTGCGGGGTCGTCAATAGTTTTGAGCAGTGCGTAGGTCATGATGTCCGTTCGGCGGCCGGATTCTTGTGCCCGGTTGTCGGTTTTCCTGCTTATCAATGAATTCGGTTCGCGTTCAATTCGAGCGCAGCACGATGAGATCGGCCAGTTCGCGCAGCCGTGCGGCGCGCGCGCCGAACCCAGCGAGCGCTTCGTGCGCCGTGGTCCGGAGCTGCTCCGCGAGCTGGCGGGCAGGCTCGAGTCCCATCAGCGACACATAGGTCGGCTTGTCGTGGGCGGCGTCCTTGCCGGCGGTCTTGCCCAGGGTGGCGGTATCCGCGGTGACGTCGAGGATATCGTCCACCACCTGGAACGCCAGCCCCACGGCCGCGGCATAGCGGTCGAGCGCGGCCAGGCCTGCCTCGTCCACCGTCCCGCAATAGGCACCCATGCGCACGCTGGCCCGCAACAAGGCACCGGTCTTCATGCGGTGCATCGCCTCGAGTTCGTCCAGCGACATGGCCAGGCCGACGTGCTGGAGGTCGATGGCCTGCCCGCCCGCCATGCCTACCGAGCCCGAGGCCCGGGCCAGCTCGGCCACCAGGCGCATGCGCGCGGCGGCGTGGAGCGAGGCCAGCGACGCCGACTCGGCCAGCACCACGAATGCCTGTGTCTGGAGCGCGTCACCCACCAGCAGCGCCGTCGCATCATCATAAGCCTTATGCACGGTGGGACGGCCACGACGCAAGTCGTCATCGTCCATGCAAGGCATATCGTCATGCACCAGCGAGTAGGCGTGGATCATCTCCACCGCGCTGGCGGCCGCGTCGCAGGCCTCGGGCGCCGCGCCTGCCACTTCGCCGGCTGCATGCACCAGCAAGGGCCGCACCCGCTTGCCACCGCCGAGCACAGCATACCGCATGGCTTCGTGCAGCGTGCAAGGCACTGTGTCGGTCGTGGGCAGCGCGGCGTCGAGCGCAACCTCGGTCCGGGCGCCCTGGGCGCGCATCCAGGCGGCGAAATCGCCGGCTTCGGCAGTCTGGCGCGGGTTGCTCATTCCGATTCTCCCGGCATGCCGGCTTCCGCGGGCATGGGCTTGAGGACGTCTCCATCCAGCACTTTAACCTGCTGCTCCACGCGCTCGAGCATCTGCTGGCAGAACCTGACCAGTTCAGCCCCGCGCTTGTACGCCGCCAGCGAATCTTCCAGCGGCAATGCGCCACCTTCCATGCTTGCCACCAGCGCCTCGAGTTCGGCCATGGCGGCTTCGTAGGAGGCGGGCGGCGCGGAGGCGGACCGCTGGTCGGTCGCGGCTGGATCGGGCTGGGCCGGGGAGCTCGTAGTCTTTGGCATTGCGGACATGGGATCTGGGGAAGCTGGGATTTTACGCCAAAGCGAGGCAATGCCCGCATCCTTGCAACCGGCGTCGTCCAGTCCGTTGCCCGAAAGTGACTTGTGCGCTCGGGTCGTCTTTCCGAATGCGCCCCGAACGGCACCCCCATGACGACCCGGGTCGACTTTTTCGCTAAAAAGGCAAAAAAATCAGTCCCTTAACTTTTTGCCTCGGGTACAATCCGCGGTTCGTCGGCGCGCACTAAATCCACTGGCCCGGAAGCAGACCAGGGCGCGGCTGACTGTCTTTCCCATATCGATTTCTTTTCGATGGTTGGGTTGTTCACTGCTTTCGCCTGTCATAGGGAGTGGGGATAATGTCCAATCTCAGCACCACGCTGAAACTGGTGCCGGCTGATACGCAGCTGCCTGTCAACGTCTACATCGACGAAGGCCTGCATCAACAAGAACTGGAACTTCTGTTCAAGAAGGGCCCTGGCTATGTAGGCCATGAACTGATGATCCCCGAGCCGGGCGATTATCACGCGCTCGCGGCAGAGGATGAGGGCCGCATCCTGGTACGGAATGCCGACGGGATCGAGCTCATGTCCAACGTCTGCCGCCACCGGCAGGCCATCATGCTCAACGGCCGCGGCAATGCGAAAAACATTGTCTGCCCCTTGCACCGCTGGACCTACGACCTGAAGGGCGAACTGCTCGGCGCGCCGCATTTCGCCGAACAGCCGTGCGTCCACCTGAAACGCTCGCCGCTGCAGAACTGGAACGGCCTGCTGTTCGAGGGCGAGCGCGACGTGCGCGCCGACCTGGCGCGCCTGGGCGTGGCCGAGGACCTGAACTTCGAAGGCTACCTGCTCGACCACGTCGAGGTCCACGAGTGCAACTACAACTGGAAGACCTTCATCGAGGTCTATCTGGAGGACTACCACGTCGTCCCGTTCCATCCGGGCCTGGGCAGCTTTGTCTCCTGCGACGACCTGAGCTGGGAGTTCGGCGACTGGCACAGCGTCCAGACGGTGGGATTGCACGCCGGCCTCAAGCGCCCTGGCAGCCCCACTTACCAGAAGTGGCATGACGCCGTGCTGCGCTTCAACAACGGCGTGCTGCCCAAGTATGGCGCGATCTGGCTTACCTACTACCCCAACATCATGGTGGAGTGGTATCCGAACGTGCTGGTGGTATCGACCCTGCACCCGCTTGGACCGAACAAGACGCGCAATGTCGTGGAGTTCTACTACCCCGAGGAAATCGTGCTTTTCGAGCGCGAGTTCGTCGAGGCCGAGCGCGCCGCCTACATGGAGACCTGCATCGAGGACGACGAGATCGCCGAGCGCATGGATGCCGGGCGCCGGGCACTGGCCAAGCGTGGCGTCAGCGAGACAGGTCCCTACCAGTCGCCGATGGAAGACGGTATGCAGCACTTTCATGAATGGTATCGCCGCGCCATGTCCTTTTCCGGCTGACCGGCTGACCGGCGGGGCAAGGCTTTGCGGGCCGAAATGGCGCCCCACCGGACAAGACGGACCGCCCAGGCGGTCCGTTTTGTTTGGTGCGGTGCAATCGCGCTGCTACAATCGCCGCTTCCGGTGTGCGCCCGGCGTCTCGCAGCCCGCCGGCCGTTCGCTTCGCGCGAAGCCTTTCGCGATGCTGCCCCCTTGCTCCAGCTTTGTCCGTCCTGGGGCGCGGCTTGCGCGCTGCTCATTCTTCCTTTCGCCCCGCCATGCAATCGCTCTGGATGCTGTTCGCCGCCTTCGCCTTCTCGTTGATGGGGGTAGGCGTCAAGCTGGCGTCCGAGTTCTATGCGACCGGGGAACTCGTGTTCTACCGCAGCCTGATCAGCGTGATCATCATGTGGACGGTGCTGGCCTCGTCGGGCACCTCGGTACGCACGCCGCACATGGCCATGCATATCAAGCGCAGCCTGTTCGGCGTGACCGCCCTGCTGCTGTGGTTCACCTCGATCACCATGCTGCCGCTGGCCACGGCCATGACCCTGAACTACATGTCGCCGGTCTGGATCGCGCTGATCCTGGGCGCCGGCGCCGCGCTGGCGGGCACCGCCGGCGGCGCCGACCGCAAGCTGATCGGCGCCATCCTGATGTCGTTCGCCGGCGTCCTTTGCCTGCTGCAGCCGTCGGTCGGCCATAGCCAGCTCACCGGCGGCCTGATCGGCCTGATCTCCGGTATCTTCACCGCGCTGGCCTATGTCGAAGTGCGCCAGCTCGGGCAGCTGGGCGAGCCCGAGGGCCGCATCGTGTTCTATTTCTCGGCGGTCGGGATGGTGGTCGGCCTGGCCTGGATGCTGTACGTCGGGCCGAGTGCTCACACCTGGCGCGGCGCGGGCCTGCTGCTGGCCATCGGGATCCTTGCCACCCTGGGCCAGACCGCGATGACGCGGGCCTACAAGCGCGGCAACACGCTGCTTACCGCCAACCTGCAATACGCAGGGATTGTGTTCTCCAGCCTGTGGGGCATGATTATCTGGCGCGACCAGCTCAACTGGCTGTCCTGGGCGGGCATGGCGCTGATCATCGCCAGCGGCATCGCCACCACCCTGAACCGGGCCCGCGAAGGCTCCGACAAGAAGCCGACCGCCGATACCCCGGTCAAGTCCGCCGAGGCGGAAGTGCACCCCGAGGTGTAGCATCGAAGGTGGCGAACGGTGCTCACCCACACCGCGGCCGCACTGCTCTCCCAACCCAAGGTTATGCCATGTTCACCACCCTGATCTCCAGCCAGGACCTGCGCGCGCTGCGCGAAGACAGCGGCCGCCACAGCGTCGTGATCGACTGCAGTTTCGACCTGGCCAACCCGGCCGCCGGCCGCGAGGCCTATCACGTGGGCCACCTGCCCGGCGCCTTTTACCTGCATCTGGACAACGAGCTGTCCGGCGAAAAAACCGGCAGCAACGGCCGCCACCCCCTGCCCGATCCCAACACGCTGGCCGCGCGCCTGCGTGCGCTTGGCGTGAATGAAGACACGCAGGTCATCGCCTACGACGCGCAGGGCGGCATGTATGCGGCGCGCGCCTGGTGGCTGTTGCGCTGGCTGGGCCACGGTGCGGTCGCGGTGCTGGATGGCGGCAAGAATGCGTGGGTGGCGGCTGGCCTGCCGCTCGAGGCCGGTAATACGCCGGATCCCGAAACGCCCGGCAGCCTGACGCGCAAGGCCTCGCTGGTGGCCACGGTGGATGCCGGCGCGGTGCTGGCCAACCTGGCAAACCCGACGCGTTTGCTGGTGGATGCCCGCGCGGCGGATCGCTTCCGCGGCGAGAACGAAACGCTGGACCCCGTCGGCGGGCATATACCGGGCGCGGTCAATCGTTTCTTCAAGGACAACCTGGAGGGTAACGGCAGCTTCAAGCCGGCCGCTGCGCTGAAGCAGGAGTTCGGCCAAGTGCTGGGCGGCACGCCGGCCAGCCAGGCGGTCATGCAATGCGGCTCGGGCGTCACCGCCTGCCATAACCTGCTCGCGCTGGAAGTGGCAGGCTTGCCGGGTGCCGCGCTCTATCCGGGCTCCTGGAGCGAGTGGTGCGCCGATCCGGCACGGCCAGTGGCCAGCGGCGCCTGAGCGGCGCCCGAGCGCCGGCGGCTCGCGCCGTCCTGGCCTGATTATCTGGCGGTAGCCGCCACGCCGTGCGCGTGCCCGCGGCCATGCGCCTCGTGCACGCCATTGGTGATGAAGAAAATGGCGCAGATCCCGGTGGTCACCAGCGCCACCTGGATGATCGACTCGCGCCAGTGCGGCTTGCGCTGCATCTGCGGCATCAGGTCGCTGACGGCGATATAGACGAAGCTGCTCGAAGCAATCACCAGCACGTAGGGAATCCATCCGCTCATCTGGTCGAGCAGGAAGTACCCCACCACGCCGCCCGCGATGGCCGCCAGGCTGGACAGCAGGTTGAAGGCAAAGGCGCGCGTCTTCGAGAAACCCGCGTTGAGCAGCACGATGAAATCGCCCACTTCCTGCGGGATCTCGTGGGCGGCGATGGCCAGTGCGGTGACCAGGCCGATATGCGGATCGGCCAGGAAGGCGGCGGCGATCACGATGCCGTCGGCAAAATTGTGGAAGGTATCGCCCACCAGGATGGTCAGACCACTGCGGCCGGCCTCCTCCCGGTCGTGACCGTGATGGTGGTGGTGCCCGTCGCCTTCGTGATGGTGCGAGTGGCGCAGCAGCGCGACCTTCTCCAGCAGGAAGAAGCCCAGCAGCCCAGCCAGAAGCGTACCGAACAAGGCACGCGGATCGGCGCCCGATTCGAAGGCCTCGGGCAGGGAATGCAGCAAGGCCGTCGCCAGCAGCACCCCGACCGAGAAGCTCACCATGCGCTCGACCACGCGCGAGGCTACCGTCAGCGACAGCAGCGCCGCGCCAAAGATACTGCCTACCCCCGAGATCGTGGCGGCAAGCAGGATGTAGACAAGCGTGGAATCGATGATGGGCTCCCGGGATCGGCTATCCGCTCACGGCGAGCAGCATCGACCTTTAACGCAACACTGTTGCAAGAAACGAAGGCCGCATTGTACGTAGGATGAAGCCGGTTTTGCAAATCCGGCGGAACAAATCGAACTTGTCCGCGGGACCGGGTCCCGCGCCAAATGTGTATTGCACCCTACACGCCGTGTTCCTTGAACCACGCCAGGCAGCGCTGCCAGCCATCCTTGGCGTCGGCCTCCCGGTAGCTCGGACGGTAGTCGGCATTGAAGGCGTGGCCGGACTCCGGATAGACCACGAAGGTGGAAGCCTTGGCAAAGGGGTCGTTCGATGCGGCCAGCGCCGCCTTCATCTTCGTGACCTGTTCCTGCGTGATGCCGGTGTCCTTGCCGCCGTAGAGGCCCAGCACCGGCACCTTGAGCTGGCCGGCCAGGTCGATCGGGTTCCTGGGCTTGAGCGGGGTCGGCTCACCGACCAGCTGGCCGTACCAGGCCACGCCCGCCTTGACCTGCTGGCTGTGCGCGGCGTACAGCCAGGTAATCCGGCCGCCCCAGCAGAAGCCGGTGATGGCCAGCCTGCTGGTATTGCCGCCGTTGGCCTTGGCCCAGGCCACGGCAGCGTCGAGATCGCCCATGACCTGCCCGTCCGGCACCCTGGAGATCAGCTTGGCCTGCAGTTCCTGGATGGTGCCGAAGCTGCTGGGGTCGCCCTGGCGCGCGAACAGCTCCGGCGCGATGGCCAGGTAGCCCAGCTTGGCGAAGCGCCGGCAGATGTCGGCGATGTGCTCATGCACGCCGAAGATTTCGCTCACCACCAGCACCACGGGCAGGTTGGTCTTGCCCTCCGGCTGGGCGCGGTAGGCGGGCATATTGAAGCCGCCCGAGGCAATGGTGACCTCGCTGGCGGTGAGACCGGCGAAATCGGTCTTGATGGCCTGCGCCATCACGGGCATGGCGGCCGCGGCAAATGCCGAGCCCAGCGCGGTCTTGACGAAGGCGCGGCGATCATAGGACTGGCCGGGTACGAGGCTCTCCACTTCTGGCTTCAGCATGCGGTCTCCTGTTTGGTCTGGATGGCGAATCTGGTGGCGAATCTGGATGGGCGAGGCGCGGGGCGGCCCATCTCCCGGCCGCCGTCGCGAGATCCGATTCTAAGCAAACATGGAGTCCAGCGCACGCGGCCGGCGGGAGGGGCGAACCTTGCCCTCCGCCGGCACGCCTCAGTGCAGCTTGACGCGCGGGCTGGTCTTGCTGCGCAGCCAGTGGGTCACGGTATCCAGCCACATGCCGACGGGCCCGTGCAGCGCCATGACATGCATGCGGTACAGCGAGCTGTACATCACCCGCGCCAACAGCCCTTCGATAAACATCGAGCCGCCGATCAGGCCGCCCATCAGGCTGCCGACCGCGCTGAAATGCCCCAGCGACACCAGCGACCCGAGGTCCTTGAAGGCAAACGACGGCAGCGGCTTGCCCGCCAGCCGCGCGCGCAGCGCGTTGTAGAGGAACACGGCCTGCTGATGCGCGGCCTGGGCGCGCGGCGGCACGGCGCCCTGTTTCTCGGGCCAGGGGCAACTGGCACAGTCGCCAAAGGCGAAGATATCGGGATCGGCTTCGCTTTGCAGCGTGGGCTTGACCACGATCTGCCCCATCCGGCTCACCGGCAGGCCCAGCGTGGAGAGCACCGGCGGCGCGGTAATGCCGGCGGCCCACACCGTCAGGTCGGCGTCGATGCGCTTGCCGCCGGCTGTCAGCACCGCATCCGCGGTGACCTCGGTGACGCGCTCGGCGGTAAGGACCTCGATATCGAGCTTGTGCAGCAGCTTGGTGGTCTCGGTGGAAACCCGCTCGGACAGCGCCGGCAGGATGCGCGGGCCAGCCTCGATCACGCGGATGCGCACATCGCGGCGCGGATCCAGCTGATGCAGGCCGTAGGCGCTGAGCACATGGGCGGTATTGCGCAGTTCGGCGGAGAGTTCGACGCCGGTGGCGCCGGCGCCGATGATGGCGACATCCACGCGCGGGCGGCCGTCTTCGCCCACGCGTGCGCGTCCGTTCTGGGCGCGCACGCAGGCCGAGATCAGCCTGCGGCGGAAGCGCTCCGCCTGGTCCACGGTGTCGAGCGCGATGGCGTTCTCGGCGGCGCCGGGCACGCCGAAGAAATGCGTCACGCAGCCGATCGCCAGCACCAGCGTGTCGTACGGCAGTTCACGCGCGGGCAGCAGTTCCGTGCCGTCGAGGTCGACGCAGGCCGCCACCGAGACGGTCTTGCGGGTCCGGTCGACGCCGGTCAGCTCGCCCTGCTGGAACTCGAAATGATGCCAGCGCGCCTGCGCTACGTATTCAAGCTGATGGGTGTGGGGATCCATGCTGCCGGCGGCGACTTCATGCAGCAGCGGTTTCCAGATATGTGTGGGGGAGCGGTCCACCAGTACCACCTGCGCGGCTCCGCTCTTGCCGAGCTTGTCGCCCAGCCGCGTGACCAGCTCCAGACCGCCTGCTCCTCCTCCGACTACGATGATGCGATGCGCCCTTCCCTCTGTGCTCATGATCTACCCAGTGTCGTCGATGTTCTTCTGCGGGGCCTGACGTGAGCCGGTGACCTCGTCTTTGCGCCAGTTTGCTGCACAGCAGCAAAACTGGCAAGACGCCAATCACCGATTCAGCGGTCGCTTCAATCGAAACCAGGATGCAGGAATACCCCGGCGGGGGCAATCCGGGAACGGCCCGAGGGCCGCTCCCCGCGCCTGGCGGGCCTCAGTGGGCCTCCTCCCAGTTGCTGCCGGTGCCGACCTCGGCCACCAGCGGCACGCGCAACTCCGCCACGCTGCACATCAGTACCGGCAACTTGACCTTGACCACCTCCAGCTCGGCCTGCGGCACTTCCAGCACCAGTTCATCGTGTACCTGCATCACCTGGCGCGTACCCAGGCCGTCGCGCTCCAGCCAGTTCTGCACGGCGATCATGGACAGCTTGATCAGGTCGGCGGCCGTACCCTGCATCGGCGCGTTGATCGCGGCACGCTCGGCGGCCTGGCGGCGCGGGCCGTTGCCGCCGTTGATGTCCGGCAGCCACAGCCGGCGGCCGAACACGGTTTCGACGAAGCCTTGCTCGCGTGCGGTCTGCCGCGTTTCTTCCATGTAGCGCGCCACGCCGGGGTAGCGCATGAAATAGCGGTCGATATAGTGCTTGGCCGCTTCGCGCTCGATACCGAGGTTGCCGGCCAGGCCAAAGGCGCTCATGCCGTAGATCAGGCCGAAATTGATGACCTTGGCGTAGCGGCGCTGCTCGCTGCCGACGGCATCCGGGCTGACGCCGAAGATTTCGGCCGCGGTGGCGCGGTGCACGTCCTCGCCCTCGGCGAACGCGCGCATCAGGTTCTCGTCGCCCGAGATATGGGCCATGATGCGCAGCTCGATCTGCGAATAGTCGGCCGATACGATCACGTTGCCGGGCGCGGCGACAAAGGCCTCGCGGATGCGCCGGCCCTCTTCGGTGCGCACCGGGATGTTCTGCAGGTTGGGCTCGGTCGAAGCCAGCCGGCCGGTCACCGCGGTGGTTTGTCCATAGCTGGTATGCACGCGTCCGGTGGCCGGGTTGACCATCTTCGGCAGCTTGTCGGTATAGGTGGACTTGAGCTTGGCCAGGCCACGGTAATCCAGCAGCAGCTTGGGCAGCGGGTAATCCCCGGCCAGCTTCTGCAGCACGTCTTCGTCGGTGGACGGCGCGCCGCTGGCGGTCTTCTTGACCACCGGGAGCTTCATCTGGCCGAACAGGATCTCGCCGATCTGCTTGGGCGAGCCCAGGTTGAAGGGCTGGCCCGCGGCTTCATAGGCGGCCTGCTCCAGCTCCAGCATGCGCTGGCCAAGCTGCGCGCTCTGCGCGCCCAGACGGTCCGAATCGATCAGCACGCCATTGCGCTCGATCTTCCGCAGCACCACCGAAACCGGCAGCTCGATCTGTTCGTAGACGTAGCGCAAGCCCGCCAGGGCCTCCACCTGCGGATACATATTGCGGTGCAGGCGCAGCGTGACGTCGGCATCCTCGGCGGCGTACTCGGTGGCGCGCGCAAGGTCGATCTGGTCGAAACCGATCTGGCTGGCGCCCTTGCCGCAGACCTCCTCGTAGGTGATGGTCTTGAGGCCCAGCAGGCGCTCGGCCAGGCTGTCCATGCCGTGGTTGCGGTGGGACGCCAGCACATAGCTCTGCAGCATGGTGTCGTGCGCGATGCCACGGAAATTCACGCCATGGTTGGCGAACACATGCGCGTCGTACTTCAGGTTCTGGCCCACCTTGGCGCGCGACGGGTCTTCCAGCCAGGCGCGCATGCGCGCCAGCACGAACTCGCGCGAGAGCTGGCCGTTGGCTTCCAGGCCCACCACGTCGGGACCGCGGTGCGCCACCGGGACATAGCAGGCCTCGCCTGGCTCGATCGACATGGAGATGCCGACGAGCTGCGCCTGCATCGGGTCCAGCGAGGTGGTCTCGGTATCGATGGACACCAGCGGCGCGACTTCGATGCGGCGCATCCAGGCCTCGAGCGCCGCTTCGTTCGCCACGGTTTCATAGCGGATCTGCGCGGGCGCGGGGGCACTGTCGAACAGGCCGCCCTGGACCGGACCCGCCTCTGCCGGCGCGGCACCGCCGGCAGCAGGCTGCGCCGCGCTGGCGCGCGCCTGGGCGCGCGGGTTGGGCAGGCTTTCGCCGCTCGCCTCGCGCAGCCAGGTCTTGAAGCCGTAGCGCGCAAAGAAATCGATCAGCTTGTCCTTGTCCTCGCCGCTTTCCCTGAGCTGGTGGAAATCGGCCAGCGAGCTCTTCAGGTCGCAGTCGGTCTTGACCGTCACCAGCTCGCGCGCCTTGGGCAGCCACGCCAGCGTGTTGCGCAGGTTTTCGCCCACCACGCCCTTGATGCTGGCGGCGCTGGCCATGACGCCGTCCAGCGTGCCATATTCGGCAAGCCATTTGACTGCGGTCTTGGGACCGACCTTGGGCACGCCGGGCACGTTGTCCACCGCGTCGCCGATCAGCGAGAGATAGTCGACGATGCGCGCCGCCGGCACGCCGAACTTGGCCACCACGCCGGGCGGGTCGAGGACTTCGCCGCTCATGGTGTTGACCAGGGTGACATGGTCGTCGACCAGCTGCGCCAGGTCCTTGTCGCCGGTGGAGACCACCGTGCGCATGCCTTCGGCGGTGGCCTGGCGGGCCAGCGTGCCGATCACGTCGTCGGCCTCCACGCCCTCCACCACCACGATTGGCCAGCCCAGCGCGCGCACCGCCTCGTGGATCGGCTCGATTTGTCTTGCGAGGTCCTCGGGCATCGACGGGCGATGCTCCTTGTAGGCCGGATAGAGGTCGTCGCGGAAGGTCTTGCCCTTGGCGTCGAAGACGCAAGCGCTATACTCTGCCGGGAAATCGTTGCGCAGCTTGCGCAGCATGTTGATCATGCCGTAGATTGCCCCTGTGGGCAGGCCCTCCCCGTTCCTCAGATCCGGCAGGGCGTGGTACGCGCGATACAAATAGCTCGACCCATCGACGAGCAAGAGTGTTTTTGGACTATCCGACATTCCCATGGACTCAAAATTGACTGGTGCCGCCGCAGGCGGTGCGAACGCCGCCCCCCTCTCCGACGCAGCCGGCGCCGATAACCCGGCGGCGGCCCTCAAGCAGGCCGCGGAAGGCAGGATTACCACCGCGGCCGATATGGACGTGAACGTGACGGTCAGCGCCGCTGGCGATGGCCCGGGCGATACCGCCCCCGCCGCCGGCATCCGCGCCAACCCGCGCAAGATGATTCCCAGCCTGCGTGCGCTGGCCGACGAAGACCGCGCGACAGCAAAGAAAGCGCGCGCCTCGTGGCAAATGTTCACGATTATGGCAGAGTTCATCGAGGCGACCGAGTACCTTTCGGAGATCCGCCCGGCGGTCTCGATCTACGGCAGCGCGCGCCTGCGCGAGGATTCTCCCTACTACCAGCGCACCATCGAGATCGCCCGCCTGTTCTCCGACGCGGGCTTCGCGGTAATCTCGGGCGGCGGCCCGGGCATCATGGAAGCAGCCAACAAGGGCGCGCACGCGGGCAAGTCGGCCAGCGTCGGCCTGAACATCGAGCTTCCGCACGAGCAGCAAGGCAATCCCTACCAGGACATCGCCATGCGCTTTCGCCACTTCTTCACGCGCAAGGTGACCTTCGTCAAGAATTCCGACGCCTTTATCGTGATGCCGGGCGGCTTCGGCACGCTCGACGAACTGGCGGAGGTGCTGACCCTGGTGCAGACCGGCAAGTCCCGCGCGGTGCCGGTGGTGCTGTTCGGCAGCCGCTTCTGGAAGGGCCTGCTCGACTGGTTCCGCTTCACCCTGCTTCCGATGGGGCTGATCGCCGAGCACGACCTCGACCTGATGAAGATCGTGGACGAGCCGCACGAAGTGCTCGAAGCGGTCTATGAGTACTATGAGCAGCGCGGCGGCGACAACCCGATCCCGCCCAAGGAAGAGATGTTCTACCTGTAAGCGGGGCTTGCGCCGGGGGCCGCCAGGCACCCCGAGGCGGCTTGTTGCACAGCCGCCGGGCAGACCTGCCGTTTCCGCAGTGGTGCCAGGCCCCCCGCCCTGCACAGGTGCCCGCCGGGTCACCGCAAAGGGCCCGGCGCGGACAGGAATTGCTAGAATGGAACCCTGACACACTGCCAAAGCCCGGCGCCGCCGGGCTGCAACGCCATTCGCGGTGCAGCATGCCCAGAGGGTGCTGCACTGCAGAGGAGCCTTCAATGACCTCCCCCTCCCTCCTGGCCACCGCGCGCGCGGAAGAGCCGGAGCCGTCCCCGGCCGCGTCCCGCGCGCTGGTTTTTGCAGCCTTGCTGGCGCTTTGCGCCCCCGCCTCGGTGATGGCGCAGCCGGCCACCGAACAGGCTGGCGGCGCGCTGACCCAGCAGGAGCTGAACCAKATCAACAACCGGCCGATCACCACGCCTGCCAAGACCCAGTTGAACCAGCCGCGCGAACCGAGCTTCCAGCTCAACGAGCGGGATGGCACCCAGGTCCGTGAATACAAGAACAAGGGCCAGGCCACCGATATCGAGGTCAAGTCCGGCCTGGGCACCAAGTACCAGATGAGCAAGCCGGAAGACAGCTCGCCGAAGATCCGGGACCACGACACGAACCGCGTACCGTCGGTCAAGGTGTTGCAGTTCTGAATGCCGGGCGCAGGCCATCCGGGACTGGACGTCCGGCGTCCCGATATTCGCTTTCCGTATCCTGTGTTCTGATTTCTGATTTTCTGATTTCCCACGACCCCGCCAGATGATCACGGCGGGGCCGCGCCGGCGCTTCCGGCATCCATGCCGCGAAAGCCAAGCATGCTTGCGCCCGTCGCCATCCGTTTCGATTCAAAAAAAGAGTATGGCCGTATTCACCACGGTCTCGCAGGACGAGATCGCCAGTTGGCTCCTTGATTACAACCTGGGCGAAATGCGCAACCTGCGCGGCATTGCCTCGGGCATCGAGAACAGTAATTTCTTCCTGACCATGGAGCAGGATGGCATCACGCGCGAGTATG
The DNA here is from genome assembly GCF_056398885.1 of Cupriavidus sp. 01T418. Taxonomy (NCBI): domain Bacteria; kingdom Pseudomonadati; phylum Pseudomonadota; class Betaproteobacteria; order Burkholderiales; family Burkholderiaceae; genus Cupriavidus; species Cupriavidus sp. 01T418. The sequence continues at coordinate 30,420 of NZ_JBFTQG010000048.1, forward strand.
TGCTGACCATCTTCGAGCGCCTGACGTTCGCGCAGTTGCCGTATTACCTGCACCTGATGGCGCACCTGGCCGCGCACGGCATCCGTGTGCCGGCGCCCATCCCGGGCCGCGACGGCGAGATCCTGCGCCCCCTCAAGGGCAAGCCGGCCACCATCGTCACGCGCCTGCCGGGCAGCTCGCAACTGGCGCCGGGCGCCGGGCATTGCGCCGCAGTGGGCGACATGCTCGCCCGCATGCACCTTGCCGGCCAGAGCTACCCGCGCCAGCAGCCGAACCTGCGCAGCCTGCCATGGTGGCAACAGACGGAGGGCGAGATCCTGCCGTTCCTGGATGCCCGCCAGCAAGCGCTGCTGCGGCAGGAACTGGCCCACCAGGCTGCCTTCTTTGGCGGCGCCGCCTATGCGGGCCTGCCCGGCGGTCCCTGCCATTGCGACCTGTTCCGCGACAATGCGCTGTTCGAGGACGACCACGCCGGCCACGAGAAGCTGGGCGGGTTCTTCGACTTCTACTTCGCCGGCAACGACAAGTGGCTGTTCGACCTGGCGGTCACCGTCAACGACTGGTGCATCGACCTGGCCACCGGCACGCTCGACGACACCCGCGTCCAGTCCTTGCTGCGGGCTTATGATGCGGTGAGGCCGCTGGGACCGGTCGAGGCACAACACTGGCGCGACATGCTGCGCGCCGGCGCGCTGCGCTTCTGGATTTCCCGGCTATGGGACTTCTATCTGCCACGCGAGGCCGACATGCTGCAACCGCACGACCCTACCCATTTCGAACGCATCCTGCGCCGGCGCATCGAAGCCGCCGCGCTGCCCTGGACCTGACCGTCATGCAATTACTGGAAGTCTCCGCCAAGGAAGGTTATGTCTGGTTCCGCCAGGGTGTCTGGCTGTTCCGCAAGAACCCGCTCGCCTTCCTGATGCTGTTGTTCGTCTACCTGATCGCCGCGCAGTTGGCGGTGTTCGTGCCACTGATCGGCATCATCGCGCTGCTGGTGGTCACGCCCGGCCTGTCGGTCGGCATCATGACCGCCTGCCGCGAGGTGATACTGAACAAGCGCGTGCTGCCCACGGTGCTGTTGGCCGGTTTCCGCAGCAATGGCAAGCTGGCCAGCCGCAACCTGCTGGTGCTGGGCGCCATCTATGCCGGGCTGGTGTTCGTGCTGAGCCTGATCGCTGGCAGCCTGGTGGATCTCAGCACGCTGGTGCCGATCCTGCTCAAGGAGGAAGCGCCGTCGGGCGAGTCCGTGCGCCAGCTCTACTTTGCGCTGACGATCGGCGCCGCGCTGTACACGCCGATTGCCATGCTGTTCTGGTTTGCCCCCTTGCTGACGGCATGGCACAACGTGCCGCCGGTCAAGGCGCTGTTCTTCAGCTGGACCGCGTGCTGGCGCAACCGTGGCGCGTTCCTGGCCTATGGCGTGGTGTTCGCGGTCTTGCTGGTAGCGGTGCCTTTCTTCCTGGAGGCGTTGTTCGGCGCCTTGGGGGCGGAAGCGGTGCTGTCCTTCCTGGTCACGCCCTATTCGCTGCTGATGCTGGCCATCATGTATTGCTCGTTCTACGCCACCTACCGCGGCTGCTTCAACGTGGTCCCGGACGGCGCCGCGGCCAACACGGACCTGGCTACCTGAAAGCCGGCGGCGGGGGCCGCCCCGCCGTGCTCCGCGCCCTGCGCCGCCTGGCCGTTCAATCGATCGGGTCCAGCTTGGCCACCGACAGCACCAGCCACTTGGCGCCGTGGCGCTTGAACTTGATATTGGCGCGGGCCCCCTCGCCCTCGCCTTCGAGCCCGGCGATCACACCCTCGCCAAACTTGTTGTGGAAGACGCTCTGGCCGATACGCAGGCCTGCGCCGGCCTGGCGCCTGGCGTCGGCATAACCGTTGCCGGTGTCCATGCCACCGGTAGGCTGGGTGCCCGAGTAAGGCACGTCCTCTGCACGCTTGAACCAGTCGCGGCCCCAGCCGCCCTCGTTCTGCTGGCGGCGCTGGGCACCGCCGCCACCACTGTAAGCCTGCGCCGGCGGCGTCAGCCACTTGAGCGATGCGTCAGGCAACTCCTCGAAGAAGCGCGAACGCACGTGGTAGCGCATCTGCCCGTGCAGCACGCGGCTTTGCGCAAACGAGAGATAGAGCCGTCTGCGCGCGCGGGTGATCGCCACGTACATCAGGCGGCGCTCTTCCTCCAGCCCGTCGGCTTCCGTGGCGCTGTTCTCGTGCGGGAACAGGCCTTCTTCCAGCCCGGTGATGAAGACCGCGTTGAACTCCAGCCCCTTGGCCGCGTGCACCGTCATCATCTGCACGGCGTCCTGGCCGGCCTGGGCCTGGTTGTCGCCGGCTTCCAGCGAGGCATGGGTGAGGAAAGCCACCAGCGGCGTCATCACCACCGGCAGGGCCTCGGGATCCAGCACCTGCTGGGCCTGGTCGCCGTCGGCCAGCGCGGGCAGCCGCGCGCCCTCGTGCCCGACCGGGATCGCGCTGGCCAGCACATCCAGCCCGTAGCCCTCTTCCTTGAGGAACGCCTGCGCCGCGGTCACCAGTTCCTGCAAGTTTTCGATACGGTCCTGGCCTTCCTTCTCGCCGCGGTAGTAGTTGATCAGGCCGCTGGTGTTGGTCACGTACTCGACCGTTTCCGGCAGCGTCATGCGGCGCGTCTCGGCGCGCATCTGTTCGATCAGCCGCACAAAGGCGCCCAGCGTGCTGCCGGCCTTGCCGGCCACATAGGCCACGGCCTCGGCGAGCGAGCAGTTGTACTGGCGCGCCGCATCCTGCAGCGACTCCAGCGAGCGCGCGCCGATGCCGCGCGCGGGGAAATTCACCACGCGGCCGAAGGCGGCGTCGTTGCGCGGGTTCTCCAGCAACTGCAGGTAAGCCAGCGCGTGCTTGACTTCGGCACGCTCGAAGAAGCGCAGGCCACCGTACACGCGATAGGGGATGCCCGACGAGAACAGCGCGTGCTCGATCACCCGCGACTGCGCATTGCTGCGGTAGAGGATGGCGATCTCGGAGCGGCTCATGCCTTGCGCGATCAGGTCGCGGATCTCCTCCACCAGCCAGGCGGCTTCCTGGCCGTCGGAGCCGGCCTGGAACACCCGCACCGGCTCGCCGTGGCCAGCGTCGGTGTGCAGGTTCTTGCCCAGGCGGCGCGCGTTGTGGGCGATCAAATGGTTGGCCGAATCCAGGATGTGGCCATGCGAGCGGTAGTTCTGCTCCAGCTTGATCATGTGCCGCACCCGGAATTCCTGCTCGAAATCCCGCATATTGCCGACATTGGCACCCCGGAAGGCATAGATGCTCTGGTCGTCGTCGCCCACCGCGAACACCGCCGCCGGGTTCTGCGTGCCATAGCCCGCCAGCATCTTGAGCCAGCGGTACTGCAGCACGTTGGTATCCTGGAACTCGTCCACCAGCACGTGACGGAAGCGGTGCTGGTAGTGCTGGCGGATCGCATCGTTGTAGCGCAGCAGCTCGTAGCAGCGCAGCAGCAGTTCGGCGAAATCGACCACGCCTTCGCGCTGGCACTGCTCGTCGTAGGCGGCGTAGAGGTCGACGAAGCGGCGGTTGAAGTCGTCGTTGGCCTCCACGTCGGCCGGGCGCAGGCCTTGCTCCTTGGCGTTGTTGATGAAGTACTGCAGGTTCTTGGCCGGGTACTTCTCATCGTCGACATTGAGCGACTTGAGCAGGCGCTTGAGCGCGGAGAGCTGGTCCTGGCTGTCGAGGATGGCAAAGGTCTGCGGCAGACCGGCGTCGCGGAAATGCGCGCGCAGCATGCGGTTGCACAGGCCGTGGAAGGTGCCGATCCACATGCCGCGGGTGTTGATAGGCAGCATCGAGGTCAGCCGCGTCATCATCTCCTTGGCGGCCTTGTTGGTAAAGGTCACCGCCAGCAAGCCGGCGGGCGACACCCGGCCATTCTGGATCAGCCAGGCGATGCGGGTGGTCAGCACGCGCGTCTTGCCGCTGCCCGCGCCAGCCAGGATCAGCGCCGGTTCGTCAGGCAAAGTGACGGCGGCTAGTTGTTCGGCATTGAGATTGGCAAGCAGGTCGGACATCGGGAGGCCTTGTGGAGTGCCCCGAATTATACCGGGGTACCCGCCCGCTTCCGCGGCGCATCCCGGCGCGCGGCGCCATGAAGGAAAAGCAGCACAATGCCCAGCCTTCCGTCCCCTCCCGCGCGGCCGGCAAGCAAAGCCTGAAGCGCAAAATGCTGTGCAGGCGCCCGCCCCGGGGCCGAAATCGCGCGCCTGCCACCCGCCTCCCCTATAATTTGACGTTTTCCCGGCGCGTTGCCCTCTGCCCGCCTGGCCCGCAGAATCCCAAGTAATCATCGACATCCGAGCATGACCGCCCAAGACCAGTCCCTTGCCAAGAGCTTCGAACCCGCCGCCATTGAGGCCAAGTGGGGCCCAGAGTGGGAGAAGCGCGGCATCGCGAAGCCGACCTTTGATCCGGACCGCCCGGACTTCTGCATCCAGCTGCCGCCGCCGAATGTGACCGGCACGCTGCACATGGGCCATGCTTTCAACCAGACCATCATGGACGGGCTGGCCCGCCACGCCCGCATGGGCGGCGCCAACACGCTGTGGGTGCCGGGCACCGATCACGCCGGCATCGCCACCCAGATCGTGGTGGAGCGCCAGCTGGAAGCGCAAGGCGTGTCGCGCCACGAACTCGGCCGCGAGAATTTCATCGAGAAGGTCTGGGCCTGGAAGGAAGAGTCCGGCTCGACCATCACGCGCCAGATCCGCCGCATGGGCGCCTCGATCGACTGGAGCCACGAGTACTTCACCATGTCGCCCGAGATGTCCAGGGCGGTGACGGAAGTGTTTGTGCGCCTGTATGAGCAGGGCCTGATCTACCGCGGCAAGCGCCTGGTCAACTGGGATCCGGTGCTGGGCACCGCGGTGTCCGACCTGGAAGTGGAAAACGTCGAGGAAGAAGGCTCGATGTGGCATATCCGCTACCCACTGGCCGAACCCGACACCGTGCACGGCCTGACCCACCTGACAGTCGCTACCACCCGCCCCGAAACCATGCTGGGCGACGTGGCCCTGATGGTGCACCCGGAAGACGAGCGCTACGCCCACCTGATCGGCAAGTCCGTGCACCTGCCGCTGACCGGCCGCGATATTCCGGTGATCGCCGACGACTACGTCGACCGCGAATTCGGCACCGGCGTGGTCAAGGTGACCCCCGCTCACGACTTCAACGACTATGCCGTGGGCCAGCGCCACAGGCTGCCGCAGATCTCGATCCTGACGCTGGACGCGAAGATCGTCGCCGACGCGCCTGCCGCCTATGCCGGCCTCGACCGCTTCGAAGCACGCACCCGCATCGTCGCCGACCTCGACGCCCAGGGCCTGCTGGCCGAGATCAGGAAGCACAGGCTGATGACGCCGCGCAGCGAGCGCACCGGCAGCGCCATCGAGCCGATGCTGACCGACCAGTGGTTCGTCGCCATGAGCAAACCGGCGCCGGAAGGCACCTTCAACTCGGGCCGCTCGATTGCCGAAGTGGCGCTGGAGGCTGTGCAGAGCGGCGAGATCAAGCTGATCCCCGACAACTGGAACAGCACCTATAACCAGTGGCTGGAGAACATCCAGGACTGGTGCATCTCACGCCAGTTGTGGTGGGGCCACCAGATCCCGGCCTGGTACGACGAGGCCGGCAAGTGCTTCGTCGCCCGCACCGAGGGAGACGCCCTGGCGCAGGCGCGCGCGGCCGGCAGCACCGGCGCGCTGCGCCGCGAGGACGACGTGCTCGACACCTGGTTCTCGTCGGCCCTGGTGCCCTTCTCGTCGCTCGGCTGGCCTGCCGAGACGCCGGAGTTGAAGCATTTTCTACCGTCGTCGGCACTTGTTACCGGCTATGACATCATCTTCTTCTGGGTGGCGCGCATGGTCATGATGACCAAGCACTTCACCGGCAAGGTACCGTTCCACAGCGTGTATGTGCACGGCCTGGTGCGGGACTTCGAAGGCAAGAAGATGAGCAAGTCCGAAGGCAACACGCTGGACCCGGTCGACCTGATCGACGGCATCGACATCGACACCCTGATCAGGAAGCGCACCACCGGCCTGCGCCGTCCCAAGGACGCGCCCAAGATCGAGAAGAAGACCAAGAAGGAATTCCCCGATGGCATTCCCGCGTTTGGCGCGGATGCGCTGCGTTTCACCTTCGCCTCGCTGGCCACGCTGGGCCGCAACATCAACTTCGACACCGGCCGCTGCGAAGGCTATCGCAACTTCTGCAACAAGCTGTGGAATGCCACGCGCTTCGTGCTGATGAACACCGAAGGCCACGACTGCGGCATGGGTCCGTGCAGCAATGACTGCGGCCCCGACGGCTACCTTGACTTCTCGCAGCCGGACCGCTGGATCGTGTCGCTGCTGCAGCGCGTCGAGGCCGAGGTGGAGAAAGGCTTCGCCGAGTACCGCTTCGACAATATCGCCAACGCCATCTACAAGTTCGTCTGGGAAGAGTACTGCGACTGGTACCTGGAACTGGCCAAGGTGCAGATCCAGAACGGCACGCCCGCGCAGCAGCGCGCCACCCGCCGCACGCTGTTGCGCGTGCTGGAAACGGTGCTGCGCCTGGCCCACCCGATCATCCCCTTCATCACCGAAGAGCTGTGGCAGAAGGTGGCCCCGCTCGCCGGCCGCGCCAAGGGCGACGGCAGCGAGATGCTGGCGCTGCAAGCCTACCCGCTGCCGGCCATGGCCAAGATCGACGAAGCCGCCGAGCAGTGGACCGCGCAGCTCAAGGCCGTGGTCGATGCCTGCCGCAACCTGCGCGGCGAGATGAACATCTCGCCGGCGCAGCGCATTCCGCTGTACGCCGAGGGCGACAGCGCCTTCCTGACGTCGGCCCAGGCCTATGTGCAGGCACTGGCGAAACTTTCGGAAGTCAGGGTATTCGAAAACCAGGATGCCCTGATGGCTGAAGGTGCCGGCGCACCGGTTGCCATCGTCGGCGGCAACCACCTGTTGCTCAAGATCGAAATCGACGTCGCCGCGGAACGCGTGCGGCTGTCCAAGGAAATAGAGCGCATCAGCGCCGAAATCGGGAAATGCCGCGGCAAGCTCTCCAACGAGAGCTTCGTCGCCAAGGCACCGCCTGCTGTTGTCGCGCAAGAAACCCAGCGCCTGTCGGAATTCGAACAGACACTGGTCAAGCTGCAGGATCAAATGCAGCGATTGTCGGCATGAGCTTTGCATTACCAGCAGGGCATGTACACCGAAACGATAAGGAAAACCTGATATGGAAACCCGCGTCACCAAGGCTGTCTTCCCAGTAGCTGGTCTAGGCACCCGCTTTTTGCCGGCTACCAAGGCAAGCCCGAAGGAAATGCTGCCGGTGGTCGACAAGCCGCTGATCCAGTACGCCGTGGAAGAAGCCATGGCCGCCGGCATCACCGAGATGATCTTCGTGACCGGCCGCTCCAAGCGCGCCATCGAGGATCATTTCGACAAGGCCTACGAACTGGAAGCAGAACTCGAGGCGAAGAACAAGCAGACCCTGCTCAACCTGGTGCGATCGATCAAGCCATCGCACGTGGAGTGCTTCTATGTGCGCCAGCCCGAGGCCCTCGGCCTTGGCCACGCCGTGCTGTGCGCGGAGAAGCTGGTGGGCGATGCACCGTTCGCCGTGATGCTGGCCGATGACTTGCTGGACGGCGAGCCCCCGGTGATGAAGCAGATGGTGGACATGTACGCCCACTACAACTGCTCGGTGCTGGGCGTGGAGGAAATCGCGCCCGAGCAGAGCCGCTCCTATGGCGTGGTCGCCGGCCGCGAATGGGACGAGGGCGTGATCAAGGTGTCGGATATCGTCGAGAAACCCGCCCCCGAGGACGCGCCGTCCAACCTGGGCGTGGTGGGCCGCTATATCCTGACGCCGCGGATCTTCGACCATATCCGCAACCTCAAGCCGGGTGCCGGCGGCGAGTTCCAGCTCACCGATGCGATCCAGTCCCTGCTCAGCCAGGAACAGGTGCTGGCCTACCGCTACAAGGGCGTGCGCTACGATTGCGGCAGCAAGCTGGGCTACCTGAAGGCCACCGTGGAGTTTGCGCTCAAGCACCCGGAAGTGATGGACGAGTTCGGCGCCTACCTGCGCGCGCGCACCGAGACCGTCTGAAGCATGGCCAACCCTGCTGGGTCGTCGCCATAAAAAAATGCCGTTCAGCGCTTGACTGAACGGCATCACCGCCATAGCGGGCCATTGCTCCAGAAGGAAATGCTGCCAGCCCGGAAGGGTCTTGCCCCCGGTTGCGCCATGGCACCTACTCCCTCAAGCCAAGTGCCCGCAGCCAAGCATCGACTTGACCGAAGGCGTCCTGCTGCCATTGCTCAGGGCTGCGGTCACCGAGCACATTCGTTTCTTCGACGAAGCGGCGCACACATGTCGGCCCGAAACCATCCGTGGTATCAAACTTGCCGGCAATGAAACCGTAGCCCGCCGCGCCGCTCGCATGATCGAGCAGCGGCCGACATTCTTCGGCGAGCACCTCTGGACCTCCGGGATAGTTCCGGATGCAGTAGTAGATGCCGTAGGCGTCCTTCTGTTTGTAACGTCCCTCAATTGCGTGCCCTTTCATAGCCAAAAGGGCCGGGATCGAACAAACCGCGATTTCGACGCGGTTCATACCACCAGCGGGCATTGGACCGCTGATCGCCACCAGTTGGTAGAAGCGAAGGGCCAGATCGGCACCGTCCGCTCTTTGCACCGCAAAGTCACTGATCAGCGGCGGCACGTTCTTGACGATCTGGGCGTCGCGGGGCATCAGGAAATCGACAATGATGTCAATCGGCGTGCCGCCATCTTCGGTGGGAACCTGGCGAACGAGCTGAAAGCGGCGAAGCTCGCGACGCTGCTGATAGCCATGCCCCTGTAGCGCTTCGATCAACGTAGCGTATTCGCCGTCACCCAAGGCACCCGCATCCAGGCCAAGGTCCACGTCGAGCGTGCCGACATGTGGCATATCCTCGTGCCAACGAGCAGCCACGGTACGGCGCCGCCAACGATGGCGAATTTGCCCTTGAAGCTCCCGAGAATCTGGCCGATTTCGATCAGCACCGTTTTAACGGCCGTCGTCGTGCGGTCATCGTAGTCGGCGGCGGACTGCGGCTCGCCCGGAGTCATTTCGGCCATATCAGCCTTTCTCGCCTTAGATGATCTGCAGCCTCTCGCCCACGTTCGCCGGCGTTGGCAAGATCAAGATAGGTTTGGACCGGGCTGGTGCAGATTGCTCCAGGCGCCGGTTCCTCCGTGTCGCGCAACAAGCCAGAATCCTTGAGCAGGGTTACCACTGCGTTTTCTCCTTTGGAAATCGCGGACAGCTTCAAGGCTGACTGCAGTCGTTCGAGACCTGCCTCGTCCGCATAGAAATACTGTGTTCCCGTCCGGCCATACGGAGCGAGCCAATGCGCCGCCGAGAAGGACGCAAATGCCGCTAGACTGGCCTCGCCACCCGAGCGCAGTACTCGCCGCGCAGCTTCCTCAAACGCACTGCCGTGCAGGGTTGTATAGAAGGCCAGGCGCTTCCCAACTGGCGGCTCATAGGCGGCGCGCCATTCATCCAGCAGTACGTCAGGCTCGGATAGAAACAGACCTTCTTCAGATACTTGCGCCCACTCCCGATCAAGCAAGCCGACACGAACGTTGCTAACGTGACCAAGGCTGACGGCGGCGGCCTGCGCAAGATCCGTGACGCGCCACGCCTGACGGGGGTTGCGAAGCATCACGCGCAACACTTGCGCGGACTTGGGTTTGAACAGCGACCTGAGTTCACGCCGATCGGCAACGGGTTTGCTCGCGACTTGGCGCTCGATAAAGATGCTGTCGAAGATCAGGCGCGCATTGCCTTCGAGGTCGAGAAAGCCCACATCTTGCTCACGGCACAGCGCTTGAGCTTCAGGGGACAGATAAGGCGCAATGAAAACAGGTGTTGCATCTTGCGCTTGATGAACCATGTAATTACGCAGTTGAAGCAAGGCCATACGGACATGGCGTGGCTGGCCAATGGACTTCACTTCGCAGACCAACGCGTGACGCCTGCCAGACACGTCGATATGTACCACGATATCCACCCCTTGGTCGGGTCCGGACGCCTCGTGCTCAATGTCCAAGAGCTTGATTGCAGGCACTTGCCCCAATAGCAAACGAAGCGCCTGCGTTGCCTGGCTCTCTATGTCTTTCATCAAATGATCGGGTTTCAGCATTTGTTGAAAATAGCATTTTCAGTGAAAACGTCAAGGTATGTTTCACTAAAACCAGCATTTTCGGCGTTTGCTGAAATGAGTTATTCTGGTGAAAATTTGTCCGACTCAGTGTGGATGTAGTCAAATAAAAAAGCCGCGGACGCGGCTTTTTTTATCGTGCGGACGAACCGGCCTTGGTGGACCTTAGCGCCGGCGCATGTAGAACACAAACACCTTGTCGACTTCCTGGTGCGACAGCAGCACGTTGCCGGTCTGCTTGGCAAAGGCCTGGAAATCGCGGGTGGCGCCGGGATCGGTGGCAAGCACCTTGAGCACATCGCCACTGGCCATGTCGGCCAGCGCCTTCTTGGTACGCAGGATCGGCAGCGGGCAGTTCAGGCCCCGCGCATCCACTTCTTTCTGGAACTCCATTCCTCGCTTCCTCTCTTCCTTGGTTCTGGGCTTTCAGGGCCTGTGAGGGCCATGCCTGCCTCTATCTACGCTGTCTGTGGCCGGTATTGTAGCGAAACCCCCGGTACCCCGAAGCCCTCGCGCCGGCGCGGGTCGGGAATGTCCTCTCCGGTCTGGCGATCGAAGAAACGCACCGGATGCCCGCGCGAGGCCAGCCAGTCCGCCACCGCGAAGCCCGTGCCCGCCGACCAGATCCGCATATCCTCGGGCGCCACCAGCTTGTAGTCGGCCAGTTCCTCGGACAGCGCGATCTCGCCGCTCGCCTGCACATGGTAGGCAATGATCAGCTCGTTCTTGCGCATGAACTCGTAGACGCCGATCAGCGATACCGCGTGGGCGTCGAGATTGGTTTCTTCCTTCAGCTCCCGGGCCACGCCCTGCTCCGGCGTCTCGTCACGCTCCAGGAAACCGGTCACCAGCGCGAACATCTTTTCCGGCCACGCGGCATTGCGCGCAAGCAGCAGCTTGCCTTCATATTCCACCACTGCGGCCAGCACCGGCAGCGGGTTGTTCCAGTGGACGAAGCCGCACTCTGGCTGGATGCAGGCATCGCGCTCGCGGCCGGAATGCGGCAGCAGCTCCAGCGGCGAGCCGCATTGCGGGCAGTATCGATAGACGGGCATGCGAGGGCTCCTGTTATCCTGTTGTTGCGATTTTATGTCGCGCGGCGCTCAGGCGCCGCAGGCAATACGCATATCGGCGGCCAGCGCCTCGACGGTCTCCGGCTTCAGGTCCCACGAGCACATGAAGCGGCAGCCACCGGCACCGATAAAGGTGTAGAAGCGCCAGCCCTTGGCACGCAGGGCCTCGATCGCCGGCAGCGGCAATTCGGCAAAGACCGCGTTGGACTCGGTCGGGAACATGATGCGCACGCCGGGAATGGCGGCGATGCGCTCGTGCAGCAACTGCGCCATGGCATTGGCATGGCGGGCGTTGCCCAGCCACACGTCGTTTTCCAGCAAGCCCAGCCACGGCGCCGAGATAAAGCGCATCTTGGAAGCCAGCTGCCCCGCCTGCTTGACGCGGTAGGCGAAGTCCTCGGCCAGCCTGCGGTCGAAGAACACCACCGCCTCGCCCACCGGCAGGCCGTTCTTGGTGCCGCCGAAGCACAGCACGTCGACACCCGCGCGCCAGGTGATCTCCGACGGATGCACGCCCAGCGAGGCCACTGCGTTGGCAAAGCGCGCGCCGTCCATGTGCACGCGCAGCTGGCGGCGCTTGGCGATGGCGGCGATGGCGCGCACTTCCTCCACCGTGTACACCGTGCCGACCTCGGTGGACTGCGTCAGCGATACCACCTTGGGCTTGGGGTAGTGGATATCGGAGCGGCGCGTCACCAGCGCTTCCACCGCGTCGGGCGTCAGCTTGCCGTTGGCGCCAGGCGCGGTCAGCAGCTTGGAGCCGTTGGAGAAGAATTCGGGGCCGCCGCACTCGTCGGTCTCGATATGCGCCAGCTCATGGCAGATCACCGAGTGGTAGGACTGGCACAGCGCCGACAGCGCCAGCGAATTCGCCGCGGTGCCGTTGAAGACGAAGAAGACCTCGCAATCGGTCTGGAACAGGTCGCGGATACGATCGCAGACCTTCTGCGTCCAGGAATCGTCGCCGTAGGCCTGCTCGTGGCCGCTGCCGTTGGCTTCGAGGAAATACCGGAGCGATTCCGGGCAGAAGCCGGCGTAGTTGTCGGAGGCGAAATGCTGCATTGGGGGAAATCCGTGGCGGGTGGCGAGGCGAGTGCCGTGAGCGTTGGGGCTCGTGGCCCCTGGCCCTTGGCTGACAGCGTTGAAGCTGACTCCGGTGTGGCTTGGTGGCTGATCGCGGCTTACTTCTTGTCAGCCCACAGTTCGCCGCCGGTGGCCCAGTTCTCGCGCTTGATGTCGGTAATGATGATATCCACGGCCGAGGCCGAGCAGCCGAGCGTTTCGCAGGTAACGCGGGTGACTTCTTCCACCAGCTTGCGCTTTTGCTCGATGGTGCGGCCTTCGAAGAGTTCTACGTGGTAAGTCGGCATGGCTTGTTTCCTGTTGTCCGGGTTCTGGCTGTCTTGCTGTGTCGAGGATGCGCCTTACGTCAGTTACGTCAGTTACATCAGTTACGTCAGTCGCGGTACGAAGCATCGATTCTATCGAGTTTGCGCAGCAACGCTGGCCATTCCATTTCCCCCTCCAGCGCGCCGCCGTCGTATAGCTGCCCGGAAACCCGCTCCGCCAGCGCGTGCGGCGGCTGCACGACCTGGCCACCGGCCTGCGCGCCAAGCTGGATCTCGCAGGCCTTGATGAGGGTTGCCATCAGCACATAAGCCTCGGCCACCGTCCGGCCCACCGTCAGCGTGCCGTGGTTGCGCAACAGCATGGCGGGATGCTGCCCGAGCGACGCGGTCAGCCGTGCACCCTCGGCGGGCGTGAAGGCCAGCCCTTCGTAGTCGTGGTAAGCCAGCCGGCCGTAGAACCGCAGCGCGTGCTGCGACAGCGCCAGCAGGCCGCAGGCCTGGGCCGATACCGACACGCCCGCGCTGTTGTGCAGGTGCATCACGCACACCGCGTCGGGGCGCGCGGCGTGCACCGCGCCGTGCAGCGCGAAGCCGGTGACATTGACCGGATGCGCGCTCTCCCCCACCACCTCGCCGCGCCCGTTGATCTTGACGAGGTCGCTGGCGCGGATCTCGTCGAAGGCAAAGCCGAAGGGGTTGATCAGGAAGTGATCGGGCTCGCCTGGCACGGCGGCCGAGAGATGCGTGTAGATCAAGTCGTCCCAGCCCTGCAGGGCGCACAGGCGGTAAGCCGCTGCCAGGTCGGCGCGCATGCGCAGCTCGGCTTGCGTGACAGGCTGGGTGGCGCCCGAGGCACGGGCGGGCTGCAAGGCAAAGGACATGAACAGTCTCCTGCGCCGCCCCCGGCGCCGGGGCGGCAAAGGCGATACTGTAGCGCAACCCATGGGCGGCGTCAGGGCATGGCGGGGCTACCCCGCCATGCCCCTCACGCCGCCGCTTGCGATGGGCCGGCGATGTGCCCGGCAAGATGTGCCCGTTCGCCTACACTGGAAGTGGCGCCGCGATTGCACTCCTCGCGCCGGCGTCACTGCCATGAAGCATGCCCCGATGCACATTCGATGGCTTGTCGCCGGCCTCCTGCTACTGCTGTTAGCCGTGGCGGCGTCGGTAGCCACACCCGTCACTGCAGCCAACGCGCAGTCCACCGCGCCATCCGCCGCCAGCCCTGCCAACACCAGGGCGCCGGTGGTCGTGATTCCGCTCAAGGGCGCGGTGAGCCCTGCCAGCGCCAACTTCATCCTGCGCGGGATGACGCACGCGCGCGAGGCCGGCGCGCAATTGATCGTGCTGGAAATGGACACGCCGGGCGGGCTGGACCTGTCCATGCGCGAGATCATCCAGGCCATCCTGGCCTCCCCGGTGCCGGTGGCCAGCTATGTCTATCCGGGCGGCTCGCGCGCGGCCAGTGCCGGCACCTACATCCTCTATGCCAGCCATATCGCGGCAATGGCGCCGGGAACCAACCTGGGCGCCGCCAGCCCGGTACAGATCGGCATCGGCGGGCCGCAAAAGCCGGAAGCTGCCCCGGCCTCGGCACCCGCCAGCGCCCCGCCGCAGGACACCATGGAGCGCAAGCAGATGCAGGACGCCTCGGCCTATATCCGCGGCCTGGCGCAATTGCGCGGACGCAATGCCGAGTGGGGCGAGCGCGCGGTGCGCGAGGCGGTCAGCCTGTCGGCGGATGAAGCCGTGGCGCAGCATGTGGCCGACCTGGTGGCGCTTGACCTGCCCGCCCTGCTGCGCGCCGTGGACGGTCGCCGCATCCAGGCAGCGGGCGCGGAGCGGGTGCTGCACACCGCGCAGGCGCCGGTGCAGGTGCTGGAGCCGGACTGGCGCGACAGCTTCCTCGCCGTGATCACGGAACCGAGCGTGGCGCTGATCCTGATGATGGCTGGCATCTATGGCCTGATCTTCGAATTCTCCACGCCGGGCATGGTGGTGCCCGGCATAGGCGGGGCGATCTGCCTGCTGCTGGCGCTGTTCGCGCTGCATATGCTGCCGGTCAACTACGCGGGACTGGGGCTGATCGCGCTGGGCATCGGTTGCATGGTGGCCGAGTTGTACCTGCCGACCTTTGGCGCGCTGGGCGTCGGCGGCATCATTGCCTTTATCTTCGGGGCGGTGATGCTGATCGACACCAATGTGCCCGGCTTTGGCATCCCGCTGTGGCTGATCGGCAGCCTCGCCCTGGCCAGCGCGGTGTTCCTGTTCGCGGTCTGGACGCTGCTCTGGCGCGCGCGCCGCATGCCGGCGATCAACGGCGGCGACGCCATGATCGGCACGCCCGGCGTGATGCTGGAAGAACTCCGGGACGACGGCTGGGCCGAAATCCGCGGCGAACGCTGGCAGGTGCACAGCGCCACGCCGCTGGCGCGGGGGCAGCGCGTGCTGGTCATCGGGCGCCACGGGCTGCTGCTCGAGGTACGCGCCACAGGTGCCGAAGGCGCGGCCCCGATTCAATCATCCACCCAAGGAGCATGATCATGGCATTCGGATTCAGCGCAGGCGGTCTGGTCTTCCTGATAGCCCTGCTGATCGTTTCGTCCATCCGCGTGCTGCGCGAATATGAGCGCGGCGTCGTGTTCATGCTGGGGCGCTTCTGGAAGGTCAAGGGGCCGGGGCTGGTGATCCTGATCCCGGCGGTGCAGCAGATGGTGCGCGTGGACTTGCGCACGGTGGTGCTGGATGTGCCGCCGCAGGACGTGATCTCGCGCGACAACGTGTCGGTCAAGGTGAGTGCGGTGGTGTACTTCCGCGTGATCGACCCGGAGCGCGCCATCATCCAGGTGGCGAACTTTCTCGAAGCCACCAGCCAGCTGTCGCAGACCACGCTGCGTTCCGTGCTGGGCAAGCACGAGCTCGACGAGATGCTGGCCGAACGCGAGCAGCTCAATATCGACATCCAGAAAGCGCTGGACGCCCAGACCGATAGCTGGGGCATCAAGGTGTCCAATGTGGAGATCAAGCACGTCGACCTCAACGAATCCATGATCCGCGCCATCGCACGCCAGGCCGAGGCCGAACGCGAGCGGCGCGCCAAGGTGATTCATGCCGAAGGGGAACTGCAGGCTTCGGTGAAACTGCTGGAGGCGGCGCAGATGCTGGCCAGGGAGCCGCAGGCGATGCAGTTGCGTTATCTGCAGACGCTGACGCAGATTGCCGGGGACAAAAGTTCGACGATCGTGTTTCCGTTGCCGATCGACATCCTGACGCTGGTGGGGAAACTGAGTCGCGAAGCCACGTGAAAAAAGGCGCCGGGGCGCCTTTTCGAGGTTGCGGGGAAACTTGAATTCCCGCGGTTTGATCCCCTCTCCCGCCTGCGGGAAAGGGGGCGGGGGAAAGGGCTTCGTGCTACGCCATGGCGTTGCGTCAGACCTTGCCCGCCACCCACTCGCCCACGCCAGCCAGCGCCTTCGGCAGATTCGCCGGTTCGGTGCCGCCAGCCTGCGCCATGTCCGGACGGCCGCCGCCCTTGCCGCCGACCTGCTGGGCGACAAAGTTGACCAGCTCGCCAGCCTTGACCCTGGCGGTAGCATCGGCGGTAACGCCGGCGATCAGGCTGACCTTGCCGTCGGCCACGGCGCCCAGCACGATGGCCGCGGTGCCCAGCTTGTCCTTGAGCTTGTCCATGGTCTCGCGCAGCGTCTTGACGTCGGCGCCGTCGAGCTGGGCGGCCAGCACCTTGATGCCCTTGACGTCGATGGCCTGCGACGCCAGTTCGTCACCCTGCGAAGCGGCCAGCTTGCTCTTGAGGCGCTCCAGTTCCTTCTCCAGCGCGCGCACCTGTTCCTGCACCTGGCCGATACGCGGCACCAGTTCGGACGGCTGCGCCTTGAGCGCGGCGGCGGCTTCGTTCAGCTTGGCGTCCAGCGCCTGCAGGTAGTGCAGCGCGTTGTCGCCGGTGATGGCTTCGACGCGACGGATGCCCGCTGCCACGCCGCCTTCCATCACGATCTTGAACACGCCGATATCGCCGGTGCGGGTCACGTGGGTGCCGCCGCACAGTTCCTTGGAGCTGCCGATCGACAGCACGCGCACGTCGTCGGCGTACTTCTCGCCGAACAGCGCCATGGCACCGCTCTTGACGGCGTCATCGAACGGCATGACCTCGGCGCCGGTGGCCGCGTTCTGCAGGATCTCGGCGTTGACGATCTGCTCGACGCGGCGGATCTGCTCGTCGGTCATCGCGGCGTTGTGCGAGAAGTCGAAGCGGGTCTTGTCGGCATCGACCAGCGAGCCCTTCTGCTGCACGTGGCTGCCCAGCACTTCACGCAAGGCCTTGTGCATCAGGTGGGTGGCCGAGTGGTTGCGCACGGTGCGCGCGCGGCGCTGTGCATCCACCTGCGCGGTGACGCTGTCGCCCACCTTGAGCGCGCCGCCAGCCAGGGTGCCCTGGTGGCCGAACACGTCGGCCT
Organism: Cupriavidus sp. 01T418; assembly: GCF_056398885.1. Lineage (NCBI taxonomy): Bacteria > Pseudomonadati > Pseudomonadota > Betaproteobacteria > Burkholderiales > Burkholderiaceae > Cupriavidus > Cupriavidus sp. 01T418. The sequence continues at coordinate 47,558 of NZ_JBFTQG010000048.1, forward strand.
GCACCTTGGTGGTGTCGGCCACGGTGAAGACGGCGCTGCCGCTCTTCAGTTCGCCCTGGTCGCCGGCCTGGCCGCCGGACTCGGCGTAGAACGGCGTGTTGTCGAGCACCACCACGCCGGTCTGGCCGGGCTGCATGGTGTCGACCGCGGCGCCGTCCACATACAGCGCGGTGATCCTGGCGCCGTCCACGCCCAGCTTCTCGTAGCCGTGGAAGGTGGTCTTGTCGCCCTTGTACTCCAGGCCGGCAGCCATCTTGAACTTGCCGGCGGCGCGGGCCTGCTCGCGCTGGCGGTTCATGGCCGCGTCGAAAGCGGCCTCGTCGACGCTGATTTCCTGCTCGCGGCACACGTCCTGCGTCAGGTCGAGCGGGAAGCCGAAGGTATCGTGCAGCTTGAAAGCGAGTTCGCCGTCGAGCACCTTGCCGCCCTTGAGCTTGAGGTCGGCCAGCGCGGCCTCGAGGATGGACATGCCGTTCTCGATGGTCTCGAAGAAGCGTTCCTCCTCGGCCTTGAGCACTTCCACCACGCGCGGCTCGGCCTCGGTCAGCTCCGGATAGGCTTCACCCATCTGCGCCACCAGGTCGGCCACCATCTTGTGGAAGAACGGCGTCTTCCGGCCCAGCTTGTAGCCGTGGCGGATGGCGCGGCGGATGATACGGCGCAGCACGTAGCCGCGGCCTTCATTGCCGGGGATCACGCCATCGACGATCAGGAAGGCGCAGGCGCGAATGTGGTCGGCGATGACCTTGAGCGAGTTCTGGTTGAGGTTATCGGTATGGGTCTCGCGCGCGGCAGCCTTGATCAGCGCCTGGAACAGGTCGATCTCGTAGTTGCTGTGCACGTGCTGCAGCACGGCGGCGATACGCTCCAGGCCCATGCCGGTGTCGACGCAGGGCTTGGGCAGGCGCGGCATATTGCCTTGCTCGTCCCGGTTGAACTGCATGAACACCAGGTTCCAGATTTCGATATAGCGGTCGCCGTCTTCCTCGGGAGACCCCGGGGGGCCACCCCACACTTCCGGGCCGTGGTCGTAGAAGATTTCCGAGCAGGGGCCGCAGGGGCCGGTGTCGGCCATCTGCCAGAAGTTGTCCGAGGCGTAGCGCGCGCCCTTGTTGTCGCCGATGCGCACGATGCGCTCGGGCGGCACGCCGACTTCCCTGGCCCAGATGTCGTAGGCCTCGTCGTCTTCCGCGTACACCGTGACCCACAGCTTCTCGGCCGGCAGCTGGTAGACCTTGGTCAGCAGTTCCCAGGCGTACTGGATGGCCTCGCGCTTGAAATAGTCGCCAAACGAGAAGTTGCCGAGCATTTCAAAGAAGGTGTGGTGGCGCGCGGTGTAACCCACGTTCTCCAGATCGTTGTGCTTGCCGCCGGCGCGCACCGAACGCTGCGACGAGGTCGCGCGGGTGTAGGGGCGCTTGTCGGTGCCCAGGAACACGTCCTTGAACTGCACCATGCCGGAATTGGTGAACAGCAACGTCGGATCGTTCCCCGGCACCAGGCTGGACGAGCGGACCACGGTATGGCCCTTCGATTCGAAGTACTGCAGGAACTTGCTGCGGATGTCGGAGACTTTCATGTTCTGGGCAGGGCGTCCCGCGGCGTGGCAGGTCGCTGTCGGTCAAGATGGAGGATTTGCAAACCGTTGATTATACGGGGAAGCCTGCCTGCGCGGCACGCCGCGGGGGATTCGGAACACCACGCGATCCGGGCAGCTGCCGATGTGCTTCCAGCGGCCCGCCAGTGGTAAAGTGCAGGCAGTCCCAGCCGGACGCCCCCGAGCCTGGCCGCGCGCCAGCGACCGATTGCCCGCAAGCCGCCGCCCGACCAGACGGCGGAGCCGCCCGGCCTTCCCTTGCCCACCCCTTGCCGGATCCGCACACATGGGAGCTTTAAGCCACCTCCGCGTCCTCGACCTGACCCGCGTTCTCGCCGGGCCCTGGTGCGCCCAGAACCTTGCCGACTTCGGTGCCGATGTGATCAAGATCGAGCGCCCCGGCGCCGGCGACGACACCCGCACCTGGGGCCCGCCCTGGCTGCAGGACGACCAGGGCCGTGACACCGCGGAAGCCGCCTACTACCTGGCCGCCAACCGCAACAAGCGCTCGGTCACCTGCGACATCAGCACGCCCGAAGGCCAGGAACTGGTGCGCGCGCTGGCAGCCCGCAGCGATGTGGTGCTGGAGAACTACAAGGTTGGCCAGCTGAGCAAGTACGGCCTGGACTACGACTCGCTCAAGGCAGTCAAGCCCGACCTGATCTATTGCTCGGTGACCGGTTTCGGCCAGACCGGCCCGTACGCGGCGCGCCCGGGCTACGATTTCATCATCCAGGGCATCGGCGGCTTCATGAGCCTGACCGGCGAGCGCGACGACCTGCCCGGCGGCGGCCCGCAGAAGGCCGGCGTGGCCATTTCCGACCTGATGACCGGCCAGTACGCCACCATCGCCGTGCTGGCCGCGCTGGCGCACCGCGAGCGCACCGGCGAGGGCCAGTACATCGACATGGCCCTGCTGGACGTGCAGGTGGCCATGCTGGCCAACATGAACAGCAACTACCTGGCCAGCGGCGTGGCGCCCAAACGCTGGGGCAACGCGCATCCCAATATCGTTCCCTACCAGACCTTCCAGGCTGCCGACGGCTGGATCATCGTGGCGGTGGGCAATGACGGCCAGTTCCGCAAGTTCGTCGGTGCCGGCGGGCTGCCCGAGCTGGCCGACGACCCACGCTTCGCCACCAATCCGCAGCGCGTGGCGCATCGCGACGTGCTGGTACCGATCATCGCCGAGATGGTCAAGCCGCGCACCCGCGCCCAGTGGATCCTCGACCTGGAAGCCGCCGGCGTGCCCTGCGGCCCGATCAACACGCTGGACGACGTCTTCGAGGATGCCCAGGTCAAGGCGCGCGGCCTGCGCGTAGACCTGCCGCACCCCAGCGCCGGCGAGGTCAAGCTGGTGGGCAGCCCGATCAAGATGAGCGCGACGCCGCCCGAAACCGTGCGCCACCCGCCGCTGCTGGGCGAGCACACGGAGGCGGTGCTTGGCGAGATGCTGGGCTACACGCCTGAGCAGATTGCCGCGCTGCGCGCCAAGGGCGTGCTGTAAGGCATTGTCCGCCTGTGCCGCCCAGCGCGGCGCAGGCCGGAAATTGCAGTCGCGGTGAACATAGCCGTAGCGCAACAAGCAAAGAAACTGACCCCGCGCGCGCCGCCGCAGGGGCATGTCCAACCACAAGAGGAGTTTGGATGCTGACCGACGCCCTGTTGGCCTTCCTGCACTTTGCCTTCATCTTCCTGCTGATCGCCCTGATGACCGCCGAGGTAGTCGTGCTGCGGCCCGGCATGACCCCGGCCACGCTCAAGCGGCTGTCGGTCTACGACCTGCTCTATTTCCTCTCGGCCATGGCGGTGCTGGCCACCGGGTTGTTGCGGCTGTACTACGGCGCCAAGGGCGCGCAGTTCTACCTGCACAACCCATGGTTCCACGCCAAGATCACCGTGTTCGTGGTGATCGCCCTGTGCTCGCTGCCGCCCACCTTCGCCATCCAGCGCTGGCGCCGTCAGGCGCGCAGCCTGCCGGACTTCGTGCCGATGCCCGCCGAACTGAAGTCCGCGCGGCGCTGGGTCATGATCGAGGCCCACCTGCTGATCCTGCTGCCGCTGTGCGCGGTGATGATGGCGCGGGGCATTGGCATGAAGTGAGCCCGTCGGCCGCCGGCTTGCAAACCGGATAAACAGTCAGTCGCCAGGCGCCCCCGCCCCGGCGCGCCCAGATTTCCAATCCCGACCTACGCACTCCCATGTTCAAGCAAAGACTCGCCGCGGCATTGTTCGCCGCAGCCATGCCCGTAGCTGGCATCCTTGGCGCATTCGGCGCGGCGCCGGCCGCCGCCGCGCCCGCGGCCGCCTACCCGACCAAGCCCATCAGGTTCGTGGTGCCCTACCCGGCCGGCGGCCCGCTCGACACCGTGGCTCGCGCCATCGGCGACAAGCTCAAGGACAGCCTGGGCCAGCCCGTCGTGGTGGAAAACCGCCCCGGCGCCGGCGGCAACATCGGCGCCGACTACGTGGCCAAGCAACCCGCCGACGGCTACACCATCGTGATGGGCGCGGTGGCGACCCACGCCATCAACCCGAGCCTGTTCACCAGGATGCCGTACGACGCGGTGAAGGACTTCAGCCCGATCACGCTGGTGGCCGACGTGCCCAACGTGCTGGTCATGCATCCGGGCAAGGCCGCCGAGTTGCACATCACCAACCTGCGCGAGCTGGTCGAATACGCGCGCAAGCACCCGGGCCAACTCGACTATGCCTCGGGCGGCAACGGCAGCGCCGGCCATTTGTCGGGCGAGTTGTTCAAGAGCCTGGCCAAGGTCAGCATGGTCCACATTCCCTTTAACGGCGCCTCGCCCGCGCAGTTGTCGGTGCTGTCCGGCCAGACCGACATGATCTTCGACAACCTCGCCTCGGCCTCGGCCAATATCAGGGCCGGCAAGCTCAAGGCATTCGCCGTCACCACCGCCATGCGCGCCGCCGCCTTCCCCGAGCTGCCGACCATTGCGGAAGCCGGCAAGGGGCTGGGCCTGGAAGGCTTCGATATTTCCACGTGGTTTGGCGTGTTCGCGCCGGCCAACACGCCCAAGGAGATTGTCGATCGCCTCAACCATGAGATCGTGGCCATCCTCAAGACCGACGACATGAAGGCCAGGCTGGCCCGTATCGGCGCCCAGCCGGCACCGACCACGCCGGAGCAGTTCGGGGCCCTGGTGCAGCGCGAGTTGAAGAAGTACGCACAGATCGTCAAGGTGTCTGGCGCCAAAGTGGATTGATCCGCCGTTCAGTCAGACTTGCTCATTCCTGCTCAAACAGGAACAATGCTGACTTCCTGCTTCGTCGAGGCTGGTTTCGTCCCGGTGTTGCCACCAGGACCAGAGCCTTCCTCTCCACAGGCTGACACCGTGGAACTCACGGCGTAACTTCTCAAGTTGATCGCCGCATTCACGTCGCGGTCATGCGGGGTGCCGCAGGCCGGGCAAGTCCACGCCCGGACCGAAAGCGGTAGCGCATCCATCTTGTGTCCACAGCACGAGCACGTCTTGCTGCTGGCAAACCAACGGTCCGCCACCACCACCACCACCACCACGCCCCCGCGCATCGCCGCCTTGTACTCCATCTGCCGGCGGAACTCGAAGAAGCCCATGTCGGCCACCGAGCGTGCCAGATGCCGGTTCTTCGTCATCCCGCGCACATTCAGGTCTTCGATGCCGATGGTATGGAACCGGCGTGCCAGGTCGCTGGTGAGCTTGTGCAAGGCATCGGACCGAATGCAGGAGATCCGGGCATGCAGCCGGGCGAGCCTGGCTTTGGCCTTCTTGCGGTTGGCCGAGCCCTTGTGCTTTCTGCTCAGGCTGCGCGATAGGTGCCTGAGGCGGACCAGCAGCGCTTTGTGAGGCTTCGGGCCGGGTATCGGAGGTTCTCCCGTCGAGAGCGTTGCCAAGGCCGAGACACCCAGATCCACACCGACCGCGCC
>NZ_JBFTQG010000049.1:0-49647 GCF_056398885.1 Cupriavidus sp. 01T418
ACTTGTAAGCTAAAAGACCGAAGCCTTCCGCATCCGCTATCAAGCGCCCACACTTATCGGTTGTTTGTTTGTTAAAGAACGGCACCCGGTTCGCTTTGCTTACCGCGTCGCTGCGTTGTCCGCAGCAGAGAAACGAGACTATAAAGAACCTTCTGCGATTAATCAACTATTTCGCGAAATTTCTTTTCTTTGGCAGGTTTCGCTCACCAGCCGATCCCTGCAACTCCCCCCGCCTGCCTTGCAGCGATGCTTCCTGACGCGGGGGGAGCGGATTCTATGGTTTCCCTACCCGGCTGGCAAGTTCTTTCTGGAAATTCCCATTTGAGCCTCTTTTGCCACTTATAGAACGGGGCGCTGGTTCGCGGCGGACAGCAACGCCTGTTCCATGATGGAAGGCGGCTGCGCCCCGCCGATCGCGGCATGGCCGATCCGCATGGTGGGCACGGAGCGAACCCCTTCGCGCTGCGCCTGCGCCTGCGCCGCCACGACCTCCGCCTCGCCGCCGGTGCCCAACAGATAGCCCCGCACGGCTTGCGCATCGAAGCCGGCCGATACGGCCAGCGGCACCAGGACATCGGCCTGCCCGATGTCCTCCCCACGGGAAAAGTACGCGGCGAAGATGGCGTCGAACAGCACCTCCGCCATGGCCGCGTCCCCGCTTTGCCGGGCGAACGCCATCAGCCGGTGCGCCCGCCGTGTGTTGGGCGTGACGGCGATCAGGTCGTAGTGGAAATCCAGCCCGGCTCGCCGGCCCATCATCGTCACCTCGGCGTCCATGGCCTGCGAGCGTGCCCAGCTGCCGAACTTCGCGGTGCGGTAGGCCTTGCGGTCGGCGCCTTCCACCGGCATGCCGGGGTTGAGTTCGTAGGGCCGATAGGAAATCTCCGGCGCAGCCTCGGAAGCAACGCTGGCGATGGCGGCCTTCAGGTTGCGATGGCCGATCCAGCACCACGGGCAAATGAAGTCATAGGTGACCTGGATCTCGACGGGATGCATGACAGCTCCTTGTATTGACGATGGAGCCAGCATAGGCAGCGGGCCACGCCGGCGGAATGGCACGGCCGCGCAAACCTGCGTTGCCTGCAGCGCAACGCCAAGTCCACGGGGGCGGCGTTGCCCACCCCGTTGCTCGCCGCGCAACGCAGCCTTGCACACGGCCCTCATTCTCCCGCGCCTCAAGCGCTTATACGATCCCGTCCATCCACTCGCACTCCGGAGCTGCACATGGACACCAACGGCACATCGCCCGCCACCCCGCCGCGCAAGGCCCTCGTCATCGGCGGCTCCCTGGGCGGCCTGTTCACGGCCACTGCGCTGCGCGCCGCAGGGTGGGAAGTCGACGTATTCGAGCGCTCCGCATCGGATCTCGACAGCCGCGGCGGCGGCATTGTGCTGCAGCCGGAGGTGCTGCGGGCGTTCTCCTTCGCCGGCATCGCGGCGCACGGCGCGCTGGGCGTGCGCTCGCATGACCGGCTGTTCCTCGACCGGGCCGGCAACGTGCTCAGCCGGCAACGCATGCCGCAGACGCAGACCTCGTGGAACACGCTCTTTGCCACGCTGCGCGATCACTTCCCGGCGGCGCGCTATCACCGCGGCGCGGCGCTCGCCGGCATCGAACAGGACGAGCACGCTGTCCACGCCACGTTCGCCGATGGACGGCAGGCACATGGCCAGTTGCTGGTCGGTGCCGACGGCGCCGATTCCACCGTGCGCAAGCTCTTGCTGCCCGATATTGTCCCCAGCTATGCGGGCTATGTCGTATGGCGTGGCCTGGTTGACGAAAACCGCCTGCCCGAAGCGGCCAGGCCGCTGCTCCACGAGAACTTCGTATTCCAGCACGAACCTGACTCCATGATGCTGCAGTACATGGTGCCGGGCGCCGATGGCGCCACGGCACCCGGACAGCGCCGCTTCAACTGGCTCTGGTACCTGAAGGCCAAGCCAGGCATGGAGCTTGACGCGGTGCTCACCGATCGCCAAGGGAAACGCCGCAGCCATTCGATACCGCCGGGCTTGCTCGCGCACGGACAGGAGGCCTGGTTCCGCCAGACCGCCGCGGCACGCGCCAACCCCGCTTTCCGCGCGCTGATCGACAGCACCGGCGACATCTTCGTCCACGCCATCCAGGACCTGCAAGTGCCCCGCATGGTGTTTGGCCGCGCGCTCCTGATCGGCGATGCCGCCTTCGTCCCGCGCCCCCACACCGCAGGCAGCACCGCCAAGGCGGCAGCCAATGCCGTCGCGCTGGCCAGGGCGCTCGACGGCACGGCAGACACAGGCCGCGCACTGCGGCAGTGGCAGCAGGACCAGTTGGCGCAAGGCGAGCAGATGGCCCGGTGGGGCATCCAGCTGGGCGACCGCATCATGGGGATGGCGCGGCACTGAGCCCCAGGCCCGCGCCGCCGTGAAGAGGTCCAGCCGGCACGCAGCCCGCCGATCAGGGTAAGTACCCCCCTGCCCGACCTTGGCCGTCCTGCTTATTCGCCCTACAATTTATCACACGATCACTAATCGATCGATCAATAGCAGAGGCAACCCATGACCATCCGCAAGCTCGCGCACTTCTCGATCCGCACCACGGATCTCGTGAAGTCCTGCGCCTTCTACGAACGTATCCTCGGCCTTAAGCAAGGCTACCGTCCGCCTTTCGATTTCCCGGGTGCATGGCTGTACATGGGCGGTGACGAGGAAGACTTCGGCACCGTCCACATCATCGGCATGGACCCCGCCAACCCTGACGGCCTGTCCGCCTACCTGGGCGATCGCGCGCCTTCCGCGCCGGGCACCGGCACCGTCGATCACATCGCGTTCCTGGCCACCGGCGTGGCGCGGATGTGGGCAACGCTGGAAGCCGAAGGCATCCCATGGCGCGATCGCACCGTTCCGGACCTGGGCCTGCACCAGGTGTTTATCGAGGACCCCTCCGGCGTCACCATCGAGCTGAACTACCCCGCCGCCGAGGTGGCGGGCCTTGAAATCCCGGGCAACGGCGCGCGTGCGCCCCGCCCCGCAGTGGCAGGAGACTAACCATGGCAACCCTATCGACACGGCCGAAGGCCATCATCGTCGGCGGCTCGCTGGGCGGGCTGTTCGCCGCCAACCTGCTCGCCCGCGGCGGGTGGGAAGTGGAGGTATGCGAGCGCGTTCCCGAAGCGCTCGCCGGACGCGGCGCGGGCATCGTCACGCACCCGGAATTGTTCGAGGCGCTGGCTGCCGCCGGGGTTGAGGTGGACGACTCCATTGGTGTGCAGGTCAAGTCCAGGCTGACCCTGGGCCAGGACGGCAGCGTGCTGTCGCAGCGCGAGATGCCGCAAACGCTGACGGCATGGGGCAAGATGTATCACGTGTTGCGGGCTGCCTTCACGGGCGGCATCTACCACACGGGAGCGACCGTGGTGTCGGTCCGGAACGAGCCCGGCCGCGCCGTGGTGGCGCTCGATGACGGCTCGATCCATCATGCCGACCTCGTGATCGCCGCGGACGGCTTCCGCTCCGCGCTGCGCGAGTGCCTGTTGCCCGAGGTCAAGCTCCAGTACGCGGGCTACATCGCCTGGCGCGGCCTGGTGGACGAAACGAGCCTGAGCAAAGCCACGCGCGACACGCTGTTCGAGCGGTTCGCGTTCTGCCTGCCGCCGCGCGAGCAGATCCTCGGCTACCCGGTGGCGGGCCAGGGCAACAGCACCCGGGTTGGCGAGCGCCGCTACAACTTCGTGTGGTACCGCGCCACCAGCGAGGATGCGGACCTGCCGAACCTGCTGACCGACGCCAGCGGCAAGCGCTGGTCGGGCGGCATCCCGCCGGCGCTGATCCGCCCGGACGTGCTGGCGAGCATGGAGCAAGCTGCGCTGGCCAACCTGGCGCCCCAGTTCTGCGAAGTCGTGACCAAGGCCGCGCAGCCGCTATTCCAGCCCATCTTCGACCTGGAGGTGCCGCGCATGGCCTTCGGCCGCGTGGCGCTGCTCGGCGACGCCGCCTTCGTGGCGCGCCCGCATTGCGGCATGGGCGTGACCAAGGCCGCGGGCGACGCCATCTCGCTGGTCAAGGCCCTGCAGGCCAGCGACAGCGTTCGTGCCGCATTGGAGAACTACAGCGCCGAGCGCGTGCAGGCAGGCTCGGCCATCGTCCGGCACGCGCGCCACCTCGGCGCCTATATGCAGGCGCAACTCAAGAACGAGACCGACCGCCTGATGGCCGAGCGCTATCGCACGCCGGAAGCCGTGATKCGAGAAACAGCGGTGTCGACGCGCTTCTGAGCGCGCCGCCGCTCCCGGCAAACCAACCGCCCCCAACGGAGAGACCCTTGGAACACACCGTCCCCACTTTTACCGGCGACGCGCTTGAAAGCGCCGCGCCGCCCCCACCCGCACAGAACCCCCTGCTCGCCAATCCGGCGTTCCAAGCCCTGGTGCGCGCGCGGCGCGGGTTCGCATGGACGCTGACCGCCATCATGCTGGCCGTGTATTTCGGCTACATCCTCACGCTCGCTTTCCAGCCCACGCTGCTTGGCCGGCAGCTGACGCCAGGGCAACCCATGAGCGTCGGCATTCCCGTGGGCTTCGGCATGTTCGCGGTGACCTTCCTGCTGGTGGCCGTGTACGTATATCGCACCAACACCGTGTACGACCAGCGCATCAGCGACATCAAGCAAGGGGCAGCAAAATGAAGCGCACCGCCATCTTCGCAGCCCTGCTGCTAGCCACCTGCCCCGCCTTCGCGATGCCGGGCACGGTGGGCCAGGGCATGAACGTCATCGCCATCGCCATGTTCCTGGTGTTCGTCGCCGCCACGCTGGTGGTCACGCGCTGGGCCGCCAAGAGCAACCACAGCGTGTCCGACCACTACGCCGCGGGCGGCAAGATCACCGCCCTGCAAAACGGCTGGGCCATCGCCGGCGACTACATGTCGGCGGCATCCCTGCTGGGCATTTCCGCGCTGGTCTTCACCAGCGGCTACGATGGCCTGATCTATTCCATCGGCTTTCTCGCCAGCTGGCCGATCATCCTGTTCCTGATCGCCGAGCCGCTGCGCAACCTCGGCCGCTTCACGCTGGCGGACGTGGTTTCCTACCGCCTGCAGCAGCGCCCCATCCGCGCTTTCTCCGCGTCCAGCTCCATCGTCATCGTGTTGCTGTACCTGGTGTCGCAAATGGTTGGGGCCGGCAAGCTGGTGGAGCTGCTGTTCGGCTTCAACTACAGCGCGGCGGTCGTGCTGGTCGGCGTGCTGATGGTGGTCTACGTGTTCTTCGGCGGCATGCTGGCCACCACCTGGATCCAGATCATCAAGGCTGTGCTGCTGCTCGCGGGTGCCGCTTTCATGGCGTTCATGGTGCTGAGCCGCTTTGGCTTCAGCCTGAACGCGCTCTTCGCGCAGGCCGTCGCCGTCCATGGCAAGCACGCGGCCATCATGAGCCCGGGCGGCCTGGTCTCCGATCCCGTCTCGGCGGTATCGCTGGGCCTGGCGCTGATTTTCGGCACCGCCGGCCTGCCGCATATCCTGATGCGCTTCTTCACCGTCGGCAACGTCAAGGCGGCCCGCAAGAGCATCCTCTATGCCACCGGCATCGTGGGCAGCGGCTATGCGCTGATCATCATCATCGGCTTCGGCACCATCGCGCTGGTGGCCAGCGATCCGGCTTACCACACGTCTTCGGGCGCGGTGATCGGCGGCATCAACATGGTGGCCGTGCACCTGGCGCATGCGGTCGGCGGCAACCTCTTTCTCGGCTTCATCTGCGCAGTGGCGTTCTCGACCATCCTGGCCGTGGTGGCAGGCCTGACGCTGGCCGGCTCCTCGGCCATCTCGCACGATCTCTATGCCAAGGTGCTGCGCCAGGGCCACGCCACCGACAAGGAGGAGATGCGCGTTTCCCGGATGACCACGCTCGTGCTGGGCGTGCTGGCCATCCTGCTGGGCATCCTGTTCGAGAAGCAGAGCATCGCCTTCATCGTCAGCCTGACTTTCTCCATTGCCGCCAGTTCGAATTTCCCGGTGCTGCTGCTGTCGATCTACTGGCGCGGGCTGACCACGCGGGGCGCCGTGGTGGGCGGCTCGCTGGGGCTGCTGACCGCCGTGGTGCTGACGGTGCTGAGTCCGACCGTGTGGGTACAGGTGCTGGGCCACGCGAGCGCCATCTACCCGTATGAGTATCCGGCGCTGTTCTCCATGCTGGTGGCCTTTGCCGGCATCTATGTGTTCTCGGTGACCGACCGGTCCGCGCGCGGGGCGCGCGAACGCGGCGCCTTCGACAACCAGCTGGTCGACTGCGAGCTTGGGCTGGTCAAGTCGCAATAGCGCTGGTGCCCGGGGCTGCCGGCGGTGCGGCCGGCAGCCCTCCCGGCCCGGGCGCGCCTCGCAATTTATCACCCGATTGGTACAATGCCGCAAGCGCTCCGCACGGGACGTACCTGGCACAGGTGAACGAATGAAACGAGACGCAGCTTCACCCGAGAACAACGCACCGGCCAAGAGCGGAAAGCGGCTGCTCCCCGAAGAGCGGGAGCAGCAGATCGTGCAGAAGGCTATCGAGCACTTCACGCGCAACGGCTTTGCCGGCAGCACCCGCGATCTCGCCAAGCAGATCGGCGTCACGCAGCCCTTGCTGTACCGCTACTTCGCCAGCAAGGAGGCGCTGATCGACCGCGTCTACAGTGAAGTGTTCCAATGGCGGCCCGACTGGGAGCGCCAGATCGCCGACCGCGCCACGCCGCTGACCGAACGGCTGTATGCGTTCTACCTGGACTACGCCTCCGTGATCCTGCGCGAGGAATGGATCCGGGTCTTCATCTTTGCCGGCCTCACCCGCGAAGGCATCAACAACAAGTACCTCAACAAGCTGCGCAGCAAGGTTTTCCTGCCTGTGCTGGCCGAGGTGCGTGCCGAGTACGGCATTCCCGAGCCGCGCAATGCGGCCGAGCTGGATGCCGAGGTCGAGCTGATCTGGGGCCTGCACGCGGCCATCTTCTATCTCGGCGTGCGCAAATGGGTCTACGGCCTCAAGGTACCCTCGGACGTCAGAGCCGTGATCCGCCGCAAGGTGGACATGTTTCTCCACGGCGCGCCTGCCGTCATGCGTTCCTTGCGCGACCCCGAACATTGAGCCCCGGCCGCCTGGATAGACGCCCCACCCGACGCTGGAGTCTTACCTATGGACAAGCTGCTGGCATTGAAGCTGTTCGTCGAAACGGTCGACGCCAAGGGGTTCTCCTCGGCGGCGCGCCGCGTCAACCTGGCCACGTCGTCCGTGACCCGTATGATGGACAGCCTGGAGGAGGAACTTGGCACCGTGCTGCTGAACCGCTCCACGCGGCAAGTCACGGTGTCCGAAGCCGGCGCGGCCTATTACCAGCGGGCGCGCAAGATCCTCGACGCGGTGGCGGAGGCCGACGCACTGATTGCCGATCGTGGCGATACCCCGGTAGGCCAGCTTCGCGTCTCCTTGCCGGTTGCGTTCGGCCGGCGCTGCATCGCGCCGTTCCTTGGCAGCCTGCTAGCGCAGTATCCGAAGCTGGAGCTCGAGGTAACGCTGACTGACGAAATCGTCGACCTGCTCGGCGAGCGCATCGACCTGTCCATCCGCCTGGGCAGCGCCGCATCGCACGACGAAGTGGTGGCGCGGCAGATCGGCACGTTCCGGCGCAGGGTGGTGGCAAGCCCCGGATACCTGCAGCAGCGCGGCATGCCGGCCACGCCGGCGGAGCTGGCCGGACACGCATGCCTGCGATTCACCTACGGCGCGGGCCAGCAGATGTGGACCTTCCAGCGCGGTGCGGAGGAAATGCAGGTGCCCATCCCGGGCGGCTTCAGGAGCAACAACGCAGAAGTACTGCGCGAACTCGCCCTGGCCGATGGCGGGATCGCCCTGCTGCCGGACTGGCTGGTCGACGACGATATCCAGAGCGGGCGCCTGACCTCCATCCTGGACGACTGGATCGTCAACCCCAACCGCGCCAGTTCGGCCATCTCGGCGCTTTACTTGCCCAACCAGCGCGGCTCGCGGCGCATTGGCGCGTTCCTGGACTTCCTCGCGCGGATTCCCGGCCCGACCAGCCGGAACGCAGCGGGCAGCTGACCCCTCCGCGCGCCCCTCCTCCCGCTCCCCGCCCCCTTGCCGCCAGCGCAACGCAACGTTGCGCGGCAGCCCCATTCTCCTCCGGTGCGTTGCCGCCTAACCTTCAGCACATCTCTTCCGAGACAGCAAGCGCGGCACGAAGGCAAACCCGCCGCCGCCAATCGATCCATCGCACAAGACGGAGAAGCACCGTGACCCACCATCTCTTCACCCCCATCCGCGTCGGCGGCCACACCCTGCCGCATCGTGTTGCCATGGCGCCGCTGACGCGCTCGCGCGCCGGCCAGCCCGGCAACGTGCCCACGACCATGAACGTGGAGTACTACCGGCAGCGTGCCGGCGCGGCGCTGATCGTCACCGAAGCCACCCAGATCTCGCAGCAGGGCCAGGGCTACGCCTGGACGCCGGGCATCCATAGCGAGGCGCAGGTCAAGGGATGGCGGGCGGTGAGCGAGGCCGTGCACGAGCAGGGCGGCACCATCTTCATGCAGTTGTGGCACGTCGGCCGCGTTTCGCACCCGGTATTCCAGCCTGGCGGCGCGCTGCCCGTGGCGCCCAGCGCCCTGCCCGTCCCCGGCAAGACCTTTATCGTCGACGCGCAAGGCAACGGCACCTGGGGCGAGGTTCCCGTACCGCGCGCCCTCACCCTCGACGGCATTCGCGACATCGTGGCGGACTACCGGCACGCCGCCCGCAACGCCATGGCGGCGGGCATGGACGGCGTGGAGATCCATGCCGGCAACGGCTACCTGCTCGACCAGTTCATCAATTCCAACAGCAACCAGCGGGATGACGCATACGGTGGCAGCATCGAGAACCGGGCGCGGCTGCTGCTGGAGGTGGTGGACGCGATCGCGGCGGAGGTCGGGCCCGCGCGCGTGGCCGTGCGGCTGACGCCCATGGGCCGCTTCATGGGCATGGGAGACGCGTCGCCCGAGGAGACCTTCGGCTACATCGTGCGCCAGCTCGACACCCGCGGCCTGGCCTACCTGCACCTGGTCGAGCCGGCCATGGTCGGCACCGTCAAGGAGGAGCACGCCGATCCGCGCTGGGACACGATCATCCAGCAGTTGCGCGCGGACTTCCGCGGCGTGCTGATGCTGGCGGGAGGCTACGGACGCGACAGCGCCGAGCAGGCGCTTGCCAGCGGCCGCGCCGATATCATCGCCTTCGGCCGCCCGTTCATCGCCAATCCGGACCTGCCCGCCCGGCTGCGGGACGGCCTGCCGTTGAACGCGGCGGATGCCGCTTCCTTCTTCGGCGGCGGCGCTGGCGGCTACATCGACTATCCGGTTGCGGCGTAAGCGAAGCGCCGGCGGCCTGCGCGGACCACGGGCGCGCGTGCTCTGCCGCCCCCCAACCGAAGCTGAAGGTCGGGCGCCGGGCCGCGCTAGACGTGGCAGATGCCGAGTTGCTGCGCCATCAGCACCAGGTCGGCAAAGGTGCGCGCCTTCATCTTGCGCATGGCCTGCCCCCGGTGGATCTTCACCGTCACCTCGCTGATGCCTATGCGGCCGGCAATCTGCTTGTTCATCAGCCCGGACACCGCCAGCGCCATCACCTCCGACTCGCGCGGCGTCAGCGTCCCGAAGCTGGCACGCAGCATCTGGACACGGCGCGAGGCCTCGCGCCGCAGGCGGTCCTTCTCCAGCGCCACCGATACCGCGTCGAGCAGGTCCTGGTCGCGGAACGGCTTGGCCATGAAATCTTGCGCACCGGCCTTCATCGCCGCCACGGTCATTGCGATATCCCCATGGCCGGTCATGAAGATGATCGGCACATGGATATCCAATTGCGCCAGTCGCGCCTGCAGGTCCAGCCCGCTCGGACCGTGCAGCCTGACATCGAGCACCAGGCAGCAAGGCACGTCGGGCAGGCGGTATTCGAGCAGTTCCGACGCCGAGCCAAACAGCGCGACGCTCATGCCGACCGAGCGGAACAGGTTGCCAAGCGCACCGCGCAGCGGTGCATCATCGTCGACGACCAGCACCAACGCTTCGTCCCGGGTATTCGACTCGACGGGTTCCAGGCTTTGGGATGTCACGATCTACGTCTCCATTCAGCATCGAAAAGCACCGGCGGGCCGTTGGGTGCGCCGATTGCCATACGGGGTGCGTGGCATCCCCGACTGGAACGTACTCCGCTGCCGCGCGATCGTATTGTCAATTTGTGCCGCCTTTGTCTATTGTTGCTCTGTCAGTCGCGATCGACGCAAGCCACTATCAAAAGGAAGGCTGGTGCCCGGCAACGATTATAGGCGCTCGCTCCCTGTTCAAAGACCCCGCTCCATATTCAAAGATACTGAACAAGGTATCCGGAACATCCCCTGCTCCATGCAGGGCCGGCGCCCCATAGTTCTGTAGTTGAATAGCATGCAACAAAAAACATCGTTCTAAAAAACTCAACACATCGTAGACTCCGGAGAGAATCATGACCAGGACCACCGCCGTCAAGATCACTTCCACCCCGCTGTTGTCCCTGCCCGCCCTTGGCGCTGCGCCAATCCAATACCAATGGACGATGGACACCCCTTGCCACGGGACCTAGCCTGACGCCGCCCCCAACCAACGAGGAACCCCCCATGGTCTCCCCATCCTCGCCGGCACGGCGCGCGGCCGCACTGCTTGCCGCAGCCATCGCGCTGGCACCCGCCCTCGCCTGTGCGATCAATGCCTTCCCGGCAAAGGACTAATACGAAGGGACAATGGCTGCAACCAGCGGGCAGGTTTAGCCTTCCGTCGGGTTGCTTGCACAGGAGGGAGGCCACCCCTCGCTCCCGCTTATTCCCGCCTATCCCGGCCGCACCGCGGCCGGGATCGATTGCCGCAGCACCCGGGATCGGTCCGATCCCGCCAACCCAACCTCAGGAGAGATTCATGTCCAACCCCAAGCTTGAAGTACTGACCCCGCAGAACAGCCAGCTGATCTTTATCGATCACCAGCCGCAGATGGCTTTTGGCGTGCAGTCGATGGACCGCCAGGCGATGAAGAACAATGCGGTTGGGCTGGCCAAGGCCGCCAAGATCTTCAACATCCCCACCACGATCACCACGGTGGAGAGCGAGTCGTTCTCGGGCTTCACCTATCCCGAGCTGCTCGACGTGTTCCCCAACCAGAAGACCCTGGAACGCACCTCGATGAACTCGTGGGATGACCAGAAGGTGCGCGACGCGCTGGCCGCCAACGGCCGCAAGAAGGTCGTCGTTGCCGGCCTGTGGACCGAGGTCTGCAATACGACCTTCGCGCTGTGCGCCATGCTCGAAGGCGACTACGAGATCTACATGGTTGGCGATGCCAGCGGCGGCACCAGCAAGGAAGCGCACGACTACGCCATGCAGCGCATGGTGCAGGCCGGCGTGGTGCCGGTGACCTGGCAGCAGGTGCTGCTCGAATGGCAGCGCGACTGGGCCCACCGCGACACCTACGACGCGGTGATGCAACTGGTCAAGGAACACTCCGGCGCCTACGGCATGGGTGTGGACTACGCCTACACCATGGTGCACAAGGCCGCGCAGCGCACCGCCACGCCGCACGAATCCCTCGCGCCGGTGCCGGCACGCTGAACGCGGCCAAGGCGGAAGACCAACCACCAAAATACCTTGGATAGACATCGCATGAGCGCGCAATTCGATACGCAGGACACGGCCCGGAACCCGGCGCGGCGCAAGCTGCTGGTATCCGGCGCCGGCACGCTCGGCGCCGCCGCCGTCGCGGCGCTGGGCAGCACCGCCGCCGTCGCCGCCGGCAAGCCGCAGGGCCACGCCGCATCCCATCGCACGCCAGGAGCACACAGCATGAACACCATCACCACCAAGGACGGCACCCGGATCTATTACAAGGACTGGGGCACCGGCCGCCCGGTCGTGTTCTCGCACGGCTGGCCGCTCAATGCCGACGCCTGGGATGCGCAGATGCTGTTCCTGGTGCAGCACGGCTTCCGCGTGATCGCCCACGACCGCCGTGGCCATGGCCGCTCCGACCAGCCCGCCAAGGGCAACGACATGGACACCTACGCGGACGACCTGGCCGCGCTGATCGAGGCCCTGGACCTCAAGGGCGCTACGCTGGTCGGCCACTCCACCGGCGGCGGCGAGGTGGCCCACTACATCGGACGCCACGGCACCAGGCGTGTCTCCAAGGCGGTGCTGATCGGCGCGGTGCCGCCCATCATGGTGAAGACCGCGTCCAACCCCGGCGGCCTGCCGATGGATGTATTCGACGGCATCCGCAAGGGTGTGGCGGAGAACCGCTCGCAGTTCTACAAGGACCTGGCGGTGCCGTTCTTCGGCTTCAATCGTCCCGGCGCCAAGGTCTCGCAAGGCGACATCGATGCGTTCTGGGCGCAGGGCATGACCGGCGGCATCCTCGGCCAGTACCTGTGCATCAAGGAGTTCTCGGAAGTGGACTACACCGAGGACCTGAAGAAGATCGACGTGCCGACCCTGATCCTGCACGGCGATGACGACCAGATCGTGCCGATCGACGCGTCAGGCAAGCTGAGCGCCAAGATCGTCAAGAACGCCACGCTGAAAATCTACCCGGGCGCCTCGCATGCCATGTGCGTGGTCAACGCGGACCAGGTCAACGCCGACCTGCTGGCCTTCCTGGCCTGACCGCATGCCGTCCCACGACCCTGGCGCAGGCTGGGACGGCCTGCCCGGCTCCCGGTCTTCCCCGTCACCGAACCGCCGCCAGTTCATCGCCGCCGCGCCGGGCGCGGCGGCACCAGCAGGAGTTTCGCCATGACCGCATCCAGCACCCCAGACCTGATCCTCGTCAACGGCAAGTTCGCCACGCTCGACCGCGCCAATCCGCAAGCCGAAGCCGTCGCCATCGGCGGCGGCAGGTTTGTCGCCGTCGGCACCCGGCACGAGATCATGCAGTTGGCCGGCGCTGCCACCAAGGTGGTCGACCTGCAAGGCCGGCGCGCCATTCCCGGGCTGATCGACAGCCACATGCACATCATCCGCGGCGGCCTGAACTACAACATGGAACTGCGCTGGGACGGCGTGCGCTCGCTGGCCGACGCCATGCGCATGCTCAAGGACCAGGTGGCGCGCACGCCGGCGCCGCAGTGGGTGCGCGTGGTGGGGGGCTTCACCGAGCACCAGTTCGCCGAGAAGCGCCTGCCGACCATCGAGGAGCTGAACGCGGCCGCGCCCGATACGCCCGTGTTCATCCTGCACCTGTACGACCGCGCCATCCTCAACGGCGCCGCGCTGCGCGCCGTGGGCTATACCAAGGACACGCCGAATCCACCGGGCGGGGAGATCGTGCACGACAAGGCCGGCAATCCCACCGGCCTGCTGCTGGCCAAACCCAACGCCACCATCCTGTACGCCACGCTGGCCAAGGGCCCCAAGCTGCCGCCCGAATACCAGAAGAACTCCACGCGTCATTTCATGCGCGAAGTGAACCGCCTGGGCGTGACCGGCGTGATCGACGCCGGCGGCGGCTACCAGAACTACCCCGAGGACTACAGCATCATCGAGGAACTGCACAAGGAAGGACAGCTCACCGTGCGGCTGGCCTACAACCTGTTCACGCAGAAGCCCAAGGATGAGCTGAGCGACTTCAGCAGCTGGTCCAGGCAGGTCACGCCGGGCCAGGGCGACGACCTGTACCGCCACAACGGCGCCGGCGAGATGCTGGTCTACAGCGCGGCCGACTTCGAGGACTTCCGCGTCGAGCGGCCCGATATGCCGCCGTCGATGGAAGGCGACCTCGAACCGGTGATCCGCCTGCTGGCCGAGAACCGCTGGCCGTGGCGCCTGCACGCCACTTACAACGAGACCATCTCGCGCGCGCTGGACGTCTACGAGAAGGTGGCCAAGGAGGTGCCCTTCGACGGCCTGCACTGGTTCTTCGACCATGCCGAAACCATCACCGACCGCAACATCGACCGCATCGCGGCGCTGGGCGGCGGCATCGCCGTGCAGCACCGCATGGCCTACCAGGGCGAGTATTTCGTCGAGCGCTACGGCGCGCGCGCGGCCGAGGCCACGCCACCGATCAAGCGCATGCTGGAGCGCGGTGTCAAGGTGGGCGCCGGCACCGATGCCACGCGCGTGGCCTCGTACAACCCGTGGGTGTCGCTGTACTGGCTGACCACCGGCAAGACGGTGGGCGGGCTGTCGATGTACCCGCAGGCCAACCTGCTGGACCGCGACACCGCGCTGCGGCTGTGGACCGAGGCCAATACCTGGTTCTCATCCGAGGAAGGCAAGAAGGGCCAGATCAAGGCAGGGCAACTCGCCGACCTCGCCGTGCTGTCCGCCGACTATTTCAGCGTGCCCGGGGACGAGATCCAGGACATCACCTCGGTGATGACGGTGCTTGGCGGCGAGGTGGTGTACGGCGACGGCGACTTCGACAAGCTCGCACCGGCGCTGCCGCCCGCGATGCCCGACTGGTCGCCGGCGCGCCACGGCGGTGGCTACCAGCCGCGCCCACAGGCGAAGACGCTCGCGCTGAACACCGCGTGCGGCTGCGCCAGCGCCTGCGGCGTGCACGGCCACGGCCATGCCAACGCCTGGACCGCCGGCGTGCCGGCCTCGGACGAGAGCACCTTCTGGGGTGCGCTCGGCTGCTCGTGCTGGGCCTTCTGAGCCAGTGAGACGCGACATGAATCTCCCCGCTTCCACGCGTTCCCCGGCGGCCGGCCCCGGCCGGCTGCCGTCCTGGCTGCGCTCGCTGGCCCTGCTGGCGCTGTGCGCGGCCTACCTGCAAGGCGGCCTGGTCAAAGCCATGGACTTCGCCAGCGCCGTCGGCGAGATGCAGCACTTCGGCCTCGCGCCGGCGGCGCCGCTGGCCGCCGCGGTGATCGTGCTGGAGCTGGGCGCGTCGCTGATGATCGTGAGCGGCTTCTACCGCTGGCTCGGCGCGCTGGCGCTGGCCGCCTTCACGCTGATGGCCACCTTCCTGGCCAACCGCTTCTGGGCGGCGCCGCCGGCCGAGCAGTTCATGCTGGCCAACGCCTTCTTCGAGCATATCGGCCTGGTCGGCGGCTTCGTGCTGGTGGCGTGGGAAGACCTCAACCGGCGCGCGTCCGCGCGCCCTGCATGAAGCGCGGCGGCCCGCCAGTCCGAAAAACCACTCTCAACTCTGCAACGCAATGAAACTCTATATCGTTTCGCTTGGGGCCGGCATCCTGATCGGCATCATCTACGCCCTGCTGCAGGTCCGCTCGCCCGCGCCGCCCGCGATCGCGCTGATCGGGCTGCTCGGCATGCTGATCGGCGAGCAGGTGGTGCCGCCGATCAAGCGTCTGTTGGCGGGCGAGCCAGTCACCGTCACCTGGTTCCACACGGAATGCGTCCCCAAGATCACCGGGGTGCCTGCGCCGGGCATCTTGACGACCGCCAGCAACGAAGTGCCACCCGCGCGGGGCAATGCCGCCGATTCGCAATGAGCCCAGCCAGGCAACCGGAGCCGGCCCGCGCGGATCGGGACTGCCGCCACGTAGCGATGGCCGCTATGGCCGCTATGGCCGCGCCGGCAGCGTGAAGCAGAAGGCCGCGCCGGGACCCTGGCCACCCGGCGCCACGGCCCGCGCCGGAGACTCGGCCCAGATGCGGCCGCCATGGGCCTCCACGATCGAGCGGCAGATCGACAGCCCCATGCCCAGCCCCTCGCTGCGCGTGGTGTAGAAGGCCTCGAACAGCTTGTCGATCTGCCCTGCCCCGATGCCCGGGCCGCTGTCCTCCACCCGCATCAGCACCTGGCCGTCGGCTTGCCGCGCCGTGCTGATCCGCAGCTGGCGCTGATCCAGGCCGCAGGACGATACGGCCTGGATGGCATTGACCAGCAGATTGATGATCACCTGCTGCAGCTGGATCCGGTCTCCCAGCACCTGGGGCAGCCCGGGCGCGCATTCCTGGGCGATGGCGATGCCGTGGAACTCGGCCTGGTGCCGGACCATGGACAGGGTCTCCGCCGCCAGTTCTCCCAAGTCGAAAGGCTGCCGCCGGGAGTCGTCCTTGCGCGCCAGCGCGCGGATACGGCGGATCACCTCGCTGGCCCGCAGCGCCTCGGCGATCATGTTCTCCACCGCATGGCGCGCTTCGTCGAGATCGGGCTCGGGCCGATTGATCCAGCGCAGGCCTGCGCCGCCGTAGGTGACGATGCCGGTCAGCGGCTGGTTGACCTCGTGGGCGATCGAAGCCGCCAGCTCGCCCAGCGTGGTCACGCGCGACACGTGCGCCAGCTCGGCCTGCACCCGCTGGCGTTCCTGGTTCTGCCGCAGCAGCTCGGCATACAGCCGCGCATTCTCCAGCGAGATGGCGGCCTGCGAAGCCAGCAGGGACAGCAGGTTGATCCTGCGTCCGGTGAACAGCGCGTCGGCCAGGTTGTTCTCCAGATAGAGCAACCCCACCAGTTCACCCTGCTTGACCAGCACCAGGCACGCTACGGAGCGCACGCTGCGCAGCTGAACGTCCGGGTCCTGGCCGAACCTGGCATGCGCCTTGGCGTTGTCGAGCACGAAATCCGATCGGATGGCCAGCGCCGCATCGACGATGGTGCGGGGATAGGCAGCCCCGGCCGGATTCAGATCGACCGCGATGCCGGCCCGTTCGGTGCGGGCTTGCGCGGCCAGCCGCAGCGCACCGTCCTGCCACAGGAACAACAGCGCGCGCTGGGCGGCTGCCTGCTGCAGCGTGGTGGTCAGCAACGCCTGGATCAGGCGGTCGAGCTGCATCTCGCCTGCCAGCACCTGTGTCGCCTTGATGGCGGTGTCCAGATCCAGCTGGGCGGCGGGCCCGATGTAGGTGGTGTGCTGGCCAGGTGCAGCGTGGGCGCGGTCCGTGCCCAGGCCCATGGCGTCGAGCGTGCGCGCGCACGCATCGAGCCTGGCCACCTGCCCCTCGGCGCCCCAGCGGCCATAGGCTTCGCCGGCCCTGCGCAGGTAGGCCAGGGCCAGGGCCCCCAGGTCCTGCTCGAAACAGCAGCGCGCGCACAGTTCGTAGGCCAGGGCTTCGTCATGCAGCAGGTCCTGCTCCCGCGCCAGCCGGGCGGCCTGCTCGTAGTGGCGCATGGCTTGCAGCGCATCGCGCGCCATGCGCGACGCCTCGGCCGCCAGGATGCCCGCGCGCGCGCCGAAGTTGGCGGGATTCTCCCGCGCCCAGGCGTTCATCTGGCGCTGGTGGCGATCGAACGCGGCCATGGCCGCGGCGCCCTCGCTGCCCGGGGGCCGGCCCTCGGCACGCGCCAGCCACGCCAGCGACAGCGCCGTGAAAAAGTGGTAATCCGCGATCTCCTGGAAGTATGGCGCCGCCCACAGCATCGATTCGGCCTTGCCGGCCGCCTCCAGCGCGCCACGGCAGTCGTCCACGGCAAAGCAGGCCTGCAGCTTGCGGATCCAGTAGCAGCACGCGGCCACCGCCAGGCGCGGATCGGCCTGCAGCCTCGCCTCGATGTCCTGCGGTTCCGGCGCGCCGGGTCCCCACGCCGCCCAGCCCGGCGCCCTGCCCCGCAGCACCGCCACATACCTGGCCTGCGCGCCCAGGATATCCACCACCCGCCCCAGGTCCAGCGGGCAGGCGAAGGCCAGGCCCATGTCGATCTGCGCCTCCACGTGGGCCAGCGGTTCCCCGCAGGCCAGCAGATGGGTCACCAGCCGGTTGCGGCTGTAGGCGGCGAAGTTGAAGTCGCCGGTCTGACGGCCCTCCTCGAAACTGCGCTCGATCAGCTCCCGGCCGCCGCGCACGGGCTGGGTCCACGGCAGCAGCAGCGCACCGAAGCACAGGTGGACCCTGGCGCGGAAGCGGCCCATGCCCTCCTGTGCCACCAGCGCCATCCCGACCTTGCCCAGGCGGTAGCCAAGCCCATAGTCGCCCAGGCGCGGCCCGACCGTCATGCCCAGCTGAACGTACGCGATACAGGAGGCTTCGTCATTGCCGTGTTCCAGGCTGATGATGGCCATCCAGATCGGGATCAGGTCACGCAGGTTCCTGTCCATGAAGGACGCGGGCGACATCACCTCGCTCAGCACGCCCAGCGTCGCGCGCCACGCCGGATCGCACATGCGCGGCAGGCTGGCCAGCGCCTCGACCGGGCGGGCGCCCAGCAGCACGAGGAAGCGCCGGTATTCCCGCTCCACCTGCCCCTGCGCCTGGGGCAGGAAGTCCAGGCCCATCGTCCGGAGGAACGCCAGGCCCAGCTGGACCGCCTGGTCGGGCTGGTCGAGCGCGGTGTGCACGGCCACCCGCAGCCGCGTGATGGCCGCCAGGTCCGACGACGTGCGCGCCCGGGTGCCCAGGTCCTGCAAGGTGGCCGCGGCGGCACCAGGCCGGCCGCTGACGAACTCGCACTCGGCGCGGCCCATCGCCAGGGACAGCGCCAGCGCGTGGTGGGTCTCCCACGCACCATCGGGGAGCAGCCGTTCGCCGGCCGCGAAGTAGGCGCTGGCGGCGCCGTACGCGGTGGTCCGCATGGCCCGCTGGCCGGCGTCCCGGTTCAGCGCGGCAACCTCGATGCGCTCGTCGTCATCGGCAATGGCATCGGCGCCCCGGTTGAACTGGTCGGCCATCTCGAAAAGACTGCTGCCGGTGTCGCGGTCCAGCCGCTGCGCCAGCTGGCGCGCCAGCCGCAGGTGCAAGGCGGCGCAACCAGCTGCCGGGAGCGCGCTGCAGGCTGCCTCCTGGACCCGGTCGTGCGCGAAAGGATTGCCGGCATCGCCGGGCACCACATGACCCGCGGCCACGGCGTGCGCCAGCAGGTCGCCGATGCGCACCTCGCTGGCGCCCCGGGCCTGGGCCGCGGCGGGGCCGCTGTCAGGCAGCGCATCCAGGTTGCCCCGGGTCCGCCATGCATCGCGGCAAAACCGCAGTTCGGCGGCCAGCGCGGCGGCGCTCGGGTAGCGCTCGGCCGGGGCCTTGGCCTGCAGGCGCATCACCATGGCCGACAACACCGGCGGTATGCCGGCATTGCGTTCCGCGGGCGCCACCGGCTGGCGCGCAAGATGGCTGTGCACCCAGGCGACCGGTTCGCTGGCCTCCAGCGGCAGCGTCCCGGTCAGCATCTGGTAGAAGGTCACGCCCAGCGCGTAGAGATCCGCGCGCGCGTCGACCGCGGTCACTCCCCGACCGGCCTGTTCCGGCGCCATGTAAGCAAGGGTGCCTGCCAGCATCGGGGATGCCGCCGCGTACGAAGTACCGGGCGCGGCCACGGCGGCAATGCCGAAACCGGTAATCCAGGCGCGCTGCCGGTCCGGCGCCACCAGCAGGTGCGCCGGCTTGATGTCCAGGTGGATCACGCCGACATCGTGCATGGCCGCCATCGCGTCGGTCACCGCGATGGCGACGTCGAGGAAGGCTTCCGTTTGCATCGGCTCGCCCAGCAAAAGTGCCAGCGGCAAACCGCCCTGGTCGGCGGCCACCAGGGCCGGCCGGCCATCATGGCGGGTCAGGGCAAGCGGCGCCGCTGCCCACTCGGGCCGCAGCAGGTGCAGCAAGGCGTATTCGTGCTCGAGGCGCCGTTGCACCAGGCCTGCGCTGGCAGCCGAACCCGCCAGCGAAACCAGCACGGGCGGGCATCCGTCGGCGATCCCTCGCAGCAAGGCGATCTCACCGTCCAGCAGACATTCGAGCTTGTATTGGTGCAACGGATTCATGAATCTTGGATGGCATCGTCGAAGCCGTGCGCGAACCGCCGGCTCATGACAATACCACCGTATGATTTCACGAAACGGGCCGGCGCGCTATCCTCAAGGCATGCAATGGGAGTCTTTGCCGGCTTCGTCATCGCTTATGACAACGGAGGTACACCGCGTGACAGCCAACCCGGTGATCGCCATCGTCGACGACGATGCTCCTGTGAGACAAGCACTGGGGAGCCTGTTCCGCTCCTTCGACATGGTTGTCGAACTCTATGCCAGCGGAACCGACCTGCTGCAGTCCCGCACCCTCGATACCGTCTCGTGCCTGGTCACCGACGTGCAGATGCCCGCGATGAACGGCTTCGCGCTGTGCGAGGCCCTGCACGCGCGCGGACTGTCCATCCCCGTCATTTTCATCACGGCGTTCCCCGAGGAAAGCTACCGGCAACGCGCCGAGGCAATGGGCGCCGTCTGTTTTCTCAGCAAACCGTTCGTGGACCCCGAGATCATCCAGTGCATAGAGAACGCCGTCGCGCGCAGTGTGGCCAAGACGCCGCGCCAAGGGCGCTGAAGCCCGAGACGGCCCCGAGCACCGGACGCGCGGGCGAGCGAGTCTGGCGCTCGGGCTCTGTGCATACGGCCCGACAACGCGCTTAGGCCGCCCCAAGCGCGGGCTGCCGCCTGACTAGTCCCATGATCTCGGTCACCAGGCCTGCGGCGTAGCGTTGTTCGCGGATGCGCTCGTCCTCGTCCCCATCCTTGCCGAGGTGGAACGTTGCAAACGCCACCGATCCGTTGCGGAGATACCCTTCGACGCCATCGCCATCGCAAAACCGGCGCTCTAGGGCGCGCAGGCCCTCTTCAATTGCCTGCGCATGTTGGCCCGATGCAATCTTTGCGAGGATCTGCCGAGCGATCGCCTCTGGCGTTCCCGCATACCGGAGTACATGGATAAGGTCACCAGCATCCTTGGATGCTCCACGATCATCAAGGGCGAGCGCCTTGAGGATAATGAATGCAGTCACGTCGGCATACCGGACCGTCTCGGTTGAATAACCTGCGCCATCGAGCAGTTGGACTGTCAACTCCTTCTCCAGGTACCAGTCATGCACGATGTCGGCATGGTTAATCGCCAGCGCCGATACAGCTTCTCCATCAACGCTGGCCACCTTTCCCGCCGGCGTGGCTTCGGTGGCGCCCTGTAAAAACTCGACTAAAACGTACTCGTGTTCCGATACTTGACGCAGCCAGCGCCATTTACTGACCTTGCCTTCAGCGTTCGTGTATCGCTCAAACTTCCGTGCTCAAACTTCCGTGCCTTGAGCTGGACCGCCAGCGAATCGTAGCCGTCGCCCTCTGCTATCACCTGCAGATTTAGCACGACATCCACATCAGAGGTACCGAAATGCGCGGGAACGTCTGGTCGCGCCTCAGGTGTGAGATAACGTGGCACCAAACCGCCAACGAGGCGGATGGTGTTCTTCAGCGTGCCAAAGGCACCCAGCATCGTGACCAGCACGCGCTCGCAAGCCAGGGTGTGGTCAGCATCGTAGCCGTCCACGGTTTCAGGTTTGGGTCCAATCGCCATACTCAGATCTTGAGGATGTCGCGGCGCAGTTGCTCCGCCAGTTCGGCGTTCCGCCCCCGTCCGTCCAGGAGGTCGAGGTATAGGACAAACGGGCTGGCGAACCAGGGCGGGTGGTCGGAATGGAGGCGACGAAACAACATGCTCGCACCCGAGCGCTCGACCATGGTGACGTTCGCTCCTTTTTCGGCCCGCTTCAGGCCGATGGCCTCGGCGTACTGTTCCGCGGAGTCTGGACGTACGATCACGTCGGCCGTCTCCGTGCGCGTCAGGAGAGGCGAGACGGCATTGGCGGCGGCGGTGCCCGTGAAGGCCCAGTCGCGGAACCCAGCGGCCTCGATCTTTTCAGCCAGCGCGGCCAGGATGGCATTCGGGTTCGCGCTATAGAAGTGCCAGCGCGTCTTGCTCTCCTTCCGGTCCCGCCAGGCGTTGGCCCAGGCATCGAGCAAAAGCCCCGGTTTGGTGAGCCGGCGACGCAACATGCGTCCGCTACCTTGGGCCTCGATCCACTCAAGCCGGTCCAATTCCTGCAGGACGGTCGATACTGTGTAACCGGACGTCTCTGATTCGTCTGCAAGCTGGAGGCCGGTGAGCCAGCGTTGCTCAGCATGTAGCAGCGCATGGACGACCTTCTCTCGTGCACCTCGGAACAAGTCAGGAGTATGTTGTGTCGTGCTGGGCTTTGATGGTCTATCGATATTGATCAGCCACTTTCGGTGCCGTAGGAAAAGCGTGCCGCTGGAGTCGAAATAGCCGATTCCCCGCTGGCGAAGATCCTCACGCGCACCGGTGCTCAGGTGATCTGCCACCACCACCGGAATCAGGTCGCGCGGCGTTGAGGATTCGTTGCGATAGTCGTTGAGCTTCCAGACCACCCGCCTGACGTCGCGCGGATACCCGTCCCGAAGCAGTTCCAGCACCAACTGCCACGTCTCCCCATCGGGCGTGGCCATCGAAAGCAATCGGTCTGACACCGACGACGCGGTATCAGTCTGCGATGTCACGTCTGCCCCGGTCGCCTCCTTGAGCGCGTGGACGAACTGCGTGACAAGCCGGGCATGCTTACCGTCGTCGCGCCTCGTTAACCGCCGTTCCTCTTGAAGCACTTGTCGTTTCCTTTTTGTCTTTCCGCTAGTTTAGCTGCGCAGATAAAGAATCGCAAAGACAAAAAGGAAAACTTGTGGCAGTGGATGGTTTAGCCGGACAGCTGATATGACTCCCGGTGTCAATCGAGATTGGTTTGGTTCAGTTTCACAGTTCCATATTGCGGCCCTGTTCGCCATCGGCGCCTTGCTGGTGAGCTTGCTGGTCCTCGAGATATCCAGGCAGTGGCTGCGGCGCCCGGAGGCAGCCCTGCCCCGACCCGGCTCACTCAGGTGCGGCCAGGTGCCGTGCAACGGGCGGCGTGGCGCCGCGGTGAAAGCCCTGCACGCGGGTCTGGATCGCCTTGTCGTTCATGGTGTGGCGCTCGTGCTGGCGCAGATGCTCCAGCCACGACTCCACCAGGAAGGTCTCGATGAAGCGGCCGGGCGCGGCCAGGTCCTCGTAGACACCCCAGGTGAGCGCACCGCCGCGGCGGCGGATCCGGCGCATTTCCTGCACCGTTTTGGCGAATGCCGCCGCCTGCTGCGGCGCCACGTCGTATTCCACGCAGATCATCACCGGCCCCCGGTCGTGCGAAACGTCCAGCGTGCCGGGGTGCAGGAAGCCTGACGGCGTCAGGTCAAGCTCCGGCGATACGCCCAGGCGCCAGCGCAGCGCCGTGGTACTGGCCAGCACCATCCCGGCGGCCGCCAGCACCAGGGCCGTGGAAATGCCGAGCAGCCCGGCCGTCTTGCCCCAAAGCGCGCTGCCGGCGGTCATGGCGCCGAAGAAGACGGTCAGGTAGGCCGCGAGTGCGCGCGCCTTGACCCAGCCGGCCGCGCTGCGCTGGGCAGCCACGTTGAGTGTGGACAATACAGCGATCCACGCCAGTCCGGCAAACAGCAGGGCCGCCGCCAGCAGCCAGAAGTGCCGGACATAGGCGAGCGCGAGCAGGCTCAGCGCGAACAGCAGGCTCGCCAGCACCATCAACCGGTCGGCGGCTACGCGGCCCCGCAGCCTGGGCAGCACGAGCGCGCCGCCGACCGCGCCCAGGCCGATGCTGGTCAGCAGCACGCCGTAGCCACCCGGGCCAAGGCCCAGCTCCTGCCGCGCCACCAGCGGCAGCAGCGCCCAGCCGGCGCTGCCGAACAGGAAGAACGCCACCGCCCGCACCAGCACGATGCGCAGCAGCGGCGCGGCCTCCACATAGCGCAGCCCGGCGCGCACGGCCGAGAAGAAATGTTCCGGCGGCAGATTGCGCCGGGCAGGCTCCGGCTTCCACCGGAACAGCACCAGCACCACACCCAGCACCGACAAGGCATTGAGCAGGAACACCGCCGCGGGCCCGGAGAACGACAGGATCAAGCCACCCAGCGCGGGCCCGATGGCACGGCTGATATTGATGCCCAGCGAGTTCAGCGCGATCGCCGGCGGCAGATCCGCCTTCTCGACCAGTTCCGGCACGATAGCCTGGAACGGCGGCGAACTCATTGCCGCGCCGGTGCTCAGCAGGAACGCGGCAAGCAGAAGCACATGGGCGTTGACCAGCCCTGCCAGTACCAGCACGCCCAGCGTCACCGCCACGGCCAGCGTCCAGAGCTGCGCGAAGATCAGGTAGCGGCGCCGGTCGACGATATCGGCCAGTACCCCGGAAGGCAGCGCGAACAGGAACATCGGCAGGCTGCCGGCGGCCTGCACCAGGGCCACCATCAGCGGGTCGGGGTCGAGCGACGTCATCAGCCAGCTGGCACCGACATCGTTCATCCAGGTGCCCACGTTGGATGCCACGGTGGCAATCCACAGCATGCGGAAGGTACGGTGCCGCAGCGGGCTCCAGGGCGAACCGGCGGCGCCGGCTTGGGATTCAGTCATGGATGGATCGCTGGTTGCACGGGGCCATGCCCGCCATGCAGCCGACGGCCAGGAGCACCCGCAGGGGCGGCCGGCGGCGAAGCCACCGGTCGAAAGCCGCATTGTGTGAAGACCCGTACGTCCCGACTACCCATACCATCGGACTATGGCGCCACGCGCCGGCACGGCCTAGGATCGCTCTGCGGACACCGTGCCCCGCCTCGCCTGGCCAGCCGCGCGCAGGGCCTGCGCCACAGCTTCGACGGCACGTACGCAAGGCGCCGGACGCTGTCAGCAACCGACCCCGCGGCGCCAGATTCCGGGCGAGACGCCCAGCGCCTGCGAAAACACGCGCGTGAAGTGGCTCTGGTCGGCAAAACCGCAGGTAGTCGCCACCTCGGCCAAGGGCAGCGCCGAATCGCGCAGCAGCGCGCGGGCACGCTCCAGGCGCTGCGCCACCAGCCATTGATGGGGCGTCTGGCCGGTGGTATCGCGGAAGGCACGGGTGAAATGGCTGCGCGAGAGGTTGCAGGCATCCGCGATGGCCGCGATCGACAAATCGCCGTCGATGTTGGCAATCAGCATCTCCTTGGCCATTGCCACGCAGCGTTGCGAGAGCAAACGGTTGGTCTTGGGCGCCGCGAGCTGCCCGTTGCCATACTGCTCGACCAGGTAGGTCCCGATGGCGATGCCCAATTGATCGACGAACAGCCTGCTGGCCATCCCGGGCCGGCTGAGCGCTGGCACCACCGCCTGCGCAAGATGGGCCAGCACCTGGTCCCTCTCCCCGGCTGCGCCGCGCAGTTCCCGGACACGCGAGCGGCCTAGTTCACTGCTGGTACGTTCGATAAAGGCGCGGGAAACCTCCAGCAGGATGAAGTCGAAATGGCCATAAAAATCGGCCTTATAGTCGTCAAGGAAATTCCGGATATAGATGGAATCGATCTCGAAATCATGCGTGGTCGCGCGATATTCATTGAATATGCGGCGACGATGTCCTGTGCACAGCGAAATCCCCACCAGATAGCCGCGATGCGATGCCGGCATGAGCACCTGGCTGTCATCGGCGCCAGCCGAACTCTTGCGATAGAACTGGAGGTCGCTGCCGGCAAGCGCCTGGTCATGCTGAAGCTTCTGCGACAAGCATCCCAAGGTATCGGTCCCCCCGGAGGCAGCAGGCGGAAATGCGGCGGCAGCGTTTGCGTGCATGGCTTCACATGTGAATAAACGGGTATCCGGCCTATGGCTTTGGCGCCAGGTGCTGACCGGCGAAGAATAGCAGAGCAATGCTCCGCACACATGAAAAAATGCACGGTCACATGCGGCAAAACGCGAGCCGCGAGCCGCCCTTGCGCGGCGCCATCTCATACTTTGGTCTGGGCGCGACAGACCACTTGCCGATTGTTGGCGGCCAAGGCGGCTCCTACCATGCGAAGCAAGCGCAGTCACTTCCCGCCGGCGGCCAACCGTCCCGATGCATGGAACGTGCGCTGGCAAACTTCCTCCGACGCAAGGACCCGCAATGGACCGGCATCTCATCCCGGCAAGGCAAGCATGAAGCGCCGGCCCGTCATCCTGGCCGCGCTCGGGACCGCGGTCGCCGCCCTGGTGGCCGCGGCCGGCATCATGTGGGAACCGGCCATCGCGCCGATCCCGGCGCCGGCGCCCTCTTCCTTCGATCACGCGCTGACGCTGGAGGGCGCCCGCGTGGTCGCGCTGGGCGACTGCATGGTTTGCCATACCGCCAAGGGTGGCCAGCCCTATGCGGGCGGCCTGGCGCTGGTCACGCCGTTCGGCACTATCTACTCCACCAACATCACGCCCGATCCGGAAACCGGGATTGGCGGCTGGTCGCTGGAAGCCTTCGCGCGTGCCATGCGGCATGGCATCGCCCGCGACGGGCATCAGCTCTACCCGGCGTTTCCTTACATCCATTTCACCAGGATGGCGGACCGGGATATCGAAGCGGCCTATGCCTACCTGATGCGGCGCAATCCCGTGGTTGCCAGGGCCCCCGCGAACGCGCTGATCTTCCCCCTCAACTTCCGCCCGCCGGTCGCCTTCTGGAACCTGCTGTTCCTGCGGCCCGGCGAGGTGCAGCGCGATCCCGCGCAAGACGAAACCTGGAACCGCGGCCGCCTGCTGGTGGACGGGCTGGGCCACTGCGCCGCCTGCCACTCGCCGCTCAATGCCATCGGCGGGGAGAAGTTGGGCCGCGCCTTCGACGGCGGCGTGGTGGACAACTGGGAAGCACCGCCGCTGAACCGCCTGACGGGCGGGCCCGTGCCCTGGACCAAGGCGCAGCTCAGCGCCTGGCTGCGCACGGGTATCTCCCGCGCGCATGGCGCGGCAGCCGGGCCGATGCTGCCGGTCACGCGCGAACTGGCTACCGTGCCGGAGGCGGACGTCGATGCCATCGCGACCTATCTGATGGCGCTGCAGCAGCCGGCGCCCACGCCCGCCGTGGTGCCGGTGTCGGCGGCCGCGCCCGACCAGTCCGCCATCGCGCGCGGCGCGACGCTGTTCACCGGCGCGTGCGCCGCCTGCCACGGCACGGCTTCGCCGATGCAGAGCGTGGGCGGGCGCCCCAGCCTTGCCACCAGCTCCGCGGTCAACGCCGGCACGCCGCGCAATGCCATCCAGATGATGCTGCAAGGCGTGCCCTGGAACGGCGAGGACGCCCTGCACTACATGCCGGCGTTCGCGCAGGCCTTCGACGACCAGCAACTCGCCGACCTGACGGCCTACCTGCGCGCCACCTACTCCCGGCAGCCGCCGTGGACCGATGTGCTGGACACCATAGCGGACATCAGGAAAGGAAACGAATCGCGATGATCAAGCTCACCGTCAACGGCGCCAGCCACCAGTTGGAAATCGATCCGTCCACGCCGCTCCTCTACGCCCTGCGCGAAGAACTGCACCTGCACGGCGCCAGGTTCGGCTGCGGCCTGGGCCAGTGCGGCGCCTGCACCGTCATCGTGGGCGACCGCCCGGTGTTCTCGTGCGTGATGCCGGTGGCGTCGGTCGGCAGCCGGCCGGTGCGCACCATCGAGAGCCTGGGCACCGTCGACAGGCCGGGCCCCTTGCAGAAGGCGTTCATCGACCACCAGGCGGCGCAATGCGGCTACTGCATTGCCGGCATGATCATGCGCGCGCAGGCGCTGCTGGAGGTCAACCCGCACCCCACCGAAGCCGAGCTGCGCGCGCACATGGAACCCAACCTGTGCCGGTGCGGCACGCATATGCGCATCCTGGCAGCCATCCGATCGGCGGCAGGCACGACCAGGGCAGTGGGCAAGGCCGGGATCACGCCGGAAGGCCGCAAGGCGGATGCGCGATGAGCGGCCATGACGACGACATCGACCCGGGCCGCCGCGCGTTCCTGGTTTCGGGCTCGCTGGTGGTGGGCTTCACGCTGCTGCCCGGCAGCACGGCCATGGCGCGGATGGTGCTGGCCGACGAGGGCGCGGCCGTGCAGGTCTCGCGGCAGTACGAGACGCTGGCGGGCAGCCTGAAGACCAATCCCTATCTCGACGCCTGGATCAGGATCGCCCCCGACAACCAGGTCACGGTCTGCACCGGCAAGGTCGAGCTGGGCACCGGCGTGCGCACCGCGCTGCTGCAGGTGGCGGCCGAAGAGTTGCAGATGGCGCCCGCGCAGATCACCTTCCTGACCGCCGACACCGGCCGTTCGCCGGATGAAGGGCTGACCGCCGGCAGCCACACCATGGCCGACAGCGGCAGCGCCCTGCTCAACGCGGCGGCCCAGGTGCGCGGGCTGCTGGCCGACGCGGCCGCGCGGCAGTTGCGCGTCGACGCGGTGTCGCTGACGGTCGCCAACGCGCGCATCACGGCGCGCGACGGGCGCTCGCTGACGTTCGGCGAACTGCTGCCAGCGGTGAACCTGCACCGCGCGGCGACGCCCGCCTCGCCGCTGCGCGACCCGAAGTCGTTCTCCGTGATCGGCACGCCGATGCCCCGGCTGGATATCCCCGGCAAGGTCACCGGCAGGCCGAGTTATGTCCAGGACATGACGTTGCCGGGCATGGTGCACGCGCGCGTGGTGCTGCCGCCGGCCTATGACGCGGCGCTGCTGTCGGTCGACGAGGCCGTGGTGAGGTCCATGCCCGGCGTGATCGCGGTCGTGCGCGACGGCAACCTGCTCGCCGTGGTGGCCAAGGGAGAATGGCAGGCGGTGCTCGCGCAGCGCGCGCTCGGCGCCGCCTGCCGCTGGAGCAAGGGGCGCGCCCTGCCGCGGCCCGCCGAGGTGATCGTGCAGCTCAAGCAGATCGCCACGCAGCACATCGAGATCGCCAAGATCGTCAATGCCAGGGGCGTGGTGCCGGCAGCCGCCAGGACGCTGGCCGCCACCTTTTCCAAGCATTACCTGATGCACGGCTCGATCGGCCCCTCGTGCGCCGTCGGGCTGATGCAGGACGGCGTGCTGACGGTATGGACCCACTCGCAGGGCGTCTACCCGCTGCGCGCCGGCCTGGCCGAGATGCTGTCCATGCCCAAGGAAAAACTGCGTTGCATCCATGTGGAAGGCTCGGGCTGCTACGGGCACAACGGCGCCGACGACGCGGCGGCGCATGCCGCCTATCTGGCCCGCGCCCTGCCCGGGCAGCCGGTGCGCGTGCAATGGATGCGCGACCAGGAAAACCTGTGGGACCACTACACGCCCGCGATGGTCACCGAGGTCAAGGCATCGCTCGATGCCGGCGGCCGCATTGTCGACTGGGACTACGCGCTGTGGAGCAGCTCGCACAACGAGCGCATCGTCAACGCCGGCCGGCTGCTGCCCGCCACGCTGCTGGCCAGGCCTTTCGTCTCAGCGCCGTCGGTCCCCATGCTGCAGCCCGAGGGCGGCGGCGACCGCAATGCGATTCCGCTCTACCAGCTCCCGGCCGCGCATATCGTCAACCACTTCTCGCCGACCATGCCGCTGCGCACCTCGGCGATGCGCTCGCTGGGCGCGCACATGAACGTCTTCTCGATCGAGAGCTTCATGGACGAGCTGGCCGCCGCGGCAAACGCCGACCCCGTGGCCTTCCGCCTGCGGCATCTGGAAGACCCCCGCGCGCGCGACGTGATCCAGCTTGCCGCGGACAAGTTCGGCTGGCCCAGGCGCGGCAGCAAGCCCGGCCACGGCGTCGGCTTCGCTTTCGCCAGGTACAAGAACCTGATGGGCTATGTGGCGATCGCGCTGGAGATCTCGGTGGTGCGCGACACGGGGCTGGTGCGCCTCGAGCATGCCGAAGTGGCGGTCGATTGCGGGCAGATCGTCAATCCGGATGGCGTGCGCAACCAGATCGAGGGCGGCATCCTGCAGTCCGCGAGCTGGACGCTGTACGAAGCGCTGCGCTTCGACACCGGCGGTATCGGCAGCTTCGACTGGAGCGCCTATCCGATCATGCGCTTCTCTTCCGTGCCCGCCACCATCAACGTGCACCTGATCGACCGCCCCGGTACGCCGTTCCTGGGCGTGGCCGAAGCGGCGATGGGGCCCACCGCGGGCGCCCTCGGCAATGCCCTGTTCGATGCCACCGGCAAGCGCCTGCGCGATATGCCGCTGGGCGGCGAGCGGCTGCGCAGGGAAATTGCGCCGTAGCGCGCAACGCGCCATGCCCCGGGCGCCAACCGGTGCCCGGCCCCTTGACATCAACGCCATGACCCCATGCCTACGTCCAAACCACACCGCGCCGTCGTGATCGGCGGCTCGCTCGGCGGGCTCTTTACCGCCATCTGCCTGCGCGCCATCGGCTGGGAGGTCGATGTCTTCGAGCGGTCGCCGCAGCAGCTCGACAGCCGCGGCGGCGGACTCGTGCTGCAGCCCGACGTGCTCGATGCGCTGGACTTCGCCGGGGTGGCACACGCACCCGGCTTCGGTGTGCCGTCGAAGGACCGCATCTTCCTGGACCGCGATGGCGTGGTCCGCCGCATCTACATGCCGCAGACGCAGATCGCTTGGAACGGGCTCTACGCCCTGATGAAAGACACGCTCGATCCGGCCGCGATCCATGCGGGCGAGGAACTGGTCGGGCTCGCCCAGGAGGCCGATCACGTGACGGCCCGCTTTGCCTCCGGCCGCACCGAGCACGCCGATCTGCTGGTCGGTGCCGACGGACCGCTGTCCACGGTGCGGCAGCTGCTGCTGCCCGGCGATGCGCCTGCCTATGCCGGCTACGTCGCCTGGCGCGGCGTGCTGCCCGAGGCCGGCCTGGGCGAGCAGGCCAGGTCGCTGCTGGTCGATGCCTTCGCCTTCCAGGACGGCCCGCGCCACCAGATGCTGACCTACCTGATTCCCGGCGAGGACGGGTCGGTCAGGCGCGACGAGCGGCGCCTGAACTGGGTCTGGTACCGTGCGCTGCCCGCGGGAGAACCGCTGGCGGCCGTGCTGCTGGACCGCCATGGGCGCCAGCACACGCATTCGCTTCCGCCGGGCGCGGTCAAGGACGCCGATGCCCGGGCGCTGCAGCTTGCCGCGGCGCACAGCCTGGCGCCCGTGTTCGCGGCGCTGGTCGCGTCGACCCCCGATCCCTTCCTGCAGCTGATCCAGGATTACGCGGCACCGCGCATGCGCTTCGGCCGCGCCGTGCTGCTCGGTGATGCCGCCTTCGTGGCGCGTCCGCATACCGGCGCAGGAGCAGGCAAGGCGGCGGGCAATGCCGTGGCCCTGGCGCGCGCGCTGCAGGCGGCCCCGGACCGCATCGACGATGCGCTCGCGCTGTGGGATCGAAGCCAGTGGGCCGCGAACAAGCGCCTGGCCCAATGGGGCATCTCGCTAGGCAGGCGCATCATGGGCGTGATGCAGCCCGCCTAGCCGGCACGGCAACGCGGCTCAACGTGCCGGCACCGGCGCGCGCGACGCGTGCGGCGTGGCGGTGCGCTGCGCGGCCTTGTGCACCATGGTGTAGGCGTAGTCCACACCCATGCCGTAGGCGCCGGAGTGTTCCTTGACCAGTTTCATCACCGCGTCGTAGGTGTCGCGGTGAGCCCAGTCGCGTTGCCATTCGAGCAGCACCTGCTGCCAGGTCACCGGCACCACGCCGGCTTGCACCATGCGCTGCATGGCGTAATCGTGCGCTTCCTTGCTGGTGCCGCCGGAGGCGTCGGCCACCATGTAGATCTCGTAGTCGCTCTCGTTCATCGCGCTCAGCGCGAAGGTGGTGTTGCAGACCTCGGTCCACAGGCCGGCGACGATGATCTTCTTGCGGCCGTTGGCGGCCAGCGCGTCGCGCACCTTCTGGTCGTCCCACGAGTTCATCGAGGTGCGCTCCAGCGTGGGCTGCTCGGGGAACACATCGAGCAGCTCGGGATAGGTGAAGCCCGAGAACGACTCGCTCTCCACCGTGGTGATGGTGGTGGGGATGCTGAAGATCCTGGCGGCCTTGGCCAGGCCCACGGCGTTGCTCTTCATCGCCTGGCGGTCCATCGACTGCACGCCGAAGGCCATCTGCGGCTGGTGATCGATGAAGATCACCTGACTGTTCTGCGGGGTCAGCACTTCGAGTTTCTGATTGGACATGGTATTCGCTCTCTCATTGAAATTAGTTGACCTTTTTGGTTCCGGCTTTATTTGTTACAGCGCCGTCAATGGATCGAACTATACGAGAGCAACCAAGGCGTGCATTATCCAATTCATGGATACGTTATTCAAATATTTTGAAGTTTGTTTCGCGGTGAAAAACCGGACGCGCCACGCGGTGCGCCGCGGCCCTGAGGGCCAGGGCTGCAAGTTGCACGCCTTTGTAGAATTCGGGTACTGTTGAACCTCGCAAGCCGCCTAAGACGAAGGTGAGCCCTATGCGCTGCATCAACTGCAGGTTCGAGAATCCGGCAAGTGCCAAGTTCTGCGAGGAATGCGGCGCCAGGCTAGTGCATGCCTGCCCGGCCTGCGGACACGAAACCGGTGCGAGCGCCAAGTTCTGTAGCGAATGCGGTGCACCGCTGAGCCGCACGGCCCCCGGCGCGGTGCTCGCGGGCAGCACCCCGATCGACTACACGCCCCCCCATCTGGCCGAGCGCATTCGGGCAGCACAGGCGGCCATGGAGGCACGCGGTGCGACGGACGGCGAGCGCAAGACGATCACCGCGCTGTTCGCCGACATGGCCGGCTCGACCGCGCTGATCCAGGACCTCGATCCCGAAGACGCACGCCACCTGATCGACCCGGTGCTGGCGCTGATGATGGACGCCGTGCATCACTACGAAGGCTATGTGGCCAAGTCGATGGGCGACGGCATCCTGGCACTATTCGGGGCGCCGATCGCGCACGAGGACCATCCGCAGCGGGCCCTCTATGCGGCGCTGCGCATGCAGGAGGACATGCGCCGCTACGCCGACCGCGTACGTCTCGCACAGGGGATCGCGCTGCAGATACGCGTCGGCGTCAACTCCGGCGAAGTGGTGGTGCGCGCCATCCGCACCGACGACTTGCACACCGACTACGATCCGGTGGGGAATTCGATCCACGTCGCTTCGCGCATGGAAGGCATCGCGGTGCCCGGCTCGATCGTCGCGAGCGAGCACACCCACCATCTGACCGAGGGCTATTTTTCGTGGAAGGCGCTCGGCGCAACGCCGATCAAGGGGCGGTCCGAGCCGCTGCCCGTCTTCGAAGTGCTCGGCCTCGGCCCGCTGCGCACCCGCTTGCAGGTGTCGGCCAGCCGCGGGCTGGCGCATTTTGTCGGCCGCGTCCGCGAGCTCGGGCAGTTGCGCGAGGCGCGGGCGCGGGCGCATGCCGGGCAAGGACAGATCGTCGGCGTGGTGGGCGAACCGGGGGTCGGCAAGTCGCGGCTGTGCCACGAGTTCAAGCTGCTCGCGCCGCGCAACTGCCTGGTGCTGGAGACGTTCTCCGTCTCGCACGGCAAGGCCTATCCGTATCTGCCACTGATCGATCTGCTGAAGAACTACTGCCAGATCACCGCGCAGGACGACGAGCGTCGGCGGCAGGAGAAACTCACCGGCAAGGTGCTGACCCTGGACCGCGCGCTGGAGGACGGCCTGCCCTACCTGCTCCACCTGCTGGGAGTCGCCGAGCCGAACTCGGCATTGGCGAATCTGCCTTCCCAAATCCGCCGGCAGCGCACTTTCGAGGCGATCAAGCGGCTGCTGGTACGCGAAAGCCTGGCCCAGCC
This sequence comes from Cupriavidus sp. 01T418, assembly GCF_056398885.1. Classification (NCBI taxonomy): domain Bacteria; kingdom Pseudomonadati; phylum Pseudomonadota; class Betaproteobacteria; order Burkholderiales; family Burkholderiaceae; genus Cupriavidus; species Cupriavidus sp. 01T418. The sequence continues at coordinate 33,324 of NZ_JBFTQG010000049.1, forward strand.
GCTTGAGCTCATCGTCGAGGACCTGCAGTGGCTGGACAGCGAGACCGAGGCCTTCCTCAGCTTTCTCGGTGAGAGCGTGACCAACGCCCGCATCCTGCTGCTGGTCAATTTCCGGCCCGAGTACCGTCCCGACTGGAGCCACAAGAGCTGCTACGCCCAGTTGCGGCTGGATCCCCTGGGCGAGGGCGAGGCCCGGGAACTGCTGCGGGACCTGCTGGGCGGCGGCGCCGGGCTCGCCCCACTCGAGCACCTGATCCTGGCGCAGACCGAGGGCAACCCCTTCTTCATCGAGGAAGTGGTGCAGACGCTGATCGAGGAGCGGGCGCTGCGCGGCGAACGCGGACATTACCGTCTCGAGCAGCTTCCGACCAGCCTGCACATCCCGCCCACCGTGCAGGGCGTGCTCGCCGCCCGCATCGACCGGCTGGGGGTGGCGGAGAAAGCGCTGCTGCAGACCCTGGCGGTGATCGGCAAGGCCTTTACCTGGAGCCTGCTCGCGCGCATCGTCGAGCAGCCCGAAGACACGCTCAAGAGCCTGCTGACGCGGCTGCAGGCCGGGGAGTTCATCTACGAACAGCCGGCATTTCCGGAGGTGGAGTACAGCTTCAAGCACGCGCTGACCCAGGAGGTCACTTACGGCTCGCTGCTGATCGAGCGGCGCCGCGCGCTGCACGAGCGCACGGCCCAGGCCATCGAGTCCCTGTTCCCCACCCAGCTCGAGGCGCACTGCAACGAGCTGGCCCATCATTTCAGCTGCAGCGGCAACACGCCCAAGGCGGTGGCCAACCTCCTGTGCGCCGGGCGCCAGGCGGTGCAGCGCTCCGCCGATGCCGAAGCGGTCACCCATCTCACCATGGCCCTGGCTCTGCTCGAAAACCAGCCCGATACACCCGAGCGCGCACGACAGGAACTAGAGCTCCAGATCACGCTCGGTCCGGCCTGGATGGCCGCCCGTGGACCTGCTGCCCCGGAAGTGGAGACGACCTACACGCGGGCGCTGACGCTGTGCAAGCAACTCGGTGAAACGACCCTGCTGTTCCCCGCCCTGCAGGGGCTGCGCACCTTTTACCAGGTCCGCGGGGACTTGCTGACGGCGCGCGGGCTCACCGCGCAACTGCTCACGCTGGCCGAGGAGTCGCAGGACCCGGCGTGGCTGGTCACGGCCCATCGGGTCCTGGGCACCAACCTGTTCAGCCTGGGCGAGCTGGATGCCGCCCGCACGCACCTGGAGCAGGCCTTGGCCCTCTATGATCCCCTGCAACACCAGTCTCCCGTGTTCTTCTATGGCTCGGAACCCGGCGTGCTGGGGCTGGCATTCCTCGCCCTGGACCTGTGGCTGCTCGGCCACCCGCAGCAGGCCCTGGCGCGCAGCCAGGCGATGCTCGCCCTGGCGCAGACCCTGTCCCACCCGCCCGCCTCGGCCACGGCCCTGATCATCGCCGCCGAACTTCATCTGCGGCGCCGCGAAGTGCAGCCGACGCGCGAGTTGACGCAGGCCACCCTCGCCCTCGCGACCGAGCACGGCCTTCCGTTCGCGCTGACCTGGGGCACCATCCTCTGGGGCTGGGTCCTGGCCGCGCAGGGTGGCGCCGCGGAAGGCATCGCGATGATGCAGCAGGGCATGAGCGCCTACCAGGCCACCGGCGCGGAACTGTCCCGGACGCATTTCCTGGGGTTGCTGGCCGACGCCTACGCCAGATCGGGGCAGGCCGAGGCCGGCCTGAGGACGCTGGCAGAGGCGCTGGGGCTGGTTGAGCGCACGCAGGAGCGCGTGTACGAAGCGGAGCTGTACAGGCTCAAGGGCGAACTGACGCTGCTGCGGCCGATCGGCGGTGCGCAGCAAGCCAGCCGCCAGGACGAAGCCGAAGCCGCCTTCCAGCAGGCGATATTGATCGCCCGCCGACAGAGCGCTCGATCGCTGGAGCTGCGCGCGGTGATGGACCTGGCCCGGCTGTGGCGAGAGCAGGGCAAGCCGGAAGCCGCCCGCGAGATGCTGGCCGCGAGCTACGGCTGGTTCACCGAAGGCTTTGACACCGCGGACCTGCAGGAGGCCAAGGCGCTGCTCGACGAGCTGGCTTGATACGAAGTCGCGTTCAATACAGGCACGTTGCATCCCGGGCCGCTTCCAGGCCGCATCAATCCTGATCGTCAATCTCGATCGTCAAGGTCTCTTCGCCAACACTGGCAGTTACCGGATAAGTCCTGACACGCAAGCCGGCGGCTTGCGACATGCATCCGGTGGCGAGATCGAAGCGCAGGCCGTGAGCGCGGCAGCGAACGCTGCCGCCTTCGATCAAGCCAGCCGACAGCGATGCACCGGCATGCGGACAGCTGTCGTCCAGCGCGAATACCCTTCCTGCAACGCAGAACACGGCAATCTCGCGCGTCCCTATCTTCAGGAACCTGCGCGCGTTATCGGGCAAGGCACCGATGTGGACAACATGCTTGGTCACGCTCTGCTCCCGGGGTTCGATGGCATGATTTAGCCATGCCTGCAGCACCGAACTCTGCCATAGTCGCACTGCCGCGCCCCCCCAATGAAGGGGGGGCGTACCACCTGTCCCAGGATAAGAATGCTGGAAGCGGCCCCGCGAGATGCCTCATCGATCCAAGGGGAGACCTTCGACGCCGGGCAAGCCAGCTACCTGCTTGCGCATTGCCCCGGCCACGAAGCCGAAGCTGCAATCAATGACAAGGAGACACTCGTGGCATACAGAAAATGCACAAAATGGTTTGCCCATGGCGGACGCGCGCTCATGGCCGCCGGCGCACTGGCCCTCTGCCTCGCGTCGCATCAGGCAAGCGCCGAAGCATGGCCCGCAAAGCCGGTTCGCATCGTCACGGCCGCGCCCGCGGGCGGTACTGCCGACATGCTTGCCCGCAGCCTTGCGGACGGACTGAGCAAACAGCTGGGCCAACCCTTCATTGTGGATTCCAAGCCGGGCGGCTTTGGGGCCATTGCAGTACAAGACACGCTTGCGGCACCACATGACGGCTATTCGCTACTGGTCATCCAGGACGGTATCGCCTCCGAAGCCCCTTTCCTGGCCAGGCAGCGATTCGATCCCTTCAAGGACATCAAGCCGGTGGCGGAGCTGGCGCGCGGGGGCCTGGTGCTCGTCGGCAACCCCGGCTTGCCCGCCAGGACCCTTGGCGAACTGATTTCCTATGTCAAGGCGCATCCCGCCTCGATTAATTATGCTTCTTACAGCACAGGCATGCTCGGGCATACCATGGGCCTGCAGTTGAATCAGCTTGCCGGCATCGACATGAGCCATGTGGGCTACAAGGGATCTCCGCCAGCGCTGCAGGATGTGATGGGCGGGCATGTCCCCCTGATGTTCGACGGGACAGCGACTTCGCTGCCGCTCATCAAGGCCGACAAACTCCGCGCCTTTGCCGTCAGTTCGCCGAAGCGCCTTGCGGCGCTCCCGCAGGTACCCACGTTCACCGAACTAGGCTACCCTGCGCTTAACCAGCTCGCATGGATCGGCGTCTGGGTGGCACCCGACGTGCCCGAAGCGATCCAGGACCGCTTGCGGGCCGCAACCCGCAAGGTGCTTGAATCGGCATCGGTGCGGGATCGCATTGCCGAACTCGGCCTGGACGTTGGGCTTCCCAGGAGCCAGGCTGAACTGGACGCCTCGCTGCGCACCGCGCACGATCGCCAGGGCGCACTGCTAAAGGCGATTGACTTCAAGCCAGACTAGCCACGGCCGCTCTTGTTGCTGCCAGCAGGACATCAATCCTAACCGACCCCTACCGCGATGAAGCCCACCTCAATCAAGTCAATCCTTATTGCCAATCGATCGGAGATCGCAATTCGCGTCATGCGGGCCGCGGCGGAGATGGGCATCCATACGGTAGCGATCTACTCCAAGGAAGACCGCCTGGCCCTGCACCGCTTCAAGGCGGATGAAAGCTATCTGGTTGGCGAGGGCAAGAAGCCGCTGGAGGCGTACCTCGACATCGAGGATGTGCTGCGCATCGCCAGGCGCACGGGGGTGGATGCCATCCATCCCGGCTACGGCTTTCTTTCGGAGAACCCCGATTTCGCGCAGGCGGTGCTCGACGCCGGCATCCGCTGGATCGGGCCTTCGCCCGAAGTGATGCGCACGCTCGGCAACAAGGTCGCCGCGCGCAACGCCGCCGTCGCGGCGGGCGTGCCGGTCATGCCTGCCACCGCGCCGCTGCCGCTCGACCTAGATGCCTGCAAGCGCATGGCCGCGCAAGTCGGCTATCCGCTGATGCTCAAGGCGAGCTGGGGCGGCGGCGGTCGCGGCATGCGCGTGCTGGAAAACGAACAGGACCTCGAGGCCTCGCTGCCGGTGGCACGCCGTGAGGCGCTGGCTGCCTTTGGCAACGACGAAGTCTATGTGGAAAAGCTGGTGCGCAACGCCCGCCATATCGAGGTGCAAATCCTCGGCGATATCCACGGCGCGGTCGTGCACCTCTTCGAGCGCGACTGTACGGTCCAGCGGCGCAACCAGAAAGTCGTGGAACGTGCACCTGCACCCTACCTTGACCCGGCTGGGCGTCAGGCGCTGTGCGACGCTGCGCTCAAGCTGATGCGAGCAGTCGGCTATACCCATGCCGGCACCGTCGAGTTCCTGATGGATGCCGATAGCGGCCAGTTCTACTTCATCGAGGTCAATCCCCGCATCCAGGTCGAGCACACCGTCACCGAGGTGGTCACTGGCGTGGACATCGTCAAGGCCCAGATCCGCATCACCGAGGGCGGGCGGATCGGCCGCATCGAAGACGAATTCGACAGCACGGGGAATGTGGCCATTCGCGCTGCCGGCGTGCCGGATCAGGAGCACATCGCCCTCAACGGTCATGCTGTGCAATGCCGCATTACCAGCGAAGATCCGGAAAATGGCTTTCTCCCGGACTATGGGCAGCTGACCGCGTACCGCAGCGCGTCCGGCTTCGGCGTTCGGCTAGATGCCGGCACCGCCTATGGCGGCGCGATCATCACGCCCTATTACGACTCGTTGCTGGTCAAGGTCACCGCCTGGGCTCCCACTGCCGCCGAGTCGATTCGCCGCATGGACCGTGCCCTGCGCGAATTCCGCATTCGCGGGGTCGCATCGAACCTGCAGTTCCTGGAGAACGTGATCAATCACCCGGCCTTCGCCAACGGCGAAGTCACGACCCGCTTCATCGACAATACGCCCGAGCTGTTCGCGTTTGCCAAGCGGCACGACCGGGCCACCAGGCTGCTGCGCTATCTCGGCGATGTGGCTGTCAACGCGAACCCGGAAGTCGCAGGCCGGGCGCTGCCGCCACTGCCGTTGCCCAGGCCGGTGCTGCCCCGTACGGACGTGACTTCGCCTGTGCCGCCGGGCACCCGCGACCGCTTGCTCGAACTGGGTGCCGACAAGTTCGCGCAGTGGATGCTGGCGCAAAAGCAGGTACTGCTGACCGATACCACGATGCGCGATGCGCACCAGTCGCTGTTCGCCACCCGCATGCGCACCGCCGACATGCTGCCCATCGCGCCGTTCTATGCGCGCGAGCTGTCGCAGCTGTTCTCGCTGGAATGCTGGGGCGGCGCCACCTTCGACGTGGCGCTGCGCTTCCTCAAGGAAGACCCCTGGCAGCGGCTGGCGCAGTTGCGCGCCGCCATTCCCAACGTCATGTTGCAGATGCTGCTGCGCGGCTCCAATGCGGTCGGCTACACCAACTATGCCGACAACGTGGTGCGCTTCTTCGTCAAGCAGGCGGCCAGCGGCGGCGTGGACCTGTTCCGCGTGTTCGATTCGCTCAACTGGGTGGAGAACATGCGAGTGGCCATCGACGCCGTGCGGGAGAACGGTGCGCTGTGCGAGGGCGCGGTTTGCTACACGGGCGATCTGTTCGACAGCGCCCGCTCGAAATACGATCTCAAATACTACGTCGGCATCGCGCGGGAGTTGCAGCGCGCCGGCGTACACGTGCTCGGCATCAAGGATATGGCGGGCATCTGCCGGCCGCGCGCCGCGGCCGCGCTGGTCAAGGCGATCAAGGAAGAGACCGGCCTGCCCGTGCACTTCCATACGCACGACACCAGCGGCATCTCGGCAGCCTCGGCATTGGCGGCCATCGAGGCCGGATGCGACGCCGTGGACGGCGCGCTCGATGCCATGAGTGGCCTGACCTCGCAGCCCAACCTGTCGAGCATTGCAGCGGCCCTGGCCAACACCGAGCGCGACCCCGGCCTCGACCCTGACCGCCTGCACGAAGCCTCGATGTACTGGGAGGGTGTGCGGCGCTATTACTCGCCGTTTGAGTCGGATATCCGCTCCGGTACCGCGGATGTCTACCGCCACGAGATGCCGGGCGGCCAGTACACCAACCTGCGCGAGCAAGCGCGCTCGCTCGGCATTGAACACCGCTGGACCGAGGTGTCGCGCGCCTATGCGGACGTGAACCGCATCTTCGGGGACATCGTCAAGGTCACGCCAACCTCAAAGGTGGTCGGTGACATGGCGCTGATGATGGTGACCAACGACCTGAGCGCGGCCGATGTCTGCGACCCCGCCAAGGAGGTCGCTTTCCCGGAATCCGTGGTGTCGCTGTTCAAGGGCGAGTTAGGCTTTCCGCCGGACGGCTTCCCTGCCGGGCTGTCGCGCCGGGTATTGAAATCTGACCCGCCGGCGCCCTACCGGCCGGGCGACCACCTCGCCCCGGTCGACCTGGACGAAGCCCGGAAACAAGGGGAGTCGGCCTGCGGGCGTCAGCTCGACGACCAGCAGCTCGCCTCCTACCTGATGTACCCCAAGGTGACCAAGGAATATTTCGAGCACCGGCGCGACTACGGCGACACCTCCGCCCTGCCGACCCCGGCCTTCTTCTACGGCCTGCAGCCTCAGCAGGAGATTGGTGTCGACATCGCGCCGGGGAAGACGCTGCTGATCGCGCTGCAGAGCGTACAGCCGGACAAGGAGGAAGGCGTCTTCAAGGTCCAGTTCGAGCTCAATGGCCAGTCGCGCATGGCACGTATCGAGAAGCGAGGCGCGCAGAGAGCTGCCCAGGCCCGCCCGCTGGCGGACGCAGCGAACCCTTTGCATGTGGCCGCGCCCATGCCGGGTGCCGTGGTCACGGTTGCAGTCAAAGCGGGCCAACGTGTATCGGCTGGCAGCACGCTGGTATCGCTGGAGGCCATGAAGATGGAAACGCATCTCGCCGCGGAGTTCGATTGCGAGATCGAGGCCGTCCATGTGGCGCCTGGCGACCGCGTGGCGGCCAAGGATCTGCTGATCGTATTGCGCAACCCCAAGTAACGCCACGGCGTAGCCGGCGCGGGACAGGATGCCGGGCCGCCCGGCATCGTCGTCAGCCAGAAGGCGCCCGGCGCCGGCCGGGCCCCTCGCTACGCGTCGCGCAGCAGGCCCAGCAACTGCGCCCTGTGCACGATCTGCTTGCGCGTGCCGGCATCCAGCTTGGCGGACAGGTTCTTCAGGTGCCACTTGACGGTCTCTTGTCCGATCCCCATGGCAAGCGCGATTTCCTTGTTGGCAAGATGCCGGGCCAGCAGCTCCAGGACGCTGCGCTCTTTCGGCGTCAGCACCATGCTGGGCGCTGCGCGCGGGCCGGTGCCGCCAGCCTCGGCGGCGGGACGTACCGCCTGCGCCAGCCTGACAGGATCGAGGCGCCGCGCGCCGGTGGATTCCGTCCCGATATCGCGCGCCCAGTCCGCCAGCGCGGGATGGACGTCGCGCACGCCGCGCGTCACCCCGTAAGCCTGCATCAGATTCATGGCTTCGTGCAGCAGAGCAAGCCCCTTCTCGCCGCAGCGATCCAGCGCCAGCGCCCGCAGCGCCATGATCTCGATGCGCACGACCTCGCGTTTCATCGCGCCGGCCCCCGCCTCGGCCCGCGCCAGCGGTTGCTGCGCCGCGCGCCAGTCCTGCTCGGCAACGCAGGCATAGGCATGCGCCAGATCCTGGAGCAGGACCAGGTTGCGCTGCCGGATCGGAGACTCGGGCGCGGCGTTGTCCGCAACGATCTCATCGATGCGCCGCCGCAGGGTCCGGCACGTCTCGGAGCGAAAACGCCCGCTGTGCAGGCGCATTTGCTCGGTCAGGCTGGCCACGCACAGCCGCGGCAGTTTGCGGGCAACGCCAACCGCGTACATGGTCTCGAGCAGGTCGAGGGCGCGATGCTCCACGCCCGTGGCCGCGGCGATGCGGGCCGCCGTGCGGTAAGCCAGCAGCACCGTATCCGGCGTGCCGCCTCGTTCCAGGATATCCAGGCGATTGGCCAGCAGCGCCGCCGCTTCGTCAACCTGGTCCCGCGCATAGGTCGAGGCGGCCAGCAGTGCCGCGATCATGCAGGAAAACGGGTGGCGCCGGCCCAGGTCTTCGTCGGCGCGGGCCAGTGCCGGACGCAACGTACCCTCCGCCAACAGCACCTGCCCCTCGAACAGATACCCCAGCCCGATGATGTAATCGCGCCAGCGGATCACATAGCGGTAGGCAAGGCTGGCGTCGCCGCGCGGCGCGTTCTGCTCGTAGCGGCGCGCCTTGGCATATTCCCCCGCCATCACCGCGCGCGCCGCCAGCCGGTTGGCATGCGCCTGCAACAGCCACGCATTGCTCACGGGCGGCACCTCCCCCCAACGATCGAACAGGGCCGCCACGCAATCCGGCTCGTCCGCGTAATAGGCGGCGGCGCTCAGGATCAGATCGATCTCATAGCGCATGGCATCGTCCGGCGTCGCGTGGCGGAGGATCTGCCGCACTTGCGCCTCGGCCTGCTGGTGGCGCTCGCTCAGCGCCAGAGCCCATGCCGCGGCGAGACGCAGGCGTGGATGCCGGTCCAGCTCGGACTCGGGCAGCCATTCCAGCCATTCCAGCACAGTGGACAGCTGGCCGCGCGTGGCGGCCTCGTGCAGGCAGCGCTGCGCCAGCCCGTAGGCGGTTTCGCGCTGGCCGCTGGCCAGCGCATGGCGCGCGGCGGCCTCGGTCATGCCATGATCGGCAAGCCAGTGCATGGCGCGGTCGTGCAGCCCGGCAAGTTCCTGTGCCGGGAGTGCCGTCAGCCGGGCTCTCAGCGCATCGCGTGCCATCGCATGCAGACGGAACCACTCGTCATGCTGGTCGGCCACGACAAACAGCGGCGTTTCACGCATCAGACGATGCAAGCGCTCCTGCGCATCCGGCAACCCCGTTATGGCACGGCAAAGTCCGGCATGCAGCTGCTCCGCGATCGCGATGCGCATCAGGAACCCGCTATCCGCATCGGAAAGCCGGGCCAGCAGCGCGGTAACGAAGTGTTCGCGCATGCCGCCGGTACTGCTGGCGAAGGCATCGATGGCGGCAACGGGATCGGGAGCATGCGTGATTGCCGCCAGCGCGAGTTGCAGGCCGAGCGGCCAGCCCTCGGTCACGTCATACAGCCTGGCGCAGGCGTCGGCCTCCACGCTGGTCTCAAAGTGCCTGCCGATCAGCGCGATCGTCTCGTCCAGCCGGAAACGCAGCAAACCGGTATCGACTTTCACGCACTGGCCATACGGCCCCAGCCGCTCGACGAGCGTGTCGAACYCGTCGCGGGCCGCCACCACGATGCGCAGGTTGGATGGCAAGTTGTTAAGCAGGTAGATCAGCGCATCGCGGCTGGCGTCCGGCAGCCGCTCGGCCTCATCCAGTATGAGCACGATATCCAGCGCAAGGTGGGCAACCTCGGCCAGCCATGCCGTATAGCCCTCCAGCGAGCCATCGGCCGCCCCCCCTCCTTCCAGCAGCCGGCCGCCGAATGCCGCCCGCCCGCAGCCTGAGCGGATCGCGCTCGCGAGGCTCATGAGCAACCGCCGGGGATCGTCGTTTTCATCGAGCGATACCCAGGCAACGGCGCTGCCGCGCATGATGTACTCGCGGTGCCACTGGATCAGCAGCGATGTCTTGCCGAAGCCGGCAGGCGCTTGCACGATCGTCACAGGCCTGTCGGCAAAGCGCTCGCCGTCCGAGCGCAGGCGTGCGCGCGCATGGAGATGGCGCGGTGCGCGCGGTGGACTGGTCTTGAGCAGGAGTTCCGATGCTGTGACGCCAGTGCCACTGGTGGGTTTTGTCATCAGGTAAGCCCGGCAGGCTATGCCGTTCGAGTGGGTGGGGCAGATGGAGCAGACGGAGCCGATGGGCCGGAGCGCACCGTCAACGCCGCTGATTATAGAACCGCGGGGTGCCTGGCTGGCCGCTCTCAGGGATATCCCTGTGCCCCATCCCCCCCACCGCTGGGGGGAGTCCCCCTCCGGCGCGCTCCTACTATTCCATCACATCAGGACGATTACGCAGGAGACGCAATGCCAGCAACCGAATACCAGACCCCGACGGCGCTCGAAGCCAATACGCCAGCACTGTCCTGACCCCATACCGGCCCCAAACCATGTTCCGCCACCTGTTCGTTCCCGTCGATCCCCGTGATCACGTCGCCAATGCCACGGCGCAAGCCATTGCACTGGCCCGCAGCCACGGCGCGCGCATCAGTTTCCGGCATGCGCAAGCTGCCGGCACGCGCGGCCAGCCGCAGGTCCTGGAGGCGCTGGTCCGGGCCGACGCGGCGGCGCGGGCGCAAGGCGTAGCGAGCACGTTCGCCACCCTCGTTGCCGAACAGCCGGCGCGGGCATTGCTGGCCGCGGCGGACCAGGCCGGCTGCGACGCGATTGTCCTCGCCCATGGCACCGGGGAACTCGCCGAGCCGGGCTCCCCGGCCCGGGACATGTTGATGCATGCCCGCATTCCGGTGTTGTCGATCGCGGCCGATTGCGCACCCGCATCCATTGCCGCAATCGAGCTGCTGCGCAACGAATACAGTCGCCTGGCAGCACTGCTGCATGCCTGCCTGAGCCTGCTCGAAACGCCTGCGCCGGGTGCGTTGATGGCACCGGCGCCGATGATGGCGGCGATCGAGTATGTGCGTCTGGCAGTCCATCCGCTGCACCGGGTCAAGGAGGCCACGCTGTTCCGCCGCCTGAGCCGGCGCAGCGAGGCCATGCGCGCGGAGCTGGATGAGCTGTCCCGCCAGCACCTGCGCCAACAGAGCCTGCTGGACGACCTCGCCACGCAAGTGGCGCAAACCGCCGCCGGCGAGTCCGCGCTGCCCGCGCTGGCCCGGGCCGTCGAACAGTATGCCCGCCTGGTATGGGAATACAGGGGCCGCGAAGAAGGCGTGGTGCTGCCGGCGGCGCGCCACTACCTGACCAAGGCCGAATGGGATGGGATGCAATGCGCGCTGAACCAGGTCCTCGAGCCCCGCGCCGGGATGCGTTCCGACGCCAGCTTTGCACAACTGCTGGCCAGGCTTGCCCCGTCCCACGCATGAGCCTGCCCCCCGGGCAACGCAAAACCGAATCAACGACATACTGAATATAACGAGGAGTCAACATGCCACACGCCATTCGAATCCATGAGACCGGCGGTCCCGAAGTACTGCAATGGGAAGAGGTCGCGGTGGGCGATCCGGGGCCCGGGGAGGTGCGCTTGCGTCATGAAGCAGTCGGCCTGAATTTCGCGGACACTTACTTCCGCTCGGGCTTGTATCCGATGCCGCTGCCTGCCGGCATGGGCGTCGAAGCGGCCGGCGTGGTCGAAGCCGTCGGGACCGGCGTCACCAAGCTCGCAGTGGGCGATCGCGTCACCTATACGGGCTTTCTGAACACGCTCGGCGCGTACAGTACCGAACGCCTGATCGCGGCCGCGGCGCTGATCAAGCTGCCCGCTGGCATCGATTGCGGGACCGCCGCCGCCATGACCATGCGCGGCCTGACCTCCGCGTACCTGATGCGCCGCATCTACGCCTTCAAGCCTGATGACACCATCCTGCTGCATGCCGCCGCCGGCGGCGTCGGCCTGATCGTCTCGCAGTGGGCGAAGCTGCTCGGCCTGACCGTGATCGGCACGGTGTCGAGCGAGGCCAAGGCCGCAGTCGCCCGCGCCCACGGCTGCGACCACATCATCGACTACAGCCACGAGGACGTGGCCAGCCGCGTGCGTGACCTGACCGACGGCGTCGGCGTCAACGTGGTCTTCGACAGCGTTGGCAAGGACACCTTCAATGCTTCGCTGGATTCGCTCAAGCGCCGTGGCCTGATGGTTTGCGTGGGCACGGCCTCCGGCCCGATCCCGCCGTTCAACCCGCAACTGCTGGCAATGAAAGGCTCCCTGTACCTCACCCGCCCAGCGCTGGCCGACTACATCGCCGATCCCGCCGAAAAGAACGAGCTGGCCGGCGAGCTGTTCGGCCATGTCGCGGCCGGCCGCATCCGCATCGAAATCAACCAGCGCTACGCCCTGCAGGATGCGGCGCAAGCGCATCGGGACCTGGAGTCGCGCAAGACCACCGGCTCCTCGATCTTCACGGTCTAAGGAGAGCACCATGCGCATCGAACAACTTACCTGCGCCATCGGCGCCGAGCTGGTTGGCATCAAACTGGCGGACGCCATCCACGACGCCGGCCTGTTTGCGGAAATCCGCGCCGCGCTGCTCAGGCATCGCGTGCTGTTCCTGCGCGGCCAGGACATCACGCGCGCCGAACACGTGGCCTTTGCCCGCCTTTTCGGCGAACTGGAAGACCACCCGGTAGCCGGCAGCGACCCCGAACATCCGGGCCTGGTGCGGATCTACAAGACTCCGGACCAGCCGAACGACCGCTATGAGAACGCCTGGCACACAGATGCAACCTGGCGCGTAGCCCCGCCCTTCGGCTGCGTGCTGCGCTGCGTGGAATGCCCGCCCGTCGGCGGCGACACCATGTGGGCCAATATGGTCCTGGCTTATGAGAACCTGCCCGAGCAAATCAAGAGCCAGATCGCCGACCTGCGGGCGCGCCACAGCATCGAAGCCAGCTTCGGCGCCGCCATGCCGATCGAGAAGCGCCTTGCGCTCAAGGCCCAGTTCCCGGATGCCGAGCACCCGGTGGTGCGCATCCACCCGGAGACCGGCGAGAAGGTGCTGTTCGTCAATGGCTTCACCACGCATTTCACCAACTACCACACGCCGCAGCGGGTTCGCTTCGGCCAGGACTGCAATCCGGGCGCCAGCCTGCTGCTCAACTACCTGATCAGCCAGGCCAATATCCCCGAGTACCAGGTGCGCTGGCGCTGGCAGCCCAATAGCGTGGCGATCTGGGACAACCGCGCGACCCAGCACTACGCCGTCATGGATTACCCGCCGTGCCACCGCAAGATGGAGCGCGCCGGCATTGTTGGCGACGTACCGTACTAAGCCCCCAGACCAGAACTGAACTGACGCGATCGAAAACGAGCTAGTCCAAACCAGACAAGGAGCAACAAATGCAATTCCTCGATGATTCCCTGCACCCCGAGAACCAGGACAAAGTGGTCATCACCGTGGCGCCGTACGGCCCCGAGTGGATGCCGGCGGATTTCCCCGAAGACATTCCGGTGACAATGGAAGAACAGGTGCAAAAGGCCGTTGACTGCTACAACGCCGGTGCCACGGTGCTGCACCTCCATGTGCGCGAACTCGATGGCAAGGGCTCCAAGCGCCTGTCCAAGTTCAACGAGCTGATTGCCGGCGTGCGTGCCGCGGTGCCCGACATGATCATCCAGGTCGGCGGCTCGATCTCGTTTGCGCCGGAAGACGACGGCCAGGCCGCCAAGTGGCTGTCGGACGATACCCGCCACATGCTGGCTGACCTCGATCCCAAGCCGGATCAAGTGACGGTGGCCATCAATACGACGCAGATGAACATCATGGAGCTGCTCTATCCGGAATACCTGGAGGGCACCTCGCTGGCCAACCCGGCTTTCCAGGCCGCCTACAGCGAAATGACCGTGCCCGCGGGCCCGGGATGGGTCGAGGAGCATCTGCGCCGCCTGCAGGCCTCCGGCATCCAGCCGCATTTCCAGCTGACCGGCATCCATGCGCTGGAAACCCTCGAACGCCTGGTGCGCAAGGGGGTATACACTGGACCGCTGAACCTGACCTGGATCGGTATCGGTGGCGGCTTCGATGGTCCGAATCCATTCAATTTCTTCAATTTCGTCCACCGCGCGCCGGATGGCTGCACGCTGACCGCGGAATCGCTGTTGAAGAACGTCCTGCCGTTCAACATGATGGCCATGTCGATGGGCCTGCATCCGCGCTGCGGCATCGAGGACACCATCATCGACCAGCACGGCAATCGCATGACCTCGGTGCAGCAGATCGAGCAGTGCGTGCGCGTCGCCCGCGAACTCGGTCGTGAAGTGGCCAACGGCAAGGAAGCGCGCGAGATCTACAAGATCGGCGTGCAGTACAAGGATGCCGACGAAACCCTGGCAGTGCATGGCATGGCGCCCAACCGCAAGCCGGGCCAGGTGAACCTGCCCTTGCGCGCAGCCTGACGCCGCCTTGCGCAAGCGGGTGGGCGAAGATGCCCTTCCGCTTGCCGCGGATCGCGAAATCCGCGTCGCTTTCGCGGCGCTATAGCGGCACCAGACCGCAGGAGACTTTCATGGGACAGTACCTTTCCGAGACCGCTCCCGCGGACACGGATCTCACCGCCAAGCCGGCACGCTCGCATGCCTACGCGTGGCTGGTATTCGCCCTCATCTTTGCGCTCCTGCTGTCCGACTATATGTCGCGGCAGGTGCTCAATGCCGTCTTTCCCCTCCTGAAGCTGGAGTGGGGCCTGTCCGACACCAAGCTCGGCTCCCTTAGCGGCATCGTCGCGCTGATGGTCGGACTGTTCACCGTACCGTTCTCGCTGGTGGCCGATCGCTGGGGCCGCGTAAAGAGCCTGGCCCTGATGGCGCTGCTCTGGAGCTGCGGCACGCTGGCGTGCGCGCTCTCCGCCAGCTACGGGCACATGCTGGCCGCCCGCTTCTTCGTCGGGATCGGCGAAGCTGCCTATGGCAGTGTCGGGCTGGCCGTGATCCTGAGCATTTTTCCGCCTTCCATGCGCGCCACCCTGACCGGCGCCTTCACTTCCGGCGGCATGTTCGGCGCGGTGCTGGGCATGGGGCTGGGCGGCGTCGTGGCGGCGCGCTTCGGCTGGCGTGCGGCCTTCATGGCCATGGCGGTATTCGGGCTGGTGATCGTAATCATCTACGCCGTGACGGTTACCGAAGCCAGGCTGGCCCGGCGCGCGGCCCAACCTGGGGCTGCGCCTCGCGGCGCGGCGCCCAGCCGTGCCCGTATACCCTTGCCGGCACTACTGCGCGGGCTCTTCTGGGCGCCGTCCCTGAGATGCGCCTATATCGGCAGCGGCCTGCAGCTGTTCACCTCCTTTGCGATCATGGCCTGGATGCCGAGTTATCTGAACCGGTACTACGAAATGCCAGCCGGCAAGGCGGCACTGCTCGCCGCTGCGCTGCTGATCGTCAGCGCCGTCGGCATGACCGTGTGCGGGATGGTGACGGACTGGGCAAGCCGCAAGGCACCGGGCCGCAAGCCGACGCTCGCGATCGCCATTAGCCTCATGTCGTGCGTGCTGCTGCTGGCGGGATTCCGCCTGCCGCCGGGTACGGCGCAGTTGCTGCTGCTCGGTTGCGGCTTGCTGCTGGCGGCCGGCACCTGGGGTCCCGCTGGCGCCATGGTGGCCAATCTCACCCGCCCCTCGACCCATGCGACCGCCCTGGCGATGCTCACACTGGTCAACAACATCCTTGGCGCCGCGCCGGCGCCCTATCTGACGGGGGTGCTGGCCGACAGGATCGGCCTGCTGGGCGCACTGCAGATGGTCCCGCTGATCTCCCTGGGCGCCGCAACGGCGTTCTTCATCGCCAAGCGGTACTACTTGCGGGACCTGCGCCTTGCCGAGCCGCGCAATGAAGCGGACCGCGCCGGGGCCTGATATTTTAGCCACGTCACTTTGCTGCCATGCGCCGAAACTCCCCGCAATCCGGATAATCCCGCCCCCTGCCACTTGGGGTACACGGTGCCCGGTTTTGAGTATGATGGCTTCGATGTGACTTGCGTCAATGTGAATGGCGTAAAAAAAAATAGACACGAGGAGATACGGGAGTGAAATCATCCAGCAAGCTGAGCAAGCTTAATCTTGCACTCATCGCTGCAGGCGCAATCTGCGCCGGCAGCGCTCACGCACAAAGCAGTGTGACGCTGTATGGCGTGGCGGACATAAACATCGAGTACGCCAATCATGTTGGAGTCGTCCCCACGGCAGCCAACGGATTCAATGCCGGCCCGTCCAACAAGGCCTACCGCATGGACTCCGGCGGCCTGTCCGGCTCGCGTTGGGGCTTGCGCGGCGTGGAAGATCTCGGCAGCGGCCTGAAATCCGTTTTCGTTCTGGAAAGCGGCTTTAACCTGGACACCGGCACATCGCAGCAAGGCGGCCGCCTGTTCGGTCGCCAGGCCTATGTGGGCATCCAGAGCG
>NZ_JBFTQG010000050.1:0-49279 GCF_056398885.1 Cupriavidus sp. 01T418
GTGCTGATGGCGGTAATCGGCGCGAGCGCCCGGAAACGGCGCACCCAAGCCATCGTGGTCTGCACACGGTGTTGCAGGCTCGGCGCCAGCCAGCCAACGGGCTTGCGCCGGTTATCGAAACGAGCGGCACGATACCGGGTCTTGCGGCCACGCCTGCCACGTCGCATGGCCCGCCGTGCGGTCAGGCTCAGGCTGATCTGCGCGCCGCGGTGGATCGGTTCGGCGAGAGACAGCACGGCAGCATGCCGAGCCGTCTCGTCACCGCCGGCCTCGACCTCGCGCACGATGGCCACGCCGGTTCCCTTGCTGCCTGGATCGAGTTTGAGGCGAACCGGTTGCAAAGCGCTGTCCGCTTGCCGCCGATCCACCAGGCGGATGGCGAAGGGCATCACACGGTGCACGCGTGCGCGGCCGCACGCCAGCAACAGCCTGGCGCGCTTCTCGCTGCACGGCATGAGCGGCTTGCCGCGCTTGTCCAGCACAAAGACTGCCAAGGCAATCTCTCCTGAAAAGTTGCCCTTACGGGCCTGGTGACGCCTCCCCTGCGGGAGGTCTCCCCTCGGCAATGTTGCGAACCGGCGATCTGCCCCGATCCGTTTCGTGCGTACCCTGTCGCTTGTCTGCAACCGGGGCTTCAAGAGGTTGGAACTGAGGAAGCATCCCAACGTTGGTCTTGCACCTATTCGCAACGTAGCGGGTTGGGTACCGCTTTGCCTGGTCAACCCGAGCTTGTTGAGTTGCCTCTATAAGCCCCGGCCTTTTAGGCCGGGGTAGTTGACGCGTCGGTCTCCAAAGCGAGTGGCATGTGTCCGTCGTCGTTCGAGCGCACAGTGTATTCGAAAGCGCGGAGGCCGGGAATGCGATCCCCGGCAGTGGCCGGCTACCCACATCGCCGCGAGTGCTTTCAGGCTGGTCGCCCGGGCCGGCAGGCAAGCAGGGTGTGCGTTGCCTAAACTCAAGCTGGCGCTTATATCGCGGAAAGTTGGTCATGTGGCACTTAAACGGAGCCGCGCCGGAAAATCCGGCAACTTGCGGGTCTAGTGCGGACTCTGGCGGCCCCACGCGCCCTTTGTCCGTCGCCGAAGCGATCGAGCGTATCGCCGAACACCACAATGTGCCGAAGGAAGTCGTCCAGTGGGAGTTCTGGAACGCCTGGGACGCACTCGTGACCGATGCGAAGTTCCTGGACTATGTTTTACTCTTGACCGAGAAGAGAGCCATGGAAGCACTCCGACACCGGTGGGGACTAAAGGCCACGACTGCTTGAGCCCCCGTTTTTTTGCAAAGGCAAACAGTACTGAGAGAGCTGAGAGAGCCCTGGAGACTATGTCAAAGGCAACCAAGAAGCAGTACCTGAAGGCGCTCAACCGGCGCCTTAAGAAGGAATCGGCTGGCAGGTTCAATACGGTTTTTGTCTTCTATCCGATTGGTTCAAAGCCGAAGTACGCCACTGGGGTGACAGCCAGTGCACCCGCGGATGCGGAGATCCTCGCAGTCATGGAGGCTGTCCAGGCTCGCGTGTTCGCCAAGTTCGAGGACTTGGCAAGGCACGGATAGACGGATGTCTTGCTGTCAGGACGTAGGTCGACCCGGCGCACCTGCCCCAACGGATTTAGAGAAGGTACGCCCGCCAAGGCGGGCAAAGGTCGATCAGGACGTTCACGTCAGGCGAACGCCAACCATGGCGCCGGACTGACTCTGTCCGGTGCGGGCCCCCGCTCCGATCGCCCGCGGTTTGCTACCGTTTGCGTTCCAGAAACGCACCCATATAGCGCTGCGGCTCTCCTGTCTCGAACGCACTCCCAAATTCCGCCACGCTGTGATTGATGGACACGTCGACCGGCGCCTCCTCCCACTCCCGCAACAGCCGCTTCTGCTGCCGCACCACGGTGGGCCCAAAGCCGGCCATCAGCGTAGCCACGCGTTCGATTTCAGCATCCAGTTCCGCCAATGGCACGACCTTGTTCACCAGGCCCCAGGCCAGCGCTTCGCGCGCGTCGGAGATTTCGCCGGTCAGCATCATCCACGCGGCGCGCGCATTGCCGATCAGCCTGGGCATCAGCGCGGCGTGGATCACGGAGGGGATGCCTACCTTGACCTCGGGCATGCCAAGGTGGGCGTTGTCCGCGGCGATGCGGATATCGCAAGCCAGCGCCAGTTCCAGTCCACCGCCAAGGCACCATCCCGGCATGCGCGCGATCACGGGCACGGGAAAGTGCCGCAGCGCATCGCAAAGCCCGCGCAGGCCGCTGATAAAGCGCTCGCCGCTTTCGCGCGTGAGCGCGGCCATTTCCTTGATATCGGCGCCGCCGATAAAGCTCTTTTCTCCGGCGCCTTGCACGATCAGTACGCGTATCTCGTCGCGGCCGGCCAGTTCATTCACCGCCTGGGTCAGCGCGGCGATCACCGGCGTGCTCAGGATGTTGAGCGAGCCCGCTTCGCGGATGGTGAGGGTGGCGATGCCAAGGGTGTTGACATCAACCCCGGCGTAATTCTTGGTATCTGCTTGGCTCATGGCTCTTCGTCCTATTGCAGTTTGGCGAAATGAATGTCCTCGACGACCTTCTTCCAGTGCGCGTTCTGGCCGCGGATCAGTTCGGCGAACGCCTTGCGCGTCATCGGGGCGGGAATGGCGCCTTGCTTCTCGATGGCCTTCACCACCTCCGGATCGGCCAACACCCGGCGCACCGCGTCGTTGAGCGTATCCAGGATCGCCGCAGGCGTGCCCGCCGGCGCGCCGAGGCCGAACCAGGAGGGATTGTTCATGGCCGGCAGCCCGGCTTCGGCGTAGGTGGGCACATTGGGCAGCACCTTCAGGCGCTGTTTGGCGGCCACCGCGAGCGGGCGCAGGCGGTTGCCCTGGATCAGGCCGGAGGAGGAGGGGATGTTGTCGAATACGACCTGGATCTGTCCCGCGACCGCATCGTTCAGCGCCGGGCCCAGGCCCTTGTAGGGCACGTGGAGCATCCTGGTGCCGGTCTCGTTCATGAACAGCTCGCCGTTCATATGGCTCAGGCCGCCATTGCCGGAAGAGCCAAAGGAGTACTTGCCCGGATTGGCCTTGAGAAACTTGATAAAGGCGGGCAGGTCCTGTGCCGGGAAGGCAGGGTTGACCACCAGCACATTAGGCACATCGGCCAGGTTGCTGATCGGCTCGAAATCCTTGACCGGGTCGTATGCCGTCTTGGCGTACACGTTGGGATTCACCGCGTGCGAGCTTTCCACTTCCATGACCAGCGTATAGCCGTCGGCCGGCTGTTTGGCGGCATAGGCGCTGCCTACCGCGCCACCCGCGCCGGGACGGTTCTCCACCACCACGGGTTGCTTGAGCACGGCGCCGAGCCGGGTGCCGACAATGCGCGCGATGATATCGGTGGTGCCGCCAGCCGCGTACGGAACGATCAGCTTGACGGGCTTGTCGGGATAGGCCGAGGCCTGCGCGCCGTTGGCAAGGCCCAGGCCAGCAATCAGGGTGGCGGCGAAGGTGCGTGTGTTCAAGCTATGTCTCCGGAAGGGTTTGTGTTCTGGTGCGTTGTCGGTGCGGGCTTCAGCTGCCATGTTCGTCGAGTAGCGGCGGCGGTGCGAGCGGGTGCGCGCCACTGTTGGCAAGCATCGGGTTGCGGATCATGGGCACGCGGCCCAGTACCGGGTGCTCGGCCTGCTGCAAGAGCTGGCGGTGCGCCACCTGCGGATGCGCGAAGACTTCTTCCATCGAATGGATCGGTCCCCAGGGCACGCCGGCCGCGTCGAAGGCCTGCGTCCAGCTTTGCCGGTCACGCGTGGGGAATACGCCGGCCAGTATCTTGCGCAGCGCAGGCAGGTTGGCGATGCGGCCGGAATTGCTCGCGTAGAGCGGGTCCGCCGCCAGCGCGCCGAGGCTTGCCACTTCGCAGAAGCGCGCGAACTGCGCGTCGTTGCCGATGGCAAGGATCAGATGGCCGTCCGCGCAGCGGAACACTTCGTATGGCGCGCAGTTGGGATGGGCATTGCCGCTGCGTAGGGGCGCCTTGCCGGAGACGAGGTAGTTGGCCGCCTGGTTGGCGTTGAGCGCCACGGCGACGTCGAGCAGCGCGATATCCAGGTACTCGCCTTCGCCGGTGGCGTGCCGCTTGAGCAGGGCAGCCAGCACGGCCGACGTGGCGTACATGCCGGTGGTCAGGTCCACCACCGCCACGCCGGTGCGCAGCGGGCCGGCGCCCGGCTCGCCATCGGGGTGGCCAGTGTAGCTCATCAGCCCGCCCATGCCCTGGAAGACATAGTCATAGCCGGGCTTGTCAGCCATCGGGCCGCTCTGGCCGAAGCCGGTGATCGACAGGTAGATCAGGCGCGGGTTGAGCGCCTTGAGCGTTTCATAGTCCAGGCCGTAGCGGCGCAGCGTGCCAACCTTGTAGTTCTCCACCAGCACATCCGCTTGCAGCGCGAGCTGGCGGATCTGCGCGGCGCCTGCGGGTGTGGCGTAGTCGATGGCCACGGATTGCTTGCCGCGATTGCAGCAGATGAAGTAGGCGGAGAGGCGGTCCTCGCCGTCTTCACCGGATCCCTGCAGGTAAGGCGGGCCCCAGCCGCGCGTGTCGTCGCCGTGGCCGGGGCGTTCCACCTTGGTGACCTCGGCGCCAAGGTCGGCGAGATTCTGCGTGCACCAGGGGCCAGCCAGTATCCGGGACAAATCCAGCACCTTGATGCCGGCCAGGGCCTGATGAAGCATAGGGTCTCCGCAAGACAGGTAGTGAAAGTGCGGGCGAGTGTATCGTCGGCCCCTGCGGTGGGCCAGTTCATAGTTTTGAAAGAGGCGTTCGCCAAAATCGAACGGGGCGGGGTGGCCCATGGTGCACTGCCGGGCGCGCGGCGCGTGCCGCTGCCGCATTCATCTCCGGATGCGGTGGCACGCGCGCTACACTTAGGAGGCTACCGCGCTGGCAATCGGGCAGTATCATGCTTGGTCCGGCGCGGCCGGTTCCCTGCTCCACCTACCCCAGCGAGGAGATGCACCATGACTACACCGTCCAATCCGTTCACCGATTTCAGCAAGCTGCTCGAGCAGTACAAGCTCCCCGGCGTCGACATGACTTCGGTGATCGAAGCGCGGCGCAAGGATATCGAAGCCATCACGGAGGCCAACAAGGTTGCCTACGAAGGCATGCAGGCACTGGTGCAGAAGCAGACGGAGATCCTGAGCAAGACCATGCAGGAAATCCAGGCCGCGGCGCAGAAGATGACCGGCGGCGGCAATCCGGCCGAGGCCATGGCCAAGCAGGGCGAGTTCGTGCAGCAGGGCCTGCAGACAGCGTTCAATAACATGCGCGAACTGGCCGAAATGGCGCAGAAATCGCAGGCCGAAGCACTGGCCGTGATCACCAAGCGCGCGGAGCAGAATATCGAAGAGGCGAAGAACCTGATGAAAGGCAAGGCCAAGTAAGCCTCGGCGACCAGATTGTTGCGGACGGCTTCGCCAGCAAGGATCGCTTGCGGTCCCGCGCTGGCGAGCCGCGCCGCTTCTTCATGTCCTGGCGCCAAGAGTACTGAAGGGGAACCCTGATGATAGCCATCTCGAACCTCAGCCCGCTGATTTCGCTGATTGCGGGCATCCTGATCCTGGTCATGCCACGGCTGCTGAATTACATCGTGGCGCTCTATCTGATCGTGATTGGACTGCTTGGGCTATTTGGCGGGCATCTGCGCTGACTACCGCTTTTCGACACGGTTTTCGAAGCGGCTTGCGCTATCGGCAAGCGGGGATACGCTGATCGACACGTCCCGTGCGCGGGCACATGCGAACAGGCTCAAGGCGGATTACCGGACCCTGGCGTGATGCCAGGACCGGGGCCATGCGAACCGCCGCGCAGCGCGGTATCCCGCACCACGCAGCGGCGCATGCTTTTACTGCTTGGCCGTGCGGCGAGCCTGCTGGGCCGCGCTGGTCGAGGCTTCGAAGTTGGACTTGACCGTTTCAGCGGCTTGCTTGGTGGCCTTCTGCACCGACTCGTAGGTGTTGTTGGCGGCGGCAACCGTCTGCTGCAGCAGGGCGGTAATCGCTTCCGAGCCGGCCGGCGCGTTCTTCACGAACGTGTCGACGAAGGTTTGCACGCTACGGGTGTGCTGTTCGTACTGCGCTTCCACCGTCTTGGCGAGTTCGGCCTGCGTGCTCGATGTGATCTCGTACACGTTGCGCGCATAGGCCAGTGCCTTCTCAGCCGCCGGCTGCGCGAACTTGCCCTGCGCGTTGAAGACGTCTTTCAGTTCGCCACCGGACAAGGCAGCCTGGATGTTGACTTGGCTTTCGGCAAGGGTCGATTTCGCCGCTTGCAGGTTCAGCTCGGCCAGTTTCTGGAAACCCTCGAAAGCCGTATTCGTCAGCGCGAACAGGTTGGCGAAATGGGCCTTCTGGGCTTCAGCGAACTGGTCGGACGAAAAAACGAACATGCGTGTTCTCCTGTGAATCGCCCGGCTGCCAGGTCGGCATGCACGGGATGTGATGTCGGGCTGACCGGGGCGAATATCTGATTCGAAAGGGCGGCGGCGCTACCGTTTTGCGCAGCGCACCATCCAAGGCCAAATTCTAAAGACCTCTATTTGGATAGCCCCTAGGGAGATACCCGGATAAAAATGGCATCCTTGCTGCTGCTGTGCAGCAAGGTCGACATCGACATCCCCCGCTTTGTGGGGGATGCTCCCGGCGGCACTGTGCTTGCGGATCAGGCTGCCATTGTCCGGCGTCTTTGTTTCATTCGAATGACATCATGACTTCTGCCCGAGCCAGGAAACCGGGCTGACAGGCCGCGCCATTTGTCCTTAGGTGGCGGGCTTCTCGAAGGCGCGCAGGGGCTGGAGAAACTCCAGCGTGCGCGGCCGCTTGAGCAGGCGGGGCAGCGCCGCCTCGTACGCCTGGCGGTAAGGGCGGGCGAGGTGATGCGTTTGGAAATACTGGGGGCTGCAGGCCCAGGTCTCGTAGAGGACCAGCGTATCCGGATCCTCGACCGAGCGATGCAGATAGGTGTTGATGAAATCGGGCTCCTTGGCCATTTGCTCCAGGACGGCAAGCAGGCCGGATTCGAGTTCGTCCCGGTGCTCCGGGTTGCCCGGCAGATGGACGATAAAGGCGATGGTTTCACTCATGGCAGGACTCTTTCTGGCGAAGTAGGCTGGCGTGCCCGTTTGCCCGCCAGGGTGCGCATGCGCATGCGCGGGCGGGGCAATGCCAGCCATACAGTTTATTTACAGTTGGCTCATGCCGCCGTCGGCGACGATCTCGGTGCCGACGATAAACGCGGACTCGGCCGACGAGAGGTGCAGCACGGTTGCCGCGATTTCCTTCGGGTCGCCAAAGCGGCCGAGCGGAATCTGGTTCTTGATCTGGGCGGCGGTGGTGGCCAGCGTGTCTGCATCGAGGCCGAGCTTGCCGTAGATCGGCGTGCTGACCGGGCCCGGGCTGATCACGTTGACGCGCACGCCACGCGGCAGCAGTTCGGCGCTGAGCGTCTTGGCCAGCGAAATGATGCCGGCCTTGCTGGCTGCATAAACCGACGATGCCGGCATGCCGATATGTGCGTTGATCGAGCCATTGAGCACGATCGATGCGCCTTTGTTGAACAAGGGCGTCAACGCCTGGATCTGGAAGAAGGGGCCCTTCACATTGGTATTGAAGGTCTGGTCCCACAGGGCTTCGTCGACGTCGGCCAGCGGCGCGAACCTGGCGATGCCTGCGTTGATGAATACGGCGTCGAGCCTGATGTCCTCGTCGGCAAGACGGTGCGCGAGCGCGCGCGCCGCTGCGACGGTGCCGGCCTCGTTGCGGATGACCAGCGCGTTGGCGCCGAGCGTGGGCTTGGCGGCTTCCAGCGTCGCCGCATCGCGGCCGGTGATGATCACGCGAGCGCCTTCCGCGGCGAATGCTTGCGCGGCCGCCAGGCCGATTCCACTGTTGCCGCCGGTGACCAGTACGGTTTTTCCTTCGAAGCGATGCATGGTGTTCTCCTGAGAACGTCGTGTGGTGGTGTGAATGGAGTATGGACGGAGCAGGGCAATAAGCCATGCGAAGGAGACGATGCTCTCGTTCGATGGAATTGGACGTGTCGGGGCGTCTTGCCGGAGGCGCTTCCGTTAACACGGGGCGAGGCCCAGGAGGGAAGAACAGCGCGAAGTGGTGGTGGAAAAAGGGGCGCTGCCGCGCAGCGCCCTTCATGCATTGTCGTTGGTTGCCGTTGCCGTTGCCGCTGCCGGCGACGCTATGCCTGCCCTTGCGCCTCGCGTTGCCGCGCCGCTTCCTGGTTGCGCAGGATAAAGCGCTGGACCTTGCCACTGGGCGTCTTCGGCAATTCGGCCACGAACTCGATCTCGCGCGGATAGGCATGCGCGGCAAGGCGGTTGCGCACATGCAGCCGCAGCGCTTCGGCCAGTTCCGGGCTTGGCCGGTATTGCGGGTCGAGCACGACGAAGGCCTTGATCAGCTCGGTGCGCTCAGGATCGGGCTTGCCGATTACCGCGGTCTCGACCACTGCCGGATGTTCGATCAGCGCGCTCTCCACGTCGAACGGACCGACCCGGTAGCCGGAGGTGGTGATGACATCGTCGGCACGGCCGATAAAGCTGATGCTGCCATCCGGGTTCAGCTCGGCGGTGTCGCCGGTCAGGTAATACTTGCCGACGAACGAGCCGGTTGGTGTTTCGTGATAGCCGGCGAACCAGCACATCGGCGACTGCTCCAGGTCCAGCGCCAGCGTGCCGGGCTGGCCGGCCGGCAACTCGCGCGCTTCGTTGTCCACCACCACCACGCGATGGCCGGGGCTGGCAAAGCCGGCCGCGCCCGGATGCACCGGATGGCGCAGCGCGTGGTGATTGCACAGCACCATGCCCAGCTCCGTCTGGCCGTAGTGATCGTGGATGGTGACCCCAAGTTCGCTGGCAAACCAGCGGATCACTTCCGGGTTGAGCGGCTCGCCCGCGCTGCTGACCGCGCGCAGCTTGCCGCGCAGCGGACCGGCCACGGCTTGCCCCGCCGCGATCAGCAGGCGATAGGCGGTGGGGGATCCGGCCAGGTTGGTGATGCCGTATTTCTCGATCACGCGGCAGGTGCTCTCGATGCTGAACGGGCCGTCGTGGAAGGTGGTGGGATGCCCCAGCGCCAGCGGTCCGGTCACCGCGTAATACAAGCCATAGGCCCAGCCCGGATCGGCCAGGTTCCAGAAGGCATCCTCGGGGCGCAGGTCGACCGCGTCGCGCATATAGCCCGCGAACGCGGCAATGGCCTTGAGCGGTACCAGCAACGGCTTGGCGGGGCCGGTGGTGCCGGAGGTGAACATCATCAGGAACGGATCGTTGCCGGTGCGCGGGACCGGCTCGAAAACGGCGGGCTGGCGATCGAGCTCCGCCCAGAAGCTGAAGTCGCCGTGCACGAGGCCGCGGCCTTTGGCGCCACCGACGGTGAGCACAGGCGGGCAGTTGGCCACGTCGGCCAGCTTGCCGCGATTGGCGCCGTCGGTGACCACGAGGCGGGCGCCCGAGGCCTGCAGCCGGTGCTCGATGGCCTTCGGTCCGAAGGCGGTAAACAGCGGCTGGTAGACCGCGCCTGCCCGCCAGGTGCCCAGGATGGTGACGAGCAATTCCGGCGTGCGCGGCAGCAGGCCCGCCACCCTGTCGCCCGGGCCAATGCCCTGCGCCTTGAGGAAGCTGGCGAACTGGGCGGAGAGCTTTTGCAACTGGGTGAAGGTGTAGGTCTCGCTGGTGCCATCGCGGCTCTCCCAGAACAGCGCGATGCGTCCCGGCAAGGCATGGCGGTCGCAGCATTCAACGCAGGCGTTGATGGCATCGAGCCTGCCGCTCAGGTGCTGCGCGATCGCAGCCTCATACGAAAAGCCAGCGATGGCCTCGGCGTAGTCGCGCATGTTGGTCTCCTGATCTTCTTTTGTGAATGGCTGCCGTCTGTCCGGCCTGCGTCTGGAGAAATTCTGGGCCACGCCGGCGTGGCCGGCAATGGCCAGAATGCCCAGCCTGGCTGAACCCGTTTGCCAGTGCGCGCCACCGGCGCTGCTGCGCGGCGATGATGTGGTCGGGCGCCGTGTCCAACGGCCCTGGCAGGGATAGCCAGGCTCCCCGGGATAAGACCGTGTCGCGCAGTTTGGGCAATGCCGCATCGCACCACGTGTACTGGCTGATGCAACCCGTCACGATGACGGGCACGCCACCGGACAATCGGGAGACGAGCGGTTAATCGGGCGCGGGTTCCGCGTGCATGTTGACACGGCAGCCCGTGCAGGCCTGCACGGGCTGCGCAAAGGATGCGCCGGGCACTATCGCCCGGGCGGATTTATCCAACGACGTGCCACGGCGAGACGGAGAATGCCAGCATCAGCGCCGAGACGATGGCTGGAGCGCCAAATTTGATCGCATTGGATTGGGCCAGCGTACCGAGCAAGACATACAGGCACACCAGGCCAATAGCGCACATGAAGACAAGGCTTTGATAATCTTGCATGGATGTCTCCTTTAGTCGTTATATTTTTAACGTTATATCTAATGACATCGACCAGCTTCATCCGTACGCATTAACAACCTTGTGTACGATCAAGTCCATGGTAATGCGGGGAAATCGCGAAAGCCAGAGGGTATACGCGCACATTAGCCGGCGTATTCGGCATACATTCCACTCATTTCAATGAAAGGGAAAATATGAAAATGGCCAGAACACCTTTCGCTTCACTGGCTGGCGCATTGCTTTGCGCCTGTGTTGGCATTGCGCATGCGGCAGGCATGCAGGTGACCTCCGCATCGTTCGCGGACGGCGCTACGATACCTGTGCTGCATGGCAACAATACGAACGATTGCGGCGGCAAAGGCGTGTCGCCGCAGGTGTCGTGGTCGAATCTTCCCGCCGGTACCAAGTCGGTTGCCGTGCTGCTTTCGGATCCCGATGGGGCGTTGGGGCTTGGCGTATCGCACTGGGTCGCATACAACATCGCCGCCGATCGTGGGCAGCTCAAGGAGGGCGAAGGCCAGGCCGATGGCCATGGCGCCACCGTCGGCAAGAACGTCAGGGGCGAGAAAATCTATCGCGGACCCTGTCCGTCGGTGGGTGATGCGCCGCACCATTACACCTTGACTGTGATCGCGACGGATCTCGCCCCCGACGCGCTGCCGCCGGGGCTGACCAGGGACGAACTGATGACGGCGCTAACAGGCCACGCGCTCGGCGGCCAAAGCGTGATTGGCCGGTACAGCCGCTAAGGCCGCCAGGTTGCCGCGCCTTGACTTCGCGGCAATCGGCGAATACGACAGCCAGCCGGTCAGGCGATCGTGTCGACCACCCCGCCATCCACGCGGAGCGCGGCGCCGGTGGTAGCCGACGCCTGTGGCGAGCAGGCATACACAATCATGTTGGCGACTTCCTCGACGGTGGCCGCGCGCTGGATGATGGAGGACGAGCGGTGCGCCTTCACGAATTCCGCGGCCACTTCCTCGGCGGACTTGCCGGTGCTTGCCATCTCCTCCTTGAGCATGTCAGTGACGCCTTCGGACAGCGTGGGGCCGGGCAGCACGGCGTTGACCGTCACGCCGGTGCCGGCGAGCCGCTTGGCCAGCCCGCGCGAGACGGCGAGCTGCGCGGTCTTGGAAAATCCATAGTGGATCATGTCGGCGGGAATATTCAGTCCCGACTCCGACGAGACGAACACGATGCGTCCCCATTTGCGCTCGGCCATCGACTGCGCATAGGCCCGCGACAGGCGCACGCCGGACAGGACATTGGTTTCGAAGAAGCGGGTCCACTCGCTATCGGGCGTTTCAAAGAAATCCTGCAGCTGGAAAATGCCCAGGTTGTTCACCAGCACATCGACGCGGGGATGTTCCGCTACCAGCCGCGGGCAAACCTCGGCATCGGCCAGGTCGCCGACGAAGCCCGCCACGTCGGCGCCAGGCACGGCGCCGCGCAGCGTTTCCAGGGCCTTGCCCACCGTGGCCTCGCTGCGTCCGTTGATGATGACGCGCGCGCCCGCGCCGGCGAGCCCTTTTGCGGCCGCAAAGCCGATGCCGGCAGTGGATCCTGAAACGAGGGCGATCTTGCCCGAGAGGTCGATCTTCATGGTCAATCCTTGGTTGGCCGGTATCCGGGACGGAGGCCGATGGACCCAGTCTATTGGCTCCGCGCAAATGAGCAAGCAGGCGCGGGCCAAATGACCTTTTGGCGTCATCGGACGATCGGCGTATCATCCACCAGCATCATCCATCGGAGGCCGGGCGATGAAATCCTGCTGGTCTGTTCCCGCTGTCGCATTCTCCGCAGCCGTGGCGCTGGCCGGCTGCACCGGCCCGGTCGAGTTCTCGGCCGGCGGCGCCGATAGCGTCACGGCGGGGAATCCCGATTCCCTCGACTTCGGTCCGATGGACCGCTCGATCGCGCAATGCAAGGCCGTCTCGCAACAGGCCGGCACTGGGCAATGCGCCAAAGTGCGGGCCTATGAATCGTGCATGAAGGGACGGGGCTATTTCACGCTCATGGGGCCCGAGAACCCATCCGGTTGCGGTGAGCCAGGCTGGCAACAGGACGTGCGCAAGCTGCTGCGCTAAGGGCCTTGCCTTGCAAGGGCCTGCCGGCATGGCGGGAACGCCGCAACCATGTGGCGCGGGCCTGGTTTCCCCGGCCCGCATGCGCGCCAGCCTGGGCGGCCCCTTTCCCTGCACGTACAATCCCTGTTTTTCCTTGATCTTCAGGCCCTGATTTCACATGAGCACTATCGGCACCCCTCTCTCGCCCTGCGCGACCAAAGTCATGCTGCTGGGCTCCGGCGAGCTTGGCAAGGAAGTCCTGATCGCGCTGCAGCGGCTTGGCGTTGAAACGATTGCGGTGGACCGCTATGAAAACGCGCCGGGCCAGCAGGTTGCCCACCATGCGCGCACCATCGCCATGAGCGATCCGGCGCAGCTCAAGGCGCTGATCGAGGCCGAGAAGCCGGACCTGGTGGTGCCGGAGATCGAAGCCATCGCCACGCAGATGCTGGAGACGCTGGAAGCCAGCGGCGTGGTGCGCGTCATTCCCACCGCGCGCGCGGCGCGCCTGACGATGGATCGCGAAGGCATCCGCCGCCTGGCCGCCGAGACGCTGGGCGTGCCTACCAGCCCGTACCAGTTCTGCGATTCCCTGGAAGAGCTGCAGGCCGCCATCGACCGCGGCATCGGCTACCCGTGCGTGGTCAAGCCGGTGATGAGCAGTTCCGGCAAGGGCCAGAGCAAGATCGACGGCCCCGCGGACGTCAATGCGGCATGGGATTACGCCATGGCCGGCGGCCGGGTCAGCCACGGCCGGGTGATCGTGGAAGGCTTTATCGATTTCGACTATGAAATCACGCTGCTGACGGTGCGCGCGATCGGCGCGGACGGCCAGGTCGAAACGCAGTTCTGCGAACCGATCGGCCATGTGCAGGTCAGCGGCGACTACGTGGAAAGCTGGCAGCCACATCCCATGCATCCCGCCGCGTTGCAAAAGTCGCAGCAGATCGCGCAGGCTGTCACCGCCAACCTCGGCGGCCAGGGCCTGTTCGGGGTGGAGCTGTTCGTCAAGGGCGAGCAGGTCTGGTTCAGCGAAGTCAGCCCGCGTCCGCACGACACCGGCATGGTGACCATGATCACCCAATGGCAGAACGAGTTCGAGCTGCATGCGCGGGCCATCCTTGGCCTGCCGGTCAGCACCAAGCTCAAGAGCCCGGGAGCCAGCGCGGTGATCTATGGCGGCGTGGATGCGCAAGGCGTGGTCTTCGACGGCGTGGACGAGGCACTGCGCGTGCCGCAGACCGAGCTGCGCCTGTTCGGCAAGCCGGAAAGCTTCACCAGGCGGCGCATGGGCGTGGCACTGGCGTATGACGCGGATGTGGAAACCGCCCGCACGCGTGCGAAAGAGGCGGCGGGGCGCGTCAAGGCGCGGGCGGCAGGCTGAGCCAGCGCTGACTTGCCTTCATGGTGCCGTGCGGGGTGGCATAGCGGGAAGCAAGCAAGCGAGCGAGCAACTGCTTGCCCAGGGCGGTGCAGGGCGCACATCGAGGCCCGGCAGCGTCGTTGTTTCACGCGTAGTATTGGGAATTTGGCGATTGCCCGGAGGAAACCAGCTTATGGCCAGCCAGACCATCAAGATCCCGGGGCCCGATCACCCGATCACGATCGAGGCTAACCCGTCGCGCGTCGTGGTGTCCGTCGGTGGCGTCGTGATCGCCGATACGCGGGAGGCCCTGACGCTGCGGGAAGCATCGTATCCGCCGGTGCAGTACATCCCGCGCAAGGATGTCGACATGTCGCTGCTCGCCCGCACCGGGCACGCCACCTACTGCCCGTACAAGGGTGACTGCGCCTACTACARCATCCCCTCCGGGGGCGAGCGCTCGGTCGACGCGGTGTGGGCCTATGAGGCACCTTACCCCGCGGTGGCGGCGATCAAGGATCACCTGGCGTTCTATCCGAGCCGCGTCGACGCCATCGAGGAGCGGGCAACGTAGCGCAGTCAGGTAGCGCAGTCAGCCGTCGCGGTCGCCAGGCCGCTCGTGCGCCGCGGCCAGGGCAAGCTCCCGGGCCACCAGGAAGCATAAAAACGCGGCGCCCGTGCACAGGATCGCCACGGTAAACGCCAGTCGCCTGCCATGCCATAGATCGGCAAACCACTGCGAGAACTCGGCCGCCAGTACCGCGGCCTTGCCGCCGATGCGTTCCAGCTGGAATTCGTATTGCCGGTCCCAGCCGGGACCATAGGCCAGGTCGCCGCTGGTGTCGTCCGCGGCGCGCAGATAGCTCAGGATGCCGGCGATCCAGCCGGCGGCCAGGATGACGGCGCCGAGCAGGTAGACGCGAGCGGGCAGGGACCGGCGTTTGCCGGTTGAATGCGGTGTTTCGGCGTCGTTCATTGGTGTCGTCCGTGTCCTTGAGGCCGGTCTCCCAGGCATTGTAGGCAAGGGGGCCCAGCTTTCAGCGTGTGCGGGATGGGATTTGCTGCCCGGTGTGGCTATAGTCACTGCATCCTTACCGCCAGATCATGCCTGAACGATCACTCCAGCCCGGTACGCTGTGGCCGGCCATCCTGCGCCAGACCGCGCACGCGTTGCGCTGCGGGGCGTTGCGTCCGATCGAGACAGTCCAGGCGGCCATCGAGGATGGCGGCGTGCGTTTTCTTGTCCGCCAGGTTTCCAGCCTCACGCGCAAGGACCAGGACAAGGCCCGGCAACGAGACCCCGGCGCGGAGTTCAACCCATTCCTTCCTTACGACCTGGACCTGTTCGTCGCCGATATCTCGGAGACCCACGTTGCGCTGCTGAACAAGTTCAACGTCATCGATCATCACCTTCTCATTGTCACGCGCCGCTTTGCATCCCAGGACTCGCTGCTCGACCTGGCGGATTTCGAGGCGTTGCTGGCTTGCATGGGCGAGTTCGATAGCCTGGGCTTCTACAACGGCGGCGCCGCCGCCGGCGCTAGCCAGCGCCACAAGCACTTGCAGATGGTGCCGCTGCCGCTGGCCGCCGAGGGCCCGGCAATGCCCATCGCGCCCTTGCTCGCGTCGGCGCGCATCGATGGCGCGGTCGGCACCGTGCCGGGGCTGGCTTTTGCCCATGCGTTCGCTCCGCTGGTCTTGTCCGGCGCGCGCGCCCCGGGGCTGGCGGGCACCGCGCACGCGCGCTACCTGGCGCTGCTCGACGCGGTCGGCGTGCGGACGATCGAGGTCAACGGCGAAGCGCAGCCGTCGGAGCCGTACAACTTACTGGTCACCCCGCTTGGGATGCTGCTCGTGCCGAGGTCGGCGGAGTGCGTGGAGGGGATATCGGTGAATACGCTTGGGTTTGCAGGGTCGTTTTTTGTGCGGAACGAGGCGCAGATGCGAACCGTGGAGCGGCTTGGGCCGATGGCCATGTTGCGAAGGGTCACGGAGTTGGGGCCGGTGTGAAGGCGTGTCCGGGAAATAAAGGGTAAATATCGATCCAGGAACGCCGTTATAGGGTTTGGGCTGGCAACTCTGTCCGGTGATGGCATCCACATCGGGCGGGACCACGGAGTATGGATGCTGGCCAAGTCAAATCGCATCGCTGCCGTGTGATGCAATGTGCCCAACATGTACAACCTGGTAGGCCCGAACTCTTGCCTCTTGAATTGGCTACCGCCCCGGCCAGTCCGTGCACCGGCCGGCAGCGCGCCTCCTCCTCTCGTTTCCTGCTAGCGCTGCTTGCCGCGATCTTGTGCGTGCAGTCGCAGGGCACCGCCGCGGACACTGCCCCGCCGCAACGCTCCGAGGCGGTGGCGCGGGTGGTATTCAGCCTGCTCGGCTATGCCCGCTGGCCCGCGGAGCCGGATGTCTTGCGCCTGTGCGTGGATGGGTCCGCTCGCTACGCCACCAAGCTTTCGGAAGGCGCGATCCTGGCGAGCGGGCGCTCCGTGCAGGCCAGGCGCATCGAGCTGCTGGAGGCCGGGTCGACCGCGGGCTGCGATTCGGTCTACCTGGGCGCCATGACGGATGCCCGGCGCAAGAAGGTGGCAACGGAGTTGAGCGGGCGCCCGGTGCTGGTCATCACGGAGGAAGACTTCGAGTGCGAGGTCGGCAGCATGTTCTGCCTTAATGTTGTCGATGGCCGCGTCACTTTCCGCGTCAACCTGGATTCGGTTGCCCGTAGCGGAATTCATATCCATCCGGGCGTGCTGCAGCTTGGCCGCCGCCGGGGGCCGCCATCGTGATCATGCGACTCCGCTCCGACGCCCCGGTATCGCGTCCGACGCTGTACAACACGCTGCGCCGCATCCACTTCAACGTGGCGTTGATCGCGGTCTGCACGGCCGGCATCTCGCTGACCGCGCTCGGCCTGGCGGCGCTGCGCGTCTATGCCGACCACAACCTGCATCTGGTCGCGCGCTCCGTTGCCTATACGCTGGAGGCGCCGGTGGTGTTCCGCGACCAGGCGGCAGCCAAGGACGCGCTGGTGGCGATCGCCGCGACGGAGGTGGCCCAGGCGCACGTCTACGACAAGGACCACCGGCTGCTGGCCGAATGGCAACGTCCTGCCGGTGAGCGTTTTGCCGGCCTGCAGCGCGTGGCCAGCGGCCTGATGTCCCTGGGTCCGGTTGAGCAGGTGATTTTTCATGAGACGCAGGTGGTCGGCACCGTTCGCCTGACGGGCGATCCCGCCAACCTGCTGCGCTTTGTGTTCAGCGGCCTGGTGGGCTTGCTGGCTTGCCTGCTGCTTACCGCCGTCAGCGCGCACTATATGTCGAGCCGCATGCTGGTCCACATCATCGATCCGGTGCGCAACCTGATGCGCGTAGCCCATGCGGTACGCTCGGACCGTGCCTTCGACCAGCGCACGCCACCTGCCCATATCGCCGAACTCAACGCGCTCGGCGAGGACTTCAACGGCCTGCTCGACGAACTGGAGACCTGGCAGAACCAGCTCCAGCACGAGAACCGTTCGCTGGCACACCGCGCCAGCCACGACAGCCTGACGGGCCTGCTCAACCGGGCAGCGTTCGAGGACGCGCTGCAAAGGACCGTGCGCCTTGCCTCGACCGCGAAGACGCATGCCGGCGTGCTGTACCTGGATAGCGACGCGTTCAAGGGGATCAACGACAGCTTCGGCCACGCCGCGGGGGACGAAGTGCTGTTCGGCATTGCCCAGCGCATCCGCTCCTGCCTGCGCGAGGGCGACGCCGTGGCCCGGCTGGGCGGGGACGAATTCGCGGTGCTCACGACGCTGCGCAAGCCGGCCGACATCATCCAGATCGCGGAGCATATCCTGCTGCGCATGCGCGATCCGGTTCAACTGTCGAGCGGGACCAGCATCGTCGCCTCGTTGAGCATCGGCCTGTCCGTGTTCCCCGTGCACGCGCAAACGGCCGCCGACTTGATGCGCACGGCGGACGAGGCCATGTATCAGGCCAAGCGCAGATCGGGGGGGAGCTGGCAATGCGCGGTGCCGGACCTGGCACCGGTCCAGTCCGGACAGACATAAAAAAGAGGTTCATCCGACTTTCGTGTGGGTCGATTCCATCGCTGGGCTAATTCCAGCACTGCCGTAGCTCTCTCGCTTGCGGGAGAGCAGGTGCGGGAGGGGGTGTTGCAGAATACGGCTACTTAACTTCAAAAGCCTAAAGTCAAAAGCCTAAAGTCAAAGGCAGTTTCACCACCCCTGCGGGGCGGCGACCTACTTTTTTGTCTTGCCAAAAAAGTATGCAAAAAAGGCGCGCCGGATGGGGCGACCCCCCCTCGTCGGCAGACAAAAAGAGCGGCCGGGACCCAAACTCGCATCGCCTTAAGGCGATACTCAAACATGGGTCCCTCTTTTCCGCTCTTTTTGCCTGCCGACGAGGCGCCCCATACGGCCTGGTGACCCCTCACGGCTCGCTTCGCATCGCGGGTGGGTGTGGCCCGCCCCTCGGGCGCTCCACACGGCCACACCGAATTTTGATCGGGCGGTATCGCTTTTATTCGCGCCGGTTGGCACCCCCTCTCCCCCGGTTGCTCTCCCGCAACCGGGAGAGGGAGCAAACCATCGGTCGAAAAATCCCCGGGGGCAACGCGGGAATGGCTAGCGCATGCCCCGCTCGATCTTCTCCTGCGCCCAGCTGACCGCCTCGCGCGCGGGCGCCTGGCCGGTCTTCTCCACCCGCTGCGCCAGCTCGAACACACGCTCGCGGATATGGGCCACTTCGGCGAGCACAGCGGCTTCATCGGCGCCACCGAGATACTCGCGGGCGCAGCTGATGATGCCGCCGGCATTGATCAGGAAATCCGGCGCATAGAAGATGCCGCGGCGCTGCAGGGTGTCGCCTTCTTCAAGCGAGGCGAGCTGGTTGTTGGCGCCGCCGGCGACGATCTTGAACTCGCACTGCTCGGCAACGGCCGGGGTGATCACGGCCCCGAGCGCGCAGGGGGCGAAGACATCCGCGGCGACGCTGGTGATGGCGGTGGTCGACACGGCATGCGCGCCGAACTGCTCGCGCGCCTGCTCGGCCTTGGCGCCATTGATGTCGGCCACGATCAGCCCGGCGCCGGCTTCATGCAGCCTGCGGCACAGATCCCAGCCGACCGAGCCAAGCCCCTGCACGGCGACGGTCACGCCTTGCAGGCTGTTGCGGTCGAGCACGTAGCGCACGGCGGCCTCAATGCCGACGAACACGCCATAGGCGGTCTTGGGCGAGGGGTTGCCGCCGAAGGTGCCTTCGCGCGGCATACCGCTGATGTAGCGCGTCTGCGTGCGGGCCGCAACCATGTCTTCCACCGTGGTGCCGACGTCTTCCGCGGTGATGTAGCTGCCGCCCAGCGATTCGACCAGCCGGCCGAAGGCGCGGAACAGCTGGGCGCGGTCATGCTGTGCCGGCGTGCGCAGGATGACGGCCTTGCCGCCGCCGAAGGGCAGGTCCGCAAGCGCGTTCTTGTAGGCCATGCCCTGCGACAGGCGCAGGGCGTCGGTCAGGGCGTCGTTCTCGGCGGCATAGGTCCAGTAGCGGCAACCGCCGAAAGCGGGGCCAAGGCTGGTGCTGTAGATGGCGATGATGGCCTGCAGGCCGGACTCGGGATCGGTGGCGAGCGTGACGCGCTCGTGGGTCGGGCCTTCGCCAGTGCCGAACAGGCGGCCGGCGGCCTCTGGGGTGGTGCGTTCAGTCAAAGCGTCTTCTCCATGAAGATCTGGAATGCAAAGGGGTAGCTTCGCCTTCCGGGTACACCGCATTGGGTTGCAAGGCAGTGCAGTTGCAACGGCAGCCATCGGGCGGCTGCCGTCTTGACAAGACCGGGTTGCCATTGTGTGGCGGCCCGGCCTCGGGTTAACGCTTGGGGCCGCGCCGTGGCGCGGAACCGGTGCTGGATGTTACCGGGAAATCGCAGCCGGATGAAGGGGGCGGCGTGTGCGTGCGGTACCGGCACACCGATGGCGCACCTATACTTGGACCAAGATAATCCTCAACCCGAGCGAAGCGTGAGCAGGAACCTGCGCGGCAGCCTCCGCGCTTCGCGTGCCAGGAGAGGGCACCATGTTCCAGCATCTGCTGCTGCCCGTCGACGGCTCGCCCCTGTCCGAAGCCGCTTTCAGCAAGGCCCTGGTGTTTGCCCGGGAAGCGCGAGCGCGGGTCACGGTAATCCGGGTGATCCCGGACTTCCATGTCTACACCTACCAGGTGGAACTACTGGCCGATACCCGTACGCGGTTCGTGCAGGAAGCCACCAGCATTTCGGCGGAATACCTGAAAACCCTGGCTGCCCAAGCCGAGGCGGCGGGCGTGTCTTGCGAGACGCTTTCCGTCATCCATGACCACCCCTATGAGGCCATCATCCAGGCTGCCCGGGAAAGGGGGTGCGACCTGATCGTGATGGCCTCGCACGGGCGGCGCGGCTTGCAGGGCGTGCTGATCGGCAGCGAGACCAACAAGGTGCTGACGCACAGCAGCATCCCTGTGCTGGTGTATCGCTAGCGATACTTGAGCGCGCATGCGCCGCTAGGCAGGATCGAGGGCCGGCCGGCCCGATGCCGTCCAGTCAAGTACCACCTTGCCGCTATTGCCGGACAGCATGGCGGCAAAACCGGCCTCGAAGTCGCCCACGCCGAAGCGATGCGTAATCATCGGCGTCAGGTCGAGCCCGCTTTGCAGCATGGCCACCATCTTGTACCAGGTCTCGAACATCTCGCGGCCGTAGATGCCCTTGATCTCCAGTCCCTTGAAAATCACCTGGTTCCAGTCGATGGCCATCTTCGACGGCGGAATGCCCAGCATGGCGATCTTGCCGCCGTGGTTCATATGTTCGAGCATGGTGGAGAAGGCGGTCGGCACGCCGGACATCTCCATGCCTACGTCGAAGCCCTCCGTCATTTGCAGTTCGGCGGCCACGTCCCCGAGGTTTTCATGCTGCACGTTAACCGCGCGCGTGGCGCCCATCTTGCGCGCCAGTGCGAGGCGGTACGCGTTGACGTCGGTGATCACCACATTGCGCGCGCCCACGTGGCGCGCGATGGCGGCGGCCATGATGCCGATGGGGCCGGCGCCGGTGATCAGCACGTCCTCGCCCACCAGGTTGAAAGACAGCGCGGTATGGGTAGCGTTGCCGAAGGGGTCGAAGATGGCGGCGATCTCGTCCGGGATGTCGTCGGGAATGCGGAAGGCGTTGAAGGCGGGAATCACCAGGTATTCGGCAAACGCGCCGGGGCGGTTCACGCCCACGCCCACCGAATTGCGGCACAAGTGGCGGCGCCCGGCGCGGCAGTTGCGGCAGAAGCCGCAGGTGATGTGCCCCTCGCCGGAGACACGGTCGCCAATTGCCAGCCCGCGCACCTCCTGCCCGATGGCGACGATCTCGCCAACGTACTCGTGCCCCACCTGCATCGGCACGGGAATGGTGTTCTGCGCCCACTCGTCCCATTTCCAGATATGGATGTCGGTGCCGCAGATGGCCGTCTGCCGGATGCGGATCATCACATCGTTGTGGCCGACTTCCGGCTCGGGGACCTCGGTCAGCGTCAGGCCGGGGGCGCGTTCGAGTTTGGCGAGGGCTTTCATGGCGGGTGCCTCCTGGTTCCAAGCTTAGGCGATGGCGCCGAACTTCCTGCCCACCTTGGCAAACGCCGCCACTGCCCGTTCAATCTGCTCGGGCGTATGCGCCGCGCTCATCTGCGTGCGGATGCGAGCCCGGCCCTTGGGCACCACCGGGAAGGAAAAACCGACCACATACACATGCTCTGCCAGCAAGGCATCGGCCATGCCCGACGCCAGCCCGGCATCGCCCAGCATCACCGGGATGATGGGATGCCGGCCTGGCACCAGCGTGAAGCCCAGCGCCGTCATCTCGCGGCGGAAATGCTCGCCGTTCTCGCGCACGCGGGCGCGCAGCGCGGCGCCTTCCTCGCTGGACAGCAGCTCCAGCACTTTCAGCGTGGCGGCGCAGATGCTTGGCGCCAGCGAGTTGGAGAAGAGATAGGGGCGAGAGCGCTGCCGCAGCAGTTCCACGATTTCCCGGTGCGCCGCCACATAGCCTCCGGACGCGCCGCCCAGCGCCTTGCCAAAGGTGCCGGTGATGATGTCCACGCGGCCTTCCACGCCGCACAACTCGGGCGTGCCACGCCCGTGCTCGCCGACAAAGCCGACCGCGTGGGAGTCATCCACCATCACCAGGGCGCCGTAACGGTCCGCCAGGTCGCAGATGGATTTGAGGTCCGCGACGATGCCGTCCATCGAGAACACCCCGTCGGTGGCGATCAGCATGAAGCGCGCGCCGGCCGCGTGCGCCTCGCGCAGCCTGGCCTCCAGGTCGCCCATGTCGTTGTTGCGGTAACGGTAGCGCTTTGCCTTGCACAGGCGCACGCCGTCGATGATGCTGGCATGGTTCAGTTCGTCGCTGATCACGGCATCCTGGTCGTCGAGCAGGGTCTCGAAGAGCCCGCCGTTGGCGTCGAAGCAGCTCGAATAAAGGATGCTGTCGCCGGTGTGCAGGAATTTGGCGAGCACGGCTTCCAGCGTCTTGTGGACCGACTGCGTGCCGCAGATGAAGCGCACCGAAGCCATGCCGAAGCCATCCTGCTCCAGGCCGCGCCGGGCTGCTTCGATCAGGCGGTGATCGTCGGCCAGGCCCAGGTAATTGTTGGCGCAGAAGTTCAGCACATGTTCGCCGCCGGCGAGCCGGATGTCGGCTGCCTGTGGACTGGCAATGACGCGCTCGGCTTTGTGGAAGCCGTCGGTGTGGATGGTGTCCAGCGTTTCGCGGAGGTGGGTGAGATAGCGGTCGCGCATGGGAAGCCCCTGGCTTGGTTGTTGGGCGGCGTGGCTGACGCCAGCCTCCATGGTATGGCGAAAGCCGGGGGAATACCGGTTTTGCGGCGCGTGTGTTTTGTGCTGCGCTGCGCAAATGGTGGCTGGCGCCGGCTGTCGATGCTGCCATGCGGCAGCGGCCCGCCCTTTCCGGGGCCGGACCGGTTGGATCGGTTGGATCGTAAACGCAATGAAATCAAGCCTTTGACTCTTTTCCTCAGCTTCGGCAAATCCTATCCTTAAATCAGCTCGCGCACGCCGCCGCGATCGGCGCGCGTGCCGGCTACCGGCTTGCTTGCGGAGGCGGCCATGAACGAAGACGCACGGATTGCACCCATCGGGCGAATCATCTATTCGCGCCGGCACGAACCCACTGGCATCCTTACCTGCCGGAACCCGCGGCGGCGGCGCCTGATCCAGGCTGCGGCGGCGACCGCGCTTGCAGTGGGCGTTGGCCCGTTTGTGCTGCCACGCCGGGCTCAGGCGGCCAGGCACACCTTGAAGATCCTCCAGTGGAACCACTTCGTGCCGGGATACGACAAGTGGTTCGACAACACCTACGTGAAGGAATGGGGCCAGCGCAACGATACCGAGGTCATCGTCGATCACGTGGGAATTCCCGCGCTGGCCACGCGGGCCGCGGCCGAGGTATCTGCGCAGAAGGGGCACGACCTGTTCATGTTCCTGTCGCCGGCACCAGTGTACGAGGAGCAAGTCATCGACCACCGCGAGATTTACGAGGAATGCCAGCGCAAGCATGGCAAGCCGGTCGAGCTGGCGATCAGGAGTACGTATAACCCGAAGACCAGGAAATACTTCGGCTTCTCCGACAGCTTCGTGCCGGACCCGATCAATTACCGCAAGGACTTGTGGGACGACATCGGCATGGCACCGCCGGACAGCTGGGACGATGTGTTGAGCGCTGGCCGCAAGATCAAGCAGAAGCGCAACCTGCCGGTGGGCATTGGCCTGTCGGCCGAACTCGACACCGCGATGGCCATGCGCACCATCCTCTTCGCTTTCGGCGGCTCGATCCAGGATGAGCGTCATACCGTCGTGCTGAATTCGAAGAACACGCTGGAGGCCGTCAGGTTCGTCAAGGCGCTGTATCAGGAAACCATGACGCCGGAGGTGCTGGCGTGGGATCCGTCGTCCAACAACCGCGCCATGCTGGCGGGCAAGATCGCGCTTTGCCTGAACGCCATCTCCATCACGCGCGAAGGCGAGAACAAGAGCATCCCGGTCACGCCTGATATCTGGCTCACCCAGGCCCTGCGTGGCCCGGTGCGCCGCATCGGCATGGAACACGTGATGGACTGCTACGTGATCTGGAAATTCGCCGAGAACATAGCTGGTGCCAGGAAGTTCCTGGTGGACTATATCGACAACTTCCGCCAGGGCTTCCTCGGCAGCGAGTTCTACAACTTCCCGTGCTTCCCGAGCACGGTGCCGGACCTGCAGAAGCTGATCGCCGACGACCCCAAGGCCAAGCCGCGCGACAAGTACAAGGTGCTGGGCGCCCTGATGGACCAGGCCACCAACGTCGGCTATCCCGGCTATGCCAATGCGGCCATTGATGAGATCTTCAATACCTGGGTGCTCAACACCATGTTCGCCAAGGCCGCCACCGGCGACGAAACGCCGGAGAGTGCCATCCGCGCCGCGGAAGCCACGTGCAAGCGGATCTTCGCCAAGTGGCGGGACAAAGGGCTGATATGACTCGCCCCCGCCGGGCCGGCGGCATCGGGATGGACGTGGGCCGATAAGCCATGGCTACGGTGGAAACCCGCTCGCTCACCAAACGCTTCGACGGCGGCAACGCCGTCGACGACATCAGCCTTGCCGTGCGCGAAGGCGAGTTCCTGGTGCTGCTGGGCCCGTCCGGCTCGGGTAAGACCACCTTGCTGCGCCTGATCGCAGGGCTGGAAGCGCCTACCTCCGGCGACATCCTGGTGGGCGGCCGTGTCGTCACCGGGCTGCCGCCGCGCGCGCACAACATGGCCATGGTGTTCCAGAGCTACGCGCTCTATCCGCACCTGAGCGTGGCCGCCAACATCGCCTTCCCGCTGGAAGCGCAGCGCATGCCGCGGGAGGCGATCGCGCGCAAGGTGAACTGGGCCGCCGCGCTGTTCGGCATCGACCAGCTGCTGGCGCGCAAGCCGCGCCAGCTCTCCGGCGGCGAGCGTCAGCGGGTGGCGCTGGCGCGCGCGGTGGTGCGTGATCCGGTGGCCTTCCTGCTGGACGAGCCGCTCTCCAATCTCGACGCCAAGCTCAGGACCTCCGCGCGCGAGGAATTGCAGGGGCTGCAGAGGCGCCTGGCGACCACCACGATCTACGTGACGCACGACCAGATCGAGGCGCTGGCGCTGGGCGACCGGGTGGCCATCCTCGACCACGGCCGCGTGCACCAGCTCGGCACGCCGCAGCAAGTGTACGAGCAGCCGGCCGATACCTTCGTGGCCACCTTCATCGGCTCGCCGCCGATGAACCTGGTCGACACGGACGCTGTGGTGACGGGCTTCCGGCCGGAGCACTTCCTGCCACGCGGCGTCCACGGTGCCGATGAAGCGCTGGAACCCTTCCCGTTCCAGATCACCCGCATCGAGAACCTCGGTTCCGACCGGCTGGTCTATGGCTTGCTGGAGCCACCGCTGCCGCCCGCCAAGGTCATTTCGCGGATTCCCTGCACGGTCACCTTCCCGCTGGAGGCGGGGGCGCGCTACCCGTTCGTGGTGCGGCGTGCCGACCTAAGGCGCTTTGATCCGCGTTCCGGTGCCAGCCTGGGCGCAGCGCCGTCCGTGGCGCCGTCGGCGAGACCGGCATGAGCGCCCGGTCTCCCGCCGCGCTTGCGCCACAGGCCGGCGCCTGGCATGCGCTGGAGGGCGAGCGCTGGCTCGGTGCCCTGATGCTGGCGCCCGCGCTCATCTATATCGCGCTGCTGCTCGGTTTTCCCTTCCTGCTGTCGATCTACTACAGCCTGTCAGATATCACGGTGGGCAGCCAAGCCATGCATCTCGTTGGCCTCGCGAACTTCCGGCGCATCGTGCAGAACCCCACCTTCTGGCGCTCGCTGGGCAATGCGCTGGTGTTCACGCTGGTGTCGCAGGCGCTGGTGGTGATCCTGGCCAAGATCCTGGCGCTGGCACTGCTGCGCGACTTTCGCGGCAAATGGCTGGTGCGCCTGCTGATCCTGCTACCGTGGGTGGCGCCGATCTCGCTGGGTTCGATCGGCTGGCTGTGGATCTTCGATCCGGTCTACAGCATCATCAACTGGACACTGCGCGCGCTTGGCCTGTTTGGCCCGAATACCTGGCCGATCTGGCTGGGCCAGCCGGACCTGGCCATGGCGTCGGTGATCCTGGTGGATGTCTGGCGCCTGCTGCCGCTGGCCACGGTCATCATCCTGGCCGGCCTGCACGGCATCCCGCAGGATATCCACGATGCTGCCGCCATGGACGGCGCCGGCTTCTGGCGCCACCTGCTGCGCATCAATATCCCGCTGGTGATGCCGATCATGCTGGTGGCGCTGCTGTTCGGCATCGTGTTTACGCTCACCGACATGATCATCATTTTCGTGCTGACGCGCGGCGGGCCTTACGACACCACGCAGGTGCTGGCCAGCCTGGCATTTTTCACGGGCATCCAGGGCGGCGACCTGGCCGAGGGCGCGGCGATTTCGCTGTTCCTGTTCCCGCTGCTGGTCGCGGTGGTGGCCCTGATGCTGACCGTCGCCAACCGCGCGGAGGTAGCCTGAAATGCGGGCAGATGCAAGTCCCTGGAAGCTCCGTGGCGCGCGCTGGGGCGCGCGCTTCGGCCATGTCGCCATCCTTGCCGTCTTCGCGGGGTTCTGTGCTTTTCCCTTCTACTGGATGCTGATCACCACCTTCAAGGATGTCCACGACCTGATCAACACGGCCAACAACCCCTTCCTGTTCAACCAGCCGCCCACCCTGGACAACCTGCGCGTGCTGTTCCTGGAGACCCAGTACCTGCGCTGGATCGCCAATACGCTGCTGGTGGGGGCGATGGTGGTGGCCATCACCCTGCTGCTGGCGGTGCCGGCCGGCTACAGCCTGGCCCGCCTGGCAGGCAGCCGCGGGCGGCAGCTGGCGATCGCCATTTTCCTGACCTACCTGATCCCGCCCACCATCCTGTTCATTCCCTTCTCCCGCATCATCGGCGCGCTCGGCCTGCAGGATTCGCTGTGGTCGCTGGTGCTGGTGTACCCGAGTTTCACCGTGCCTTTCTGCACCTGGCTGATGATGGGCTTTTTCAAGGCGGTGCCGCGCGATATCGAAGAGGCGGCGATGATGGACGGGCTGAGCCGCTTCGGCGCCTTCCTCAAGGTGGTGGTGCCGCTGTCGTCGGCCGGCATCCTGACCGTGGTCATATTCACGCTGACACTGGTGATGCAGGAATTCGTCTATGCGCTCACCTTCATCACCAGTTCGTCCCAGTACACCGTCAGTGTGGGTGTGCCGACTTTCCTGGTGCGTGGGGACGTCTATTTCTGGGGCTCCCTGATGGGCGCCTGCCTGGTCGTCAGCGTGCCGGTGGCGGTGCTGTACAACCTGTTCGTCGACCGCTTTGTCGCGGGTTTCACCGTGGGCGCGGTGAAGTGAGCGGGTTCGCCGCCACTCGCGGTTGCGCTTCCCGGTCGAGCAACTCGCGCTTGCGCTCCACGCCCCAGCGGTAGCCGGACAGGCTGCCATCGCTGCGCACCACGCGATGGCAGGGAATGGCCACGGCGATATGATTGGCGCCGCAAGCCTGCGCCACCGCGCGCACGGCCCTGGGCGCGCCGATGCGCGCGGCGATCTCGGCGTAGCTGGCGGTAGTGCCGGGGGGGATTTCCCGCAGCGCCTGCCATACGCGTTCCTGGAATGCCGTGCCGCGGACATCGAGCGGCAGGTCCAGGCCCAGCGACGGCGCCTCGATCAAGCCCACCACCTGCGCGATCCACTGCTCGAATCCGCTGTCGCCGCCGATCAGGTTGGCCTTGGGGAACTGGTCCTGCAACGCGCGCGCCAGCGCGTCGGGATCGTCGCCCAGCAGGATCGCGCACACGCCGCGTTCGCTGCGGGCGACCAGGATCGAACCGAGCGAGCACTCGCCGACGGCAAAGCGGATATCGGTATTGGCGCCGCCGGCGCGGTACCGGCTTGCCGTCATGCCCAGCATCTGGTCCGAGGCCTCATAGAAGCGGCTGTTGGAGTTGAAGCCCGCGTCGTAGATGGCTTCGGTGACGGACCCGCCGCGGCCTAGCTGCGTGCGCAGCTTGCGCGCGCGGTGCGCGTCGGCGTAGGCCTTGGGCGTGAGCCCGGTGACCGCCTTGAAGACGCGGTGGAAGTGATAGGGGCTCAGGCCGGCCTGCGCGGCAAGCGTGTCCAGCGTGGGCGGGTTGTCCGCGCGCTCGATGGCGCGGCAGGCCTCGGCGGCGATGGCGGCATGCTGCGCCGCCATCGCC
Organism: Cupriavidus sp. 01T418; assembly: GCF_056398885.1. Classification (NCBI taxonomy): domain Bacteria; kingdom Pseudomonadati; phylum Pseudomonadota; class Betaproteobacteria; order Burkholderiales; family Burkholderiaceae; genus Cupriavidus; species Cupriavidus sp. 01T418. Next base: position 28,208 of record NZ_JBFTQG010000050.1, read on the forward strand.
GTTTGATCGGCCGCGGCTCGCTGGCTTGGACGGTAGCCGGCGGCCTCGGCGGCCTCGGGCGTATCGAAGAACTCCACGTTCTCCGGGCGCGGCAGGCGGGACGGGCTGCCGGGCCGGCAGTAGATGCCCGTGGTCTTCACGGCATAGACAAAGGCGCCGTCGGCGGCCGGGTCGCGTGCGAGCACGCGCGCCCAGCGTGGGTCGCGTTCGGCGGAGTTCAGCGGCGTTTCCATGGTGGTCCTTCTGCCAGAGGTTCGGTTGCGTTTCATGGTTTTACTGTAAGCCGGCGAAGCGGATCGCGCACTCCGGGTCTTGCGGTCGAATTCGGCGGGTGATTGCCGCGTTGCAGATGCCAGGAACTACATGGAATTACATGTAACTACGGTGATCTACTGGGATCTAGATCGCGTCATGGAAGATGATGCCCACGGTATGCCGCTGGCCCGAGCGCAGGCGGCTGACGCCGTGGCGCAGCTTGACCCGGTAGCTGCCGCGGGTGCCCTGCACCGGGCGCTGGTTGACCGCGAACACCACCGCGTCGCCTTTGTGCAGCGGCACCACCTCGGCGCGCGACTGCATGCGCGGGCGCTGCTCCGTCAGTACGAACTCACCGCCGGTAAAGTCCCGGCCCGGCTCGGAGAGCAGGATTGCCACCTGGAGCGGGAAGACGTGTACGCCGTACAGGTCCTGGTGCAGGCAGTTGTAGTCGTCCGGGCCGTATTGGAGGATCAGCGGGGTAGGGCGTATCTGGCCGGCAGCGTGGCAGCGTTTCAGGAAATCGGCGTGGCGGGCGGGGTAGCGGGTGTCGATGCCCATGCTCTGGTTCCAGTGGTTGGCTACCGGGACGAGGTGGGGATATAGCGCGCCACGCAGGCGTTCGATGAGATCCGGCAAGGGGTAGCCGAAGTATTTGTATTCGCCTCGGCCGAAGCCGTGGCGGCTCATCACCACACGGGAGCGGAAGAGGATGTCGCGGGCGTAGAGGGCTGCCAGCGCGTCGCATGCGTGCGGCGTGAGGAGGTCCTTGATGATCGCGTAACCGTGCGTGTCCAGTTCCTGGGCGATGGCGTCCCAGTCCAGTGTTTCCACGCACGGGCCGGTGGCTTCCTGGTCGACTGAATTCGCACTGCGGGTTGCGGCTGCGTGGATTGCGGTCATGTTGCTGGCCTTTTGCGGTTTGGGTCGATGGAACGAACTTTAGGCGCGCCCCGGGCGCGTATCACTCCGTGTCTTGCTCTTGAATTTCCGGCAGCGTCGGATTTCCGCCATGTGCCTCCCACTGCCCTGCCCACGCGCCGCGCTTGCATTTGGCTTCCACTCACTTATGATCACCTAAATCGTTTTGGTAAATCGTTTTACTGAAGCGCTTAATACCTGCTTGCCACGCCCCGGGCGGCTCAATCCCACCACGTTCGAAAGCTGGGCCTGCTGGCCGCCTCGCACCTGATCGCGCTTGGCCCGGCGCATCGCGTTCGTCATGCCCGCCGGGCGCTCCGTCAGCCGCGCGAACAAGATCGCCGGCTTGGAGGCCGCGGCGAAAGAGGCCGGCATCGAGAAAACGGCCGAAGTCGCGCCGCCATGGGCTGGTGGTGACGCGCATGCCCTGCGTGCGCGGCGCTGTCATGTATGACCTGAATCGCGGAGGAGCGAGAGATGGTGCCCGACAAACCGGACCGCCGGCTGGCAGGACCTGCCAGGACGTATATCGAGGCGGGATACGCCATTGAAGTGGATATCCTGCAAGTGGCGGACAGCCGGTGGGGAGCGCTCGTGCGCCTGTCGAAGCTAGCCGACGGCCAGGTGCCCGCCGCGCATTTCATGCTCGGCCGCACGTTCGAGGACCGCGCCATGGCGTTCTCGTACACGCTGGCGCTGACGCGCACGTGCGTGTTGCAGTTCGCGCCGGCCGCGGCGACGACGATCGCCGATTTGCTCAGCTCCGGCAAGGCCAGCGAGGCCAGTGAGGCCAGCGATTAGGCTGGCCGCCACGAAAGGTGACCCAAGCGATCCCGACGAGGCGCAGCGCAGACGACCGGAAATGATGCATCTGCGCCAGCATGAGCGCTTCAGCGCCGGCGAAGCAGGAACCCGCCGAAGCGACTGCACAACGCATCGCGTAGCGCCGCAGGAATCCCCTTCCGGGCGGTGTTCATATAAGGATGTCAATTCTTCCAGCAGGTTCCTGGCGGGATCGTAGCCATCGGCTCGCCCGCGCCCCCGCAGATACCTGAACGCAACCCGCAGGCTGATCGCGGACTGGTACGCCGGGCCGCCCCGCGCCTGCCGACAGACTTCTGCGCCGGCAGGATGCGCATCGTAGAATTGCGACATGCACCGCACAACCCGCTCCAGCGGCTGGCTTGCGCCGGACCGCTGCGCCGCGGAGCGCAAGGACGACTGACATGACTGACATGAGTGACATGACGAACAAGTTCCTGAACATCTATTCCCATGGTTTCGCCCGCGTGGCCGTGGGTGTGCCTGTCTGCCGCGTCGCCGACCCAGCCTTCAACGCAGCCCAGACCATCGCCCTGGCCAGGGATGCCGCCAGTCAGGGCGCGGCGCTGGTGGCCTTCCCGGAACTCGGCTTGTCCGCCTATACCTGCGACGACCTGTTTCACCAGCGCGCCTTGCTCGACGCGTGCGAGGCAGCCCTGGCGGAGATCGCGGCTGCCTCCAGGACCATCGCCACCACGCTGGTGGTGGGGCTGCCGCTGCGGGTCGAACACCAACTGTTCAACTGCGCGGCGGTGGTTGCCGGCGGGCAGGTGCTTGGCGTCGTCCCGAAGACCTACCTGCCGAATTACTGGGAGTTCTACGAGGCGCGGCAATTCAGCCCGGCGGACAGCGCGGCGGCCAGCGAAGTGCTGCTGGACGGGAACAAGGTGCCGTTTGGCGCGGGCTTGCTGTTCGAAGCGCGCGACATTCCATCTTTCCGTTTCCACGTGGAGATCTGCGAAGACGTCTGGGTGCCGATTCCCCCGTCGTCGTTCGCGGCGCTGGCGGGCGCTACCGTGCTGGTGAACCTGTCGGCATCCAACATTGTGGTCGGCAAGTCCGGCTATCGGCATCAGCTGGTCAGCCAGCAGTCGGCACGTTGCCTGGCGGCCTACCTCTACAGCTCGGCGGGCAAGGGCGAGTCATCCACCGATCTGGCATGGGACGGGCAGGCGCTGATCTATGAGAACGGCGAACTGCTGGCCGAGTCCGAGCGCTTCGCGGACAGCTCGCACCTGACCTTTGCCGACGTCGACCTGGAGCGCCTGTCGCGCGAGCGGATGCACCAGACCACCTTTGGCCATTCGGTGCGGCGCCATGGCGCGGAGGTCGCGAAGTTCAAGGTGATTCCGTTCACGCTCGACAGGCCAGTGGACGAGGCCTTGCCGCTGCGCCGCACGGTCGAACGATTCCCCTACGTGCCGTCCGACGCCCGGCGCCGGGACGAGCGTTGCAGCGAGGTCTACAACATCCAGGTGCAGGCGCTGGTCCAGCGCTTGTCGGCCAGCGGCATCTCCAAGGTGGTGATCGGGGTCTCCGGCGGACTGGACTCAACGCACGCCCTGCTCGTCTGCGCGAAGGCCATGGACCGGCTGAAGCTGCCGCGCACCAATATCCTCGGTATCACCATGCCCGGCTTTGCCACCAGCGACCGCACGCTGCTCCAGGCGCGCAAGCTGATGGAAGTGGTGGGCTGCGTGTCGAAGGAGATCGATATCCGGCCGAGCTGCATCGAAATGCTCAAGGACCTCGGCCACCCGTATGCGTCAGGAAAGCGCGTGTACGACGTGACGTTCGAGAACGTGCAGGCGGGCGAGCGCACCAACCACCTGTTCCGCTTCGCCAACTCCAGCCACGCCATCGTGATCGGCACGGGCGACCTCAGCGAGCTGGCACTCGGCTGGTGTACCTACGGCGTTGGCGATCACATGTCGCATTACAACGTGAACGGCAGCGTGCCGAAGACGCTGATCTCGCATCTGGTCCGCTGGGTAGCGGAAACGGGACAGATCGGCGATGCGGGGTCGGACGTATTGCTCGACGTGCTTGGGACGGAAATCAGTCCCGAGCTGGTACCGGGCGACGCGGCCGACGCGCCCCAGCAGAAGACCGAGAATTTCATCGGTCCGTATGAGCTGCAGGATTTCAATCTGTACTACACGTTGCGATTTGGATTTACGCCGAGCAAGATCGCGTTCCTTGCCATGAGCGCATGGGGCGACCGCGACAAGGGGAACTGGCCCGAGGGGCTGCATGTTGCGCGCAATGAGTACAAGGTAGCGGACATCAAGCGCAACCTCGGGATCTTTCTTGACAGGTTTTTCCGGACCAGCCAGTTCAAGCGGTCTTGCGTGCCGAATGGGCCAAAGGTGGGGTCGGGTGGATCGTTGTCGCCGCGGGGGGACTGGCGGGCGCCTAGTGATTCGGAGTCTGTTGTCTGGATGCGGGATCTGGAGAGGGTTCCGGACGGGGTTTGAGGATTGGGGGGTAGCCTTGACTGCCTGACTTCAAAAATTTGAAGTTGAAGTCAAAGACCTTCACCCCCACCCGCCGTGGTCGCCGGCACCGTCTGCCGCATCGTCTCCACGAAGCGCCGCAGCTTGGCAGGATAGAAGCTCGCATAGGGGTAGATCAACTGCATCGGCAGCGATGGGGCCTGCCACTGCGGCACCAGGTGAAGCAGCCGGCCCTGCGCGATATCGTCCGTCAGCAGCCAGGCCGACGCCACGCACACGCCCAGGCCCATGACCGCGGCACTGCGCAGCGCATACAGGCTGTCGGTGCCGACGCGCGGGCGCAAGGCAAGCCGCTGGGTCTCGCCCGTGGCCGCATGGGTGAGCGTGACTTCGTTGCGGTAGAAGGTGCGCAGTGACAGCCAGGGCAGGCTGGCAAGCTCGTTCGGGTGCGCGGGCATCGCCCTGTTTTCCAGTACCGATGGCGCCGCGACCACGATGCGCGGCACCTCGGAAAGCCGGATTGCGACGACGGACGGATCGCTGACCTCGCCCACATGAATGGCGCAATCGATGCCTTCGCCGATGAAGTCCGGGGTCCGGTCGTGCAGCAGCCACTCGACCGTCACCCGCGGGTGACGGCGCAGGAATTCGGCCAGCGGCCCGACCAGTTGCTGCTGGCCGAACGCGTGCGGCACGACGACCCGCAGCGTGCCTGACGGCTCATCGCTGGCTCCCCGCAAGTCCGACTCGAACGCCTCCCAGCCCGCTACCAGCTCCTTGGCGCGCTCGAAGCAGCGCTCGCCATCCTCGGTGAGCTTCATCGCATGCGTGGAGCGTTGCAGCAAGCGCAGGCCCAGCGAGCGCTCCAGCATCTGCAGGCGGCGGCTCACGGTGGGCTGGGTGGTGTTCATCTGTGCGGCCGCCGCCGAGAGGCTGCCGGCTTCGACGATCCGCACGAAGGTCTGCATCAGTTCGATGCGGTCGGTCGAAGTGGGCGCTGGCGTGGCGGGGGAGGCAGGTTTCACGTCGGTCATACGTCGGGCGTATAGTCATTGTGCGAAGTGTAGTACTACCGTGCAGCCGGGTGGGCAGTCAAACTGCAGTCTCATTGTCGATCCAGGGTTTATGCCATGTCTTCCATTCGAGTTGCGCATGCAAGCGCTACGCCGCAGCCGGCCATGGCCGCGGCAGTCGAGGCACCCGCCACCGGCTTGCCGGCGAGGCTGGTGCTGCTCCTTGCCGCCGCCGCGGGCCTTGCGGTGGCATCGCTCTACTACAGCCAGCCCATGCTCGGCGTGCTGGGTTCGGACATCGGTGCTTCCGGCTCGGCGGTGGGGCTGATTCCCACGCTCACGCAGCTGGGTTACGCGCTGGGCATCCTGCTGCTGGCCCCGCTCGGCGACCGCTACGACCGCCGCCGCATCATCGTGGCCAAGGCCGCCGTGCTGAGCGTTGCGCTGCTGGCCAGTGGCGCTGCCAGCGGCATCGGTCTGCTGCTGGTCACCAGCCTGGCGATCGGCCTGGCTGCCACGATGGCACAGGATATCGTGCCGGCTGCCGCCACGCTGGCACCGGAGTCGCACCGGGGCAAGGTCGTCGGCACGGTGATGACGGGCTTGCTGCTCGGCATCCTGCTCTCGCGCGTGCTCAGCGGCTTTGTGGCGGAACATTTCGGCTGGAGGATCATGTTCGTGATCGCGGCAGCCAGCATCGCGCTGATCGGCGCGGTGGCATGGCGCGGCCTGCCGCGCTTCAAGCCCACCACGCATCTGTCGTATAGCGCGCTGCTGGGCTCGCTGGCCAAGCTGTGGCGCAAGCACGGTGCCTTGCGCCGGGCTACCCTGTCGCAGGGGCTGCTGTCGATCGGTTTCAGCGCGTTCTGGTCGACGCTGGCCGTCATGCTGCATGGCGCGCCGTTTCACCTGGGCAGCGCGGCAGCGGGCGCATTCGGCCTGGCCGGCGCCGCCGGCGCGCTCGCCGCACCGCTGGCCGGCCGGCTCGCCGACCGCAAGGGCCCCGAGCTGGTCACGCGCCTTGGCGCCGCACTGGCAGCGGTCTCGTTCGCAGGGATGCTGATCTCGCCATTGCTGGCGCCGCACGCACGGCTATGGCTGATCGCGGCCAGCGCGCTGGGCTTTGACCTCGGCGTGCAGGTCACGCTGGTCGCGCACCAGACCATTGTCTACGGTATCGAGCCCGGCGCACGCAGCCGCCTGAACGCGGTGCTGTTCGTGGGTATGTTCGTGGGGATGGCGGCCGGCGCCGCGCTCGGCAGCCTGATGCTGGCGCGATGGGGCTGGATGGCCGTCACGGGGTTGTCCACGGCGACGGCGATCGGGGCGCTGGTTGTGCGGGTGTGGCCGGGGGCGCGGCTGGCCCGGTGAGCGGTGGTGCCGGAGAACGCGGAAGAAAGGTGCCTCGCCAGTTCGGGAAGGGGCATGGCGAGGCCAAAGTACGGCGCCCAGGGGCCCCTCACGTACAGCGCCGAGTTTACAGGCGGGGTCGGCTGCTGGATGTCTGTCGCCGCACATTGCGGTGCGCAGGTTCGCGTGCACTCGTTCCCCACCAGCCTGGCGAGGTCTTTTCCGGCCCAGCTGCCTAGAAAAAAGGTATTTCGAAGATCCACTTCAGCGTCCAGCGGTCCGCTGCCTGCGATAGCCCGCGACCGATGCCAAAATTAAAGACGAGCGGGCCGCGATTCACGTCGAATGCCAGGTAGACGGTTTGCGCTTGCCCTGGTCCGGTCTCAAGATGATTGAGGCGGCCCAGATCCATATAATATTCGGCGCCCACGCGTAACCCCGGCAATACCGTCCGGGCCGCCTTGAAGCTAGGGGTTGCGCCAGGTACGCCGATTTTGTCCGGGCCGGCAAGATCCCATCCCAGCACGGGGTTAAAGGCAAAGAGCCAAGTCTTGTCCTGATAACCGATGATTGGCCGCAGCTCCAGGGTCTTGGTCGCGCTCTCGAATTTCTGACCAACGCGTGCGAGTTCAACGTTCGCGCCAGCGAAGTATCCAGCGCCATCGACAGTGCGGATAGGCATCCATTTCACGCGAATCTTGGGTCCGGTCACGTAGTAGCTGTTGTCACGTGAGAGCATGGTGGGGATGTAGAGCCCAAGCTCCCAGGCAGGCGCCAGCCCATAAGAGAATTCGGCGGTCGCGCGCCATGCGTGCGGCGTCGTGACTTCGCCGGGATAGGACGGCTGCGAATGGCCGCTTGGCGTGGTGTTGAGATGCAGTTCGAGTCCGAACTCGCCCGGCGCGTTGATATCGCCGGTGTAGACCTGGATTTCATCCGGTAGCACTGCGTAGGCTGGAGTGCTCAGGACACCGAGCAACGCGGAGCACAAGCAAAGCGCGGCGGATCTGTGGGACCTGGCATGCATTCTGGGCTGTTCCGAATCGTCGCAGAATGCATCAAGGGCGAAGCCGGCTAGGGCGGCTGCGCGATTCCGAGATTTGCCAGGCAAGCAGCCCGGGGATGAAAATAATCAGGTCGCGGATGCGACGGGCGCCGGCCAGCGCAATGCAAGTCGCGGGATCGAGACCCAGCGCGGCGCCTATCAGGACGAATCCCCCTTCCTGAACCCCAATTGCCGCAGGTACGAAAAATGCCGCGCTGCTGAGTGCCTGAATCAGGGCTTCGAGCACCAGGGCATCCAAAATGCTCACCTGTGCCCCAAGGAAATACAGGGCTAGCCATAGCTCCAGCGCAGTCGCAACGTACTGAAGCGGCTGCCAGAAGAACAAATAGCGAGCGATGACGGCTCGGCGGCGCCAGATCAGCTTGATCGACTGATCGATCCTTGCCGACTGACCGGTCAGCGCAGCAAGTTTGCCGCTGGTCATCCTGCTGAGCACGCGGCCGAGCCGTTCAAACGGACTCGCGTGCTGCACCAAGGCAAACAGCACCAGCAGCGGCAGGAGCGCCACTACGCCCCAGGCGAGATTGCCGGCGAGCTGGAGGGCTTTCGAGTCAGAGTGTGCCGTCAACAGGACGCCGATCCCAACCATGGTAAAAATCAGTTGGCTTATCAGGGTCAGTTGCATATCGACGATCATGCTCGCCGAGGCTGTCGATGCACGTAGTCCCCAGTGCCGCATCAGCCGGAACGAGACAATCTCGCCCCCCACACGTGCGACGGGCAGCAAGCCGTTCACCGACTCACGAATCCAGACCAGGCGCAGCATCGGGCCAAGTCCTGGCCGCTTCGCTTCCGGAAGCAGGGTTTGCCAATCGCACGCGTTGAACAGCATGGGAAACAGATGCGCAAGCCCGGCGAGAACAAGTCCGCCACCCGCTGCATGCATCAGGGAGAACACCTGGCCGGGGTTTTCATGCCAGACGAGCCAGAGCGCCGCCACCAGGCCAATGAAGGCTGTGATAGAACCGAGATACCTCATGATGCGAGTATCAGTTCTTTTTGACCGGATGCAGCAGGCCACTACCACTGACCTCGAAGCTGAATCCGCGCCAGACCACGCGTCTGGAGAAAAAGCTGACTACGAAGATACAGAAGGAGAAGACATCCCACAGCGGCAGCATCCAGGCGTGCCGGCATGGCTGGCGCATGGCACGGTCGATCTGCCACTTCAGCAGGAGCCTTGCCAGCACCGCTGCCAGCACCAGCGCCAATGACCAGGCCGAGCCGCTGGAATCGAGTACGGCGAGCGCGGCGAAGATCAGAGGATAGGTCAGCACTGAGCCCAGATGCCCAACCGGGTCGATGGTCCGAATCGTGCGGCTCCAGCGCAATTCGTGTGCGATCAGTTTGGTGGCGTCGGTCTCGACACACGCGTGCGTGACAACAAGTGGCGGGATGGCGACTTTCTCGCCTGCCTCCCGTACCGCTTTGCCGATGGCATGATCTTCGGCCAGGTGATGCGCAAATTGCAGGAAACCACCGATCTTTTCCACGGTCGCCCTGCGGGTTGCGATGGTCTGGCCAAAGCATGGGCGCGCAAGCCCGAGCGCGAGGCCGGTCACCACACCCGGAACAAAATGATAGTTGGTAGCCATTGCCGATAGCCGGGGCCAGAAGCCAGGGTCGGGCTGCCCTCGGTAGAGACAGGTCACGAGTCCCACGCGCGGCTTCTGCAATTCGCCCACAACGTGGCGAAGATAAGCCGGGTCGACACCGACATCGCTATCCGCGAACACCAGCACGTCATGTTGTGCCAGCGGCAGCATATTGAGAATGTTGCTTATCTTGCGGTTGGGCCCGTATAACCGGGAATCGCTCACCACGGTGATATGAGCACGAGGGTGCAGAAGGCGAAGCTGATTCAATACTTCCAGCGCGGGATCGTCCGGGTCTTGCACTCCGAACAGGAATTGAACGGCGCATGGATAGTCCTGCTGGCAGAAGCTCGACAGGTTTTCGAGCAGCATCCGTTCGTTGCCACGGAGCGGCTTGATGACGGTAACCGGCGGAAAGCTATCCGGCTCCGCGGGCGCGCGAGCGAAGAACCGCCGGACAAGGATACCCGCCGACACCATATAGAAAATGCCGAAGAGCGCGCCGGCATCGCAGATAAACAGGGATCCCTCATGGATGACATGGGCGCTGCGCGGCATGGCTCCCGACGATACCAGCACGATCAGAAGCAACAAGGCGAACGGCGTGGCAAGCAGAGCAGCACGTTTCATGTTTGTGTTTGACCCTTGTGGCGACTTACGTACCGGAACTCGGGATAGCCTTGTTGCGCAATGCAGTTTCCGCAGTTTCCGCAGTTTCCCTGATGGCTGGTAGCCTTCGGTGACTACTGGCCGGCGAACCGGGAAATCATCTGCATGGCCCCCCGCTGCTTATCGCCGTATTCTGCGTACGCCGATTTCGATGAGGCTCAATCATACGGCAACGGATAAAGAAGACGCGCCCGCCAGATCAAGAAATTAAACATGTCTTGTAATGTAAATGTAAGCTAACCCCCGTCATAAATTAGTAATAAACGGGATTTGACAATCGCTTGCAGAAATCATGCATGCGATTGTCAATGATTGCCGTTTATCGATTGCAGGTGCGACGTATCAGGCCGGCACGCCCTCGAGCTCACGCAGCCTGAAACGCTGGATCTTGCCCGTGGCCGTCTTCGGCAGCGTTTCCATGAACGCGATGATGCGAGGGTATTTGTACGGCGCCAGCCGTTCCTTGACAAACGCCTTCAACTCCGCCTCGCTCACCTGCGCGCCGGGCTTGAGCACCACGAACGCCTTGGTCTTGGTGAGGCCCGCCTCGTCGGGCACGCCGATCACGGCGGCTTCCAGCACCGACGGGTGCACCATCAGCGTGGATTCCACCTCGAAGGGGGAGACATAGATGCCGCTGACCTTGAGCATGTCGTCGCTGCGGCCGGCGTAGCTGTAGCTGCCGTCAGCGTTGCGCACGTACTTGTCGCCGCTCTTGGTCCACCCGCCACGAAAGGTCTCGCGCGATTTCTCGCGGTTGCCCCAGTACATCAGCGCCGCGCTCGGGCCCTGGATATAGAGGTCGCCGACGTCGCCGTCGGGCACGGCGCGGCCGTCTTCGTCGCGCAGTTCGACCGCGTACCCGGGCACCGGCCAGCCAGTGGTGCCGTAGCGCACTTGCCCGGGACGGTTGGACAGGAAGATATGCAGCATTTCCGTCGAGCCGATGCCGTCGATGATCTCGCAGCCGAAGTGCGCGGTGAAACGCTCGCCAATTTCGGCCGGCAGGGCCTCGCCGGCGGACGAACACAGGCGCAGTGCAACCTGCTTGCGTGCCGGCAGACCAGGCGCGGCGAGCATCCCGGCGTAGCCGGTCGGCGCGCCGAAGAACACGGTCGGCTGGTTTTCCAGCCAGCGCTTGAAGGTGGCTTCCGGCGTTGGCCGCTCGGCCATCAGCACCACCGTGGCGCCCACGCTGAGCGGGAAGGTCAGGCCATTGCCAAGCCCGTAGGCAAAGTACAGCTTGGCCGCCGAGAAGCAGGTGTCGCTCTCGCCCAGCGAGAGGATGGGCTTTGCATAAAGCTCGGCGGTCCAGTAAGGATTGCCCTGGCTGTGCAGCACGCCCTTGGGACGCCCGGTGGAGCCCGACGAGTAGAGCCAGAAGCCAGGGTCGTCGGGGCCGGTGCCGGCCGGCGCCGCCAGCGGCGCGTGGCTATCGATCAGCGCATCGAGCGCGATCATGCCGTCGGCAAGCGCGCCGGCTGGCCGGGAGACGATCACGCGCCCCACTTCATGGCCACCATGGGCCATGGCCTCCTGCAGCACCGGCAGCAGCGCGCCCGATGCCAGCACGGCCTGCGCGCGGCTGTGCCGCAACATATAGGCGTAGTCCTCGGCGGTCAGCAGCGTATTGACCGCCACCGGCACGATGCCGGCGTACATCGCGCCGAGGAAGCACACGGGCCAGTCGTTGCCATCGTGCATCAGCAACAGCACGCGCTCTTCGCGGTGAATGCCGCTCGCTTGCAGCGCGGCGGCGAGCCGGCGGATGCGGTCGGCCAACTGGCCGTAAGTCATGCGGCCATGGTCGTCGATATAGGCGACCTTGCCGGGCCGCTGCGCATTGCACGCGATCAGGTGCTGGGCAAAATTGAACGGCGTTCCCGGCGGCTGGACTTGTGGTTCGGCTGTCATGCTTGTCTCCCCGTATCGGTGGTCTATTGATTTCGCTGGCGGCGCGCGGCGACCGTCTACAGGCGATCCAGCACGTTGGTGCTGGCCTGCACGGCGCTGCGCCGATGATAGAAGTTCAACGCGCGCAAGCCACCCAGTTCCTCGCCGCCACCGGCGCGGCCGGGGCCACCATGCAGCGACTGCGGCATGACGTTGCCGTGGCCGGTTTGCAACTGGGCCACCTCCGGGGAGATCACGTGGACGCGGCCGTGGCTGTCCGCCAGCTCGACAGCGGTGGCAGACAGTGCCGCGGGATCGCTGCCATACAGCGATGCCACCAGCGAGCCCTGGCCGCGGCGCACCAGGGCCAGCGCGTGGGCGCCGTCGCGGTATGGCAGCAGCGTGGCCACGGGGCCGAATACCTCGGTGTCATGGACGCGATCCGCGGCGTTGGCGTCGCGCGCGCCGAGCAGCGTGGGGCCGACGCAGCAGGCCACGGCCGGATCGGCATCGACCAGTGCGTGCGTGGCGCCGTCGTGCAGCACTTCGGTCCGGGCTTGCAGATAGTCCAGCCCTTCGCGCACGGACGCGAGTTGCGCCCGGCTGACGAGCGCGCCCATGCGCACGGACGCGTTGCGGGGATTGCCCACCGTCACCTTGCGCAGGCGCGCGCCGATGGCCTCGGCGGCAGCATCGTACAAAGCCTCGGGCACGAAGATGCGGCGGATGGCCGTGCATTTCTGCCCCGACTTGACGGTCATTTCCCGCGCGGCTTCCCTGGCCAGCAGATCGAGCGCTTCGCTGCCCGCGGCCTCGCCGGGCAGCAGCAGGGCCGAGTTGACGCTGTCGGCCTCGATATTGGCGCGCACCGAACGCTGCGCGACCGCTGCATGCGAGCGGATCAGCGCGGCGGTCGCGGCCGAGCCGGTGAAGGAGACCACGTCGAACGGCTGCAACTGGTCGAGGAGTCCGGACGGGCTGCCGCACACTACCGACAGCGCGCCCGGCGGCAACACGCCGGCCTCCACCACATCCCTGACCATGCGCTGGGTCAGCCAGGCGGTGGCCGTCGCCGGCTTCACGATCACGGGCACGCCCGACAGCAGCGCGGGCGCGGCTTTCTCCCACAAGCCCCAGCTCGGGAAGTTGAAGGCATTGATAAGGAGCGCCACGCCGCGCGTGGGCACCAGCACGTGCCGCGACTGGAAGAGCGGATCCTTGCCGAGGCGCGCGGCGTCGCCGTCGCTCAGGTAGCGCCGGTCGCCCAGCGATTCGCCGAGCTTCGCATAGGTGCCGAGGGTGAAGATTCCGCCATCGATATCGACGGCGGAATCGTTGTGCACAGTGCCGCTGTTAGCGCTGGCGATCTCGTAATAGGCATCGCGGCTGGCTTGCAGGATCTTCAGGACGGCACCGAGCATGGCGGCGCGCTCGCGATAGGTCAAGGCACGCAATGCGGCACCGCCTTGCTCCCGCGCGAAGGCAAAGCCCGACGCGAGGTCGATCCCGGTGGCATCGACGCGCACCAGTGCATTGCCGAGCACCGGGTCGTACAGCGTCGCGCCAGTGCCGGTGCCGGCTTGCCAGCGGCCGCCGAGATAGTTGGATAGCAATTCGGTCATGTGGCGGATCTCAGCGGGTGAAGTCGATGCGGCCTTCGGGCAGCAGGTAGAGGACGAGCGCGCGGCCATGGCTGACGGTGGGCCGGTGCGCGCTGCCCGGCGGGCAGACCAGCCAGCCAGCCGGGCGGCCATCGAATTCGGCCTCGGCGTCGATCGGCATGATCAGGTCGATCTCGCCATTGGGATGGGTGTGATGCGGGCCGGCGATGTCTTTCATGTCAACCACATCGACCGAGAAGCCATGCAGGTCGGCGGCCGGCTTGAAGATGCGGCCATAGCGGATGCCACCGCCTTCGCGGTCGCACAGCCAGCCCTCGGCCACGCCGGTCTCGCAGGCGTTCTTCAGTTCGCCATAGGTAGTGCTGCCGACGCCATGCTCGGCGTTGAGCCAGGCATCCAGGGCGGCATCGAGAGGACGGCCGGCAATGCGGGCCGTGAGCCGCGCCATCTGCGCGCGGAAATCGGTGGGGGACATGAAAGACGCTCCGTTAGGCTTGGCCGGGTTGCATACCCGCGTTTCATGCATTATTGTGCATAAATGAAACATAGGGCCGTCACCAAATCATGTCAAGCACTATATTGCATGATTCCGGGTTAACCGGGTTAACCGGGTTAACCGGGTTACCCGGGCTAGCGCGGGACTCCCTGGATGGTCGCGCTGCCGATGCCGATGCCGATGCCGCGCAAGGCAACGGCAACGGCGGCAGCGCCGAGACCGGAGGCCGCGCGGCCTTCTACTCCAAGGCGGATTTCTCCGTGGACACCAGTGCGGAGTCGCTCGAACCGACCTATCTCGCACTCAGGGAGCGGGTGCGTTACGCCTTACAACTGCCGCTCTGAGCTTCTCAACAGTCTGATGCACAATACTGCTTGACGGAAATCCAGTGCATGAACTATAGTGCGTTTACTGAATCACGACCAATGCACTATTGTGCTTCATCGCTGAGGAGACACGCATGACCACCGCCCCCCGCGTCGACTACCAGACCGACCCGTCCCAATACAAGCACCTGAAGCTGACATTCGACGGTCCCGTTGCGACGCTGGCGGTGGACATCGATGAGAACGCCGGCCTGCGTCCCGGCTACAAGCTCAAGCTCAACAGCTACGACCTCGGCGTCGATATCGAACTCAACGATGCCGTCAACCGCATCCGCTTCGAGCATCCCGAGGTGCGCACCGTGGTGCTCACCAGCGGGAAGGACAAGGTGTTCTGCTCAGGCGCCAATATCTTCATGCTGGGCGTCAGCAGCCATGCCTGGAAGGTGAACTTCTGCAAGTTCACCAACGAAACGCGCAACGGGCTGGAGGACTCCTCCAGGCACAGCGGCCTGAAGTTCCTCGCCGCGGTCAACGGCGCCTGCGCGGGCGGCGGCTATGAACTGGCCCTGGCTTGCGACGAGATCATCCTGGTCGACGACCGCTCTTCCGCCGTCAGCCTGCCCGAAGTGCCGCTGCTGGGCGTGCTGCCCGGCACCGGGGGCCTGACCCGCGTGACCGACAAGCGCCACGTGCGCCACGACCTCGCCGATATCTTCTGCACCACCACCGAAGGCGTGCGTGGCCAGCGCGCCAAGGACTGGCGGCTGGTGGACGATATCGCCAAGCCCGCCGTGTTCGCGCAGAAAGTGCAGGAGCGCGCGCTGGCCCTGGCCGCGCAGAGCGACCGCCCGGCCGCTGCCGGCGGTGTGACGCTGACCCCGGTCAAGCGCAGCGTGGAGAGCGATGCCTTGCGCTACACCCATGTCACCGTCGAGATCGACCGCGCCGGCCGCAAAGCCACCTTCACCGTCAAGGCGCCGTCGGGCCCGCAGCCGCAAAGCGTCGGCGCCATCGCCGAGGCCGGCGCCGCCTGGTATCCGCTGCAACTGGCGCGCGAACTGGAGGACGCCATCCTGTCGATGCGCACCAACGAGCTCGACATCGGTACCTGGCTGATCAAGACGGAAGGCGACGCCGCCAACGTGCTGGCGATGGACGCCACGCTGCTCGCCAACAAGGATCACTGGCTGGTGCGCGAGACCATCGGCCTGCTGCGCCGCACTTTCTCGCGGTTCGATGTGTCCTCGCGCAGCCTGTTCGCGCTGATCGAGCCGGGCTCGTGCTTTTCAGGCACCTTCCTCGAACTCGCCCTGGCCTGCGACCGCAGCTACCACCTGGCGCTGCCGGACGACGCAGCGCGCGCCCCGAAGATCACCGTGGCCGAGACCAACTTCGGGCTGTACCCGATGGTGACGGGACAAAGCCGCCTGGGCCGCCGCTTCTACGACGAGCAACCCGCGCTGGACGCGGTACGCGCCAAGGCCGGCCAGCCGCTCGATGCCGATGCCGCCTTCGCGCTTGGCCTGGTCACCGCCAATCCGGACGACATCGACTGGACCGATGAAGTGCGCATCGCGCTGGAAGAGCGCGCGTCCATGTCCCCCGATGCCCTGACCGGCATGGAAGCCAACCTGCGCTTCAACGGCCAGGAGAACATGTTCACCCGCATCTTCGGGCGCCTGACCGCCTGGCAGAACTGGATCTTCCAGCGTCCCAACGCCGTTGGCGAAAAGGGCGCGCTCAAGGTCTACGGCAAGGGCGACAAGGCCGCATTCGACTGGAACCGCGTCTGACGTTGTTCCGTAGTCAAAGCATCGTCGTGCGGCGCGTGTCCAGGTGGAGCGCCGCACCCGGAATCGCACTCTCTGCACCCACGCATAGCCAGCCTCGGAGACCATGATGTCCAGCATCAACTACAGCGACAAGATCCCCAACAACGTCAACCTCAGCGAAGACCGCACCCTGCAGCGCGCGCTGGAGCAATGGCAGCCCAACTACCTGAGCTGGTGGAACGACATGGGTCCGGACGGCTCGCAGAACTTCGACATCTACCTGCGCACCGCCATCAGCGTCGACCCGCAGGGCTGGGCGCATTTCGGGCACGTGAAGATGCCGGACTACCGCTGGGGCATCTTCCTGAATCCCGCCGAGGCCAACCGCAAGATCCATTTCGGCGACCACAAGGGCGAGGACGCCTGGCAGGATGTGCCCGGCGAATACCGCGCCAACCTGCGCCGCATCATCGTGACGCAAGGCGATACGGAACCCGCATCGGTGGAGCAGCAGCGTCACCTCGGCCTGACCGCGCCCAGCATGTACGACCTGCGCAACCTGTTCCAGGTCAACGTGGAAGAAGGCCGCCACCTGTGGGCCATGGTCTACCTGCTGCACAAGTACTTCGGTCGCGACGGCCGCGAAGAGGGCGAAGCGCTGCTGGAGCGCCGCAGCGGCCAGCAGGACAACCCGCGCATCCTGCAGGCGTTCAATGAAGAGACCCCGGACTGGCTGTCGTTCTTCATGTTCACCTACTTCACCGACCGCGACGGCAAGTTCCAGCTGTGCGCGCTGGCCGAAAGCGCCTTCGATCCGCTCGCCCGCACGACCCGGTTCATGCTGACCGAGGAAGCGCATCACATGTTCGTCGGCGAGAGTGGCGTGTCGCGCGTGATCCAGCGCACCTGCCAGGTGATGAACGAGCTGAAGACCGACGATCCCGCCAGGCTGCGCGCCGCCGGCGTGATCGACCTGCCCACCATCCAGCGCTACCTCAACTTCCACTACAGCGTGACTATCGACCTGTTCGGCGCGGACGAGTCGAGCAACGCCGCCACTTTCTACAGCACGGGCCTCAAGGGCCGCTACGAGGAAGGCAAGCGAGCCGACGATCACGTGCTCAAGGGCCAGACCTACAAGGTCCTGCAGGCCACCGGCGGCCAGCTGATCGAGAAGGAAGTGCCGATGCTCAACGCGCTCAACGAAGTCTTGCGCGACGATTACATCAAGGATAGCGTTGCCGGTGTGGAGCGCTGGAACCGGGTCCTCGACAAGGCCGGCATCCCGTTCCGCCTGAAGGTGCCGCACAAGGCTTTCCACCGCAATATCGGCGCACTCTCCGGCGTGAAGATCTCGCCGGACGGCCGGGTGATCTCGGACGCCGAATGGAAGGCCAACGTCGACACGTGGCTGCCGAGCGAGACCGACCGCGCTTTCGTGGCCAGCCTGATGGGCCGTGTGGTCGAGCCCGGCAAGTTCGCCGGCTGGATCGCGCCGCCGGTGATGGGCATCAACCGCCAGCCGGTGGATTTCGAATACGTGCGCTTCAACTAAAGCTAAAGCGCGGCAAGCCTAGAAAGAAGGCAGGAGCCAGCCCCGCGGCTCCGCGGCAAAAGGCCCCGGCCACAGGGGTCGCATCACCAGGAGTTCGCCATGGACATGTCCGACATCCAGGTCATCAGGCAGCACCTGATCGACCCCGAGATCTGCATCCGCTGCAATACCTGCGAGGCCACCTGCCCGGTCTCGGCCATCACCCACGATTCGCGCAACTACGTGGTGGATGCGGACAAGTGCAACGCCTGCATGGCCTGCATTTCGCCCTGCCCGACCGGGTCGATCGACAACTGGCGTACCATGCCGCGCGTCAAGGCGTACGGCATGACGGAGCAACTTGGCTGGGACACGCTGCCAGACGAATTGTCGGCCGAGCAACTGGCCGCGGAGGGCGTGGCGGCGGATGCCGAGCCGGTGCTCGAAGCGGCGGCGGTGTCGCTGCCTGCCGCCGTGACTGGCGAGGACGTATTCGACAGCGCGCAGTATGGTGCCAGCGTGCCGCCCTGGTCCGCCGCGCACGCCTACACCAATCTTTACGGCGCCAAGGCCGCGTCCCGCTCGATCACCGCTACCGTGACCGGCAATGTACGCGTGACTGAGGTAGGCCGCGAGTACGACACGCACCACATCGTGCTGGATTTCGGTACGTCGCCGTTCCCGGTGCTGGAAGGCCAGTCGATCGGCATCGTGCCGCCGGGTGTCGATGCCAGCGGGCGGCCGCACCATGCGCGGCAGTACTCGCTCGCCAGCGCGCGCAATGGCGAGCGGCCCGGATACAACAATATCTCGCTCACCATCAAGCGGGTGCTGGAGGATCACCAGGGCAATCCGGTGCGTGGCGTGGCGTCGAACTATATGTGCGATCTGCAGGTGGGCGACAAGGTGGAGGTGATCGGGCCGTTTGGTTCGAGCTTCCTGATGCCGAATCACCCCCGCTCGAATATCGTGATGATCTGCACTGGCACGGGCAGTGCGCCTATGCGCGCCATGACGGAATGGCGTCGGCGCTTGCGCAAGTCAGGCAAGTTCGAGGGCGGGAAGCTGATGTTGTTCTTCGGTGCGCGCACGCAGGAGGAACTGCCTTACTTTGGGCCGTTGCAGAGCCTGCCCAAGGATTTCATCGATACCAATTTCGCCTTCTCGCGCACGCCTGGGCAACCCAGGCGCTATGTGCAGAACGTGATGCGGGAGCGCGCCGCGGACCTGGGGCCTTTGCTTGCCGATCCCAACACCTGCTTCTACGTCTGTGGGTTGAAGAGCATGGAAGAGGGCGTGGTGCTGGCGTTGAAGGATGTCGCGGAACAGGCGGGGTTGTCGTGGGAGATAGTCGGCGCCGCGCTGAAGAAGGATGGGCGCTTGCATCTGGAGACGTATTGATTCCATCCGCCGGCTTGCTCTCCTCTCCCGCTTTTTTTGGAGGAAAAAAGGGCGGCCCCGCGGGGCCGCCCTTTTCATGCATGGACCGGGACGATCTCAGAATTGCGCTTCGCTCAGCGCATTGACCGGCACCGCGCCCGACACGACCGCATCGCGCAAGCCCGATGCCTGCGACAGGATGTGCTCCGCGAAGAAATGCGCGGTCGCGATCTTGGCATCGCTGAAGGACGGATCCTCRCCACGCTTCGCGTCGGCGGCGAGCATCGCACGGCCGAGCTGCCATCCGGAGAACACGATGCCGCACAGCTTCAGGTAAGGCACGCTGCCGGCAAACACGGCATTCGGGTCCGACTTGGCATTGGCCACCACGAACTCCACCACCGCTTCGAGCGCCGCGCGCCCCTTGGCCAGTTGCGCCTGCACCGCGGTAAATGCGGCACCGCCATGCTGGCCCAGCGCCGCCTCGGTCTCGGCGATCCGCGCGCAGATGCCGCGTGCGGCCGCGCCACCATCGCGCATGGTCTTGCGGCCGACCAGGTCGTTGGCCTGGATCGCRGTCGTGCCTTCRTAGATCGGCAGGATGCGGGCGTCGCGATAATGCTGGGCCGCGCCGGTTTCCTCGATAAAGCCCATGCCGCCRTGCACCTGCACGCCCAGGCTGGTGACATCGATCGACAGCTCGGTGCTCCAGCCCTTGACGATGGGCACCATGAACTCGTAGAAGGCCTGGCTCTGCCTGCGCACCGCGTCGTCCGGATGCTGGTGCGCCGTATCGCATGCCGCCGCMGCCACGTATGCCACCGCGCGCGCGCCTTCGATCAGCGAGCGCATGGTCATCAGCATGCGCTTGACGTCCGGGTGGTGGATGATGGTCACGGCTTCACGCGCCGAGCCGTCGACCGGCCGGCTTTGCACGCGCTCGCGGGCAAAGGCCACCGCCTGCTGGTAGGCGCGTTCGGACACGGCAATCCCCTGCATGCCGACCGAGAAGCGCGCCGAGTTCATCATGATGAACATGTACTCCAGGCCGCGGTTCTCCTCGCCCACCAGCGTGCCGATGGCGCCGCCGTGGTCGCCGAACTGCAGCACGGCGGTGGGGCTGGCCTTGATGCCCAGCTTGTGCTCGATCGACACGCAGTGCGCATCGTTGCGCGCGCCGAGCGAGCCGTCTTCGTTCACCAGGAACTTGGGCACGATGAACAGCGAGATGCCCTTGACGCCCTCGGGCGCCGTCGGCGTGCGCGCCAGCACGAGATGGACRATGTTCYGCGCCATGTCGTGCTCACCGTAGGTGATGAAGATCTTGGTGCCGAACACCTTRTAGGTACCGTCGCCCTGCGGCTCGGCGCGCGTGCGCACGGCGGCCAGGTCCGAACCGGCCTGCGGCTCGGTCAGGTTCATGGTGCCGGTCCATTCGCCGGAGATCAGCCTGGGCAGGAWGGTGGACTTCTGCGCGTCGCTGCCCGCGGTCAGCAAGGCTTCGATGGCACCATCGGTCAGCAGSGGGCACAGCGCGAACGACAGGTTGGCSGTGTTCAGCATCTCGTTGCAGGCGGTGGCGATCAGCTTGGGCAGGCCCTGGCCGCCGAATTCCTGCGGGTGCAGCACGCCCTGCCAGCCGCCTTCGCCGAACTGGCGGAACGCATCCTTGAAGCCGGGCGTGGTGGTGACCACGCCGTCCTTCCAGCTGCTGGGATCGGTGTCGCCGATGCGGTTGAGCGGCGCCACCACTTGTTCGTTGAACTTGGCGGCCTCGTCGAGCACCGCCTGCGCCGTCTCCGGCGTGGCGTCCTCGAAGCCGGGCAACTGGCTGACGGCCTCAAGGCCGGCCAGTTCGTTCATCACGAACAGCATGTCCTTGAGCGGGGCACGGTAGGTCAT